>CAZBXY010000686.1:0-1507 GCA_964495365.1 uncultured Frigoriglobus sp. | reverse complement strand
CGGCGATAACGTGCCGAGGTCGAGGCCGTAGGAGACCATCCCGACCAGGTGCGACGCGATCCGGTTCAGTTCGCTAATCAGCACGCGAATGATTTGCGCTTTTTCGGGGATCTTCAGCCCGCACAGCTTTTCGACGGCGAGCGAGAAGCCGAGGTTCATGTTCATCCCGGCGAGGTAGTCCATCCGGTCCGTGTACGGGATGAACTGGATCGGCGTGACGTTCTCACCGATCTTCTCGGCGCACCGGTGGAGGTAGCCGAGGTGCGGTTGCACGTCGGAGATGACCTCGCCGTCGGTGCGGAGCACGAGCCTGAGCACGCCGTGCGTACTGGGGTGCTGCGGCCCCATGTTGACGAGCATCTCGTCGGTGCGCACGTCGAATTCAATAACAGTGGGGTCGTCCGGTGGCATGACTGCGCCGTGGGGAGAGTAGGCTACTGGGAATCTTTGTCACTCAAGAGCGATCTGTCCATAAAGAACGTGTTCGGAAACGTGCGCCCGCGGACCTCGTAGCCCTTGCTCGCCATGAACTCGGCGATCGCCGGGTTGTGCCGGTTCGTGTTGGCGACCAACGTCTCGACGCAAATCACCTTCGGCCGGAACTTGTCGAAGTCGATCGTTTTCGCGATCTCGAACTCCAGTCCCTCCACGTCGATCGACAGGTAGTCCGGGGCCGCGCCGCCGAAGTGCTCGGCCATCACCCGGTTGATGTTCACGAGCGGGATCTTGATGACCCGCTCGATCTTGTACCCGCGCTCCTTCACGAACTTCTCTGCGTGCGCCTTGTCGAACGTGTTCTGCTGGGCTTCGCTCATCACGTAGAAGTCCATCTCGGTTGCGTCGGTGATCCCGATCCCGATGCCCAATACCTTGTCCTCGGGGCGCACCTGCTTCAGCTTCTCCGCGTACTGCGGGGTCGGTTCGACCACGACGCCGCGCGCCCCGCGGTGGTAGAAGAAGTACGTGTTGTTCGAGTTGATCGGATCCCACGCGCCGATGTCGAGGTACGTCGGCTTGTCGATCTTGAGCATGTAGGCCAACAGGCTGTTGGCGACCAGATCCTCGCCGAACTGCGCGTAGGACAACTTGGTTCCCACCGGCAGCGGCTTCTCGACCTCGACGGGCGGGAGCGGGTCCGGCGCGCGGGGCGGGAACAGCACCCGGCCGGCCCCGGCCCCGATCGCGGTCCCGGCGATACCCGCCGTGCTGCCCACGAGGAACGCGCGGCGGGTGCCGGAACTCGCCGGCGAACCGGGTTCGGGCGGTGTGTGGCTCATGGAACGATCCCGGTGTGCGGATTGAGAGGGAAATTGTACACACGCCCGCGGCGATTGGGTTATTCTGCCGGGAACTCGTCCTCACGGAACCGCACCGATGCTCGCACTCCTCTTGCTCTGCGCTCCGGCCCAGCCGCCCGCGATCGCCCCGCCCCCGCGGCCCGTCGATCCGTTCGCCAGGTGGGAGAAGAACATTGTCGCACTGGAGAAGCGACTGACCGCCGACCGGC
>CAZBXY010000685.1:0-1517 GCA_964495365.1 uncultured Frigoriglobus sp. | reverse complement strand
GGCGTGAGACGACCAGAGGCCCGGCGACGCGACTGGCGCCGCCGGTCGTGCGCGCGGCCCACGCGGCCGAACGCACCGGCTCCGGTCATCGGGATCGGGTGATGACCGGGGCCGCAAAGCCCGCTGTTGGTCGTGACCCGGGGGCGCCGCTCGTTCCGCTTTCCCGGGTCGCCCGGATCTTGCCGGGTTTACCAGGGTTGCACGGCGTTGCGCCTTTTCTCCCCGCCCTCAGAATCGGCCGGGCGGGTCGGGTTCCTTCAGTGTTTCGGAGTTTCGTGGACGTACAGAAAATTCGCAGACTGCCAGTTCTATAGTTCACCCCGAAACGCCCGGCTGTTGCGAGTTACCGGATTTTTCGGATCGGGACGGAAGTTCGACCGTTTCGCCGTCACAAGTCACGCCATCAACACGAGCATGTACAGCAGGTACATGATGAACCCGACGCACAGCGGGATGCCGTAGGGCAGTTTCACCCACCGGCTGCGGCGCTCCTGGGCCTGCCGGGTCGCGGCGCTCACCTGCCCGGTGCCGAACAGTTGCAGGTCGTTGAAGATCTCGCGGACGATGCCGGCGTTCTGGCCGAACTTGCGGCGCACCAGGATGATGACCATCCCGAACGCCCCGCCGACGACCGCGCCGAAGCAGAACGCCCAGAACACCACCCCCAGCCCGTGCAGCGAGCCTATTTCGACCGCCGCCGTGGTCCCGCCGGTGCCGAAGTACGCGCCGACCCACGCCCCGAAGCCCATTTGCATCTTCACGTCGCCCTCGCCGACGCCGCGGATCGCGAGCATCGGGAACAGGAGGACGAACCCCAGGACCGTGCCCAAAAAGGCCAGCCCGAAGCTCCCGGTGCCGGAATCGACCGGGACGCCGAAATCGTGCAGCGCGCCCAGCGCCCAGCCGGAGAGCACGAGGGGCAGGGTGATCCAGTTGGGAACCTTCAAGGCCCAGCCGTCGATGAACGCGGCCAGGATCATGCCGAAGCTGATGACGACCAGCGGGCCGGCGTTGAGCCCGTCGGGCCAGATCGCGGCCCACGCGTGGTGGGAGACGAACGCGGCGACCACCCAGAGGACGGCCAGCACCGGCATCCGGGCCATCTGCGTGACGAACGCGCGGTCGATGCCGAGCGAGTCGTCGCGGGTCGCGGGCGGGGTCGTGCGGGGTTGTTCGAGAACGGGGGTACTCATCGGAAATCACCTCAGTCGCGGGTTCGGGTTGCGAGTCGGAATCCGTGTTCGGTGTCCCGGTGTCGTTGGCCGCGGTCCGTGCCCCGCACGGAACCATAGAACACGACACGGGCCGGGTCGCTCCGGCGCCCCGGCCCGTGTCGCAGCTCCCAAATGCGGAAATCCCAAAACTCCACAACCCAATCCCAAACGAGCCGAGGCACACGGATATTTGTTGGGATTTTGGTTGTTGGTTTTTTGGGATTTTTCGATCACGTGCCGGTGGCGCCGGTCGGGGGCCGGATCGAGGAGCCGACGAAGCTGAAGGTGCTGTTGGCGTTGGAG
>CAZBXY010000684.1:0-1526 GCA_964495365.1 uncultured Frigoriglobus sp. | reverse complement strand
GCTTCCCGTGGGTGGGTAGTTACGTGGGCGGGTCGGCGGTCTACTCGCAGCGCCCGTGGAACGCGGTCTACGGCGGACTGACCAGCAACACCGCGCTGGCGAAGGCCGTCAAGATCCCGACAGAATGGCGCGACAAGTTACGCTCCGACTGGGAACTGATGGTGCTCTATCTGATCGGCCTTATTCTGGCCGTGGGTTTCGCCTGGGCCGATCGTGCGTTGGGCGACGTGCCCCCGCAACAAATCCCGCCGCTAGTGAAGGCGTGGCCGTACCGGCACGCGGTGATCCTCGGGTTGGCGACCGCGGCGCTACTGCTGTCCGGGATTCAGGTGGCCAACGGGTTCGGGATGGAGCGGGCGATTCGTCAGGCGGAAGACGAGCGGTTCGCCAGTGCGCGACAGCAAGCGACCGGCGACGCGGCCCGCGCGGACGTCGAGTACGAGGTGGAGTTGGCTTACGCCAAATACAACCTGGAGCGGACCAGTTGGGCCTATCTGGCGCTCGTGTGCAACCTGCTCGCGGTGATCGCGATGCTGATCCGGTATCTCCTGAGCCGCCGCGGCAACAAGCCGCCCCCGAAGTTGCTGTTGCACTACTGATCGGGCCGGGCGAACGGCCGGTGAAGCGTTGGCGCTTGCACCGGCCATTCGCCTATCACATCCATCCGAGCATTCTGTAAACACCGTACGATATCAGTGCGGTTCCGATCAGAAGTGAGAGCATCACCCGCGCGAGGAACTGGATCGGGTTCTGTTCACCAGAGACATCGACGTAGTGGGTCAACCCGCACCGGTCCTGGTAACTCGCCCGCGTGCGACCCGATACGAGAGCGAACACCCCGTCGAAGACAAAGAGCAAACCCACCGCGACGAAAACCCAGTCGGGCGCCACATCGTTTTCCATGTTCGGGCCGCTCCCACGGGACACGCTCAAGTATGGGGTATAACGACCGGATCGCGGGCCGATTCACCGCAATCGCAAGAACCGATTGCCGTCCCCTACCGAGTATTTCGACACTTCGCGGGTGATGTTGACCCGTTCGCGAAGTTCGCGCCGGTGAACAATCTTTCGCTCGGCGCATGGTTGCGAACCGGGAAGTTACATCGGCCGTTCGTACTTCCAACTCGCGGCTTCCTCGCCGTCGAGGCGCAGCGTCAGGCACTTCGCGCTGCCGCCGGCCTTCAGGAATTCGTCTAACTCCACTTCGATCGACTTGTAGCCGGCGCGCACGAGGTCTGCGGCCATCTGCGGACACCGGCTGTTGTGAACGACCGTCTTGCCCACCACCACCGCGTTGCACCCGAACCGGTGCGCTTCCGGCTCCGCCACCGCGATCAGCTTCGGGACGTGCGTCGTCAACACGCGCTGACCGTAGGCGTCGAACGCGCCGGGGAAGTACAGCGCCTCGCCGGCGGCGAGCGGGCAGAAACACGTATCGAGGTGGTAGAATCGCGGGTTCACCAGTTCCAGCGGCAGCACGCGAACGCCGAGCTTCTCGCCGACCCACTGGTGCGCGGTCGCGTCCG
>CAZBXY010000683.1:0-1532 GCA_964495365.1 uncultured Frigoriglobus sp. | reverse complement strand
GCGAGCGCCTGGTCGCGAATCATCTCGGCGTCCATGCGGAACCGCGGGCCGCGGCTCAGGAGCCGGTTGTCGCGGTCCTTGTCGAGCTTCTCCGGCGTCGCGACCGCGGCTTGCCGGTAAGTGGCGCTCGTCACGAGCAACCGGAAGAACTGCTTCACGTCCCACGGCTTCGGGTCGGCACAGCACAGCCCCGGCGTGGGGTCGCGGAACTCGATCGCCAGCCAGTCGAGCAACTCGGGGTGGCTCGGCAGTTCGCCGGCGATGCCGAAATCCCCGCTCGTGCGCACGAACCCGGTGCCGAACAACTCCTGCCAGAAGCGGTTGACCGTGACGCGGGTCGTGAGCGGATGGTCCTTTGACACCAGCCACTTCGCCAGACCCAGGCGGTTGCGGGGCAGGTCGGTCGGCATCCCGGGCATCGCTTTGGGCGTATCGGCCTTCACCGGGTCGCGACGCTTGTCGTAGTCGCCGCGGAACAGCACGAACGCCCCCGGTTGCTGGTCGGTGCGCTCGTTCATCACGTGCGCGATCGTGCCGCGGGTCTTGATCGCGGCTTCCTCCGCTTGCAACTTCGCGATCTCGGCTTCAATCTCGCGCGTCGGCTTGTCGAACGTGGCCAGCCACCACCCGAACGCGGTCTCGACCTCCGCCGGCGTGCGCTTGTCGCCCTTCACCACCGCGTCGGCTGCGGCGCCGTAGCGCATCAGTTGATCGACATCGAAAGCCGCGAGCGTGCGGTCGTAGAGCCGCACGTCCTCGATGTGCGCGCCGAGCAGGCGGTTCTGGGCACCGTCGCGCTCGCCGATCGAGAGCGGCACGGTGGTTTTCGTGGTGCTCTTGAGCGTCTGGTATTGTGTCGCGGTGCCCTGCGGGCGGCCGTTCACGTAAATCGTGACGCCCGCGGGCTTCGCGGACCCGTCGTACACCAGCGCGACGTGGAACCACTGGTTCACCGGGGCCGGGGTGTTGCTGACCACCTTCAGCGCGTCATCGGGGAACGCGTTGATGACGTGCGTCCCGATCCGCCCCTCCTCGACCCACAGATCCCAGCCGCGGTACTTGTTCTTCGGGTCCATGCGGGCGACGATCGCCCCGCCGGAGTTGCCGCGCGTGAGCTTCACCCACGCGCTCGCGGTGAACGGTTGCTTGGTGTCGAAGTCGCCGGCCTCGGGGATTTGCGGCGGTCCGCCGGCGCCCTTCGGCTGAACGGCGAACGCCTTCCCGCCGCGCGGACCGGCGACCCAGCCGAACGCATCGCCGAAACTGGCGCTCCGCACCTGCCCCTGGAAGGCGAACCGCGTCTCGCTCCCGGCGCCGTCGTTCAGCGGGGCGTGGAGTTGAAGCCCCTCGCGCGGGTTGTGGGCGAACACGTTCGCCGCGGTGGCGGTTTTGAGCCACTTGTCGAACTCCGGCTGTGCGGCCGTGCGGCGGGCCGTCATCTTCGCGCGCACCGCGGCGATTTCCTTCGCGATCTGCTCGAACCGGGCCCGGTCCTCGGCCCGCGGAACCGGGATGATCGGCGGCGTGTTGTG
>CAZBXY010000682.1:0-1544 GCA_964495365.1 uncultured Frigoriglobus sp. | reverse complement strand
GAGATGCGGATGAACGAGATGACCTCCGGCGTCCGGGCCGACCTCGGGGTGAAGCTGTACGGGGACGACTTCGACGTGCTCACCGCGAAGGCGGCCGAGATTGAGGCGGTACTCAAGAAGATCGACGGGGCGGCCGACGTGCGGGTCGAGCAGATGACCGGGCAACCGGTACTCCAGATCAAGGTACGGCAGGACGAGATCGCCCGGTACGGAGTGACGGCCAAGGCCGTCACCGACGTGGTCCGGGCGGTCGGCACCCTGCCTGTGGCGGAGGTGGTCGAGGGGCAGCTCCGGTTTCCGCTGGTAGTCCGGCTGCCGGACCGCTGGCGGGGGTCGCCGGAGGCGATCGGAGCGGTGCTGGTCGCCACCCCGGACGGGCAGCGAATCCCTCTCGCGCGGCTGGCCGATGTGCGGGTGGTGAGCGGGCCGGTCACCGTCACCCGCGAGTGGGGGCAGCGGCGGATCACAGTTACGGCCAACATCCGCGGCCGCGACATGGGGACGTTCGTGGCCGAGGCGCGGCAGAAGGTCGCTGAACAAGTGGAACTGCCGAAGGGGCGCTACCGGCTGGAATGGGGCGGGCAGTTCGAGAACTACGAGCGGGCACGGAACCGGCTGATGATCGTCGTCCCGGTCGCGGTGATGCTGATCTTCATCCTGCTCTACTTTACTTACCACAACCTGGTAGACGCCCTGCGGGTGTTTACCGGCGTGCCGTTCGGGTGGGTCGGCGGCATCCTTGCCCTGTGGCTGCGGGACATGCCGCTGTCCATCTCGGCCATCATCGGGTTCATCGCCCTGTCGGGCGTTGCGGTCCTCGACGACATGATCCTGGTCAGCTACGTCCGGCAACTCCGCCAAAAGGGGGTGCCGGTTCAGGACGCCATCCGGCAGGCGTCCCTCACCCGGTTGCGGCCGGTGCTGATGACAACACTCGTGGCTAGCCTCGGCTTCCTGCCGATGGCATTCTCGACCGGCCAGGGGGCGGAAGTGCAGCGGCCGCTGGCCACGGTGGTGATCGGCGGGGTGATCGGGGCGATGGTCATGTCGCTCCTGGTCCTGCGGGTGCTGTACCTGGTCTTTGACGCGGCGGCCCACGCCGTTCTGTGGGCGTGCGCCCGGGTGTTGCGGATGAGCGAGGACACGGCCCGGGGACTGCTCGGGCTGGACGTGGAGGCAGATGTCGAGGAGGGCGAGACAGCGTCGCGGAACGGTTCCGCGAGCATCCCGTCCCGACTGACCCAGGTGTGAAGGAGAGTTTGGTATGACGAAGTTACTGACGAGGGGCGGACCCGCACTTGCCTTGTTCGCCGCGCTCGCGGTGTTCGCCGGCGGGTGCGGACCCACGGCCGGCACGGGCGGTAGCCCGAAGGACGCGGGCAAGGACAAGCCGGTCGCCAAGGCCGACGACAAGAAGGGCGATAGCAAGAAGGTCGAGGGCGACCACAGCGGGTGGTGGTGCGACGAACACGGGCTGCCGGAAGAGGTGTGCGACCTGTGCAGCAAGAAGTATCGGGAGGCGGAGAAGGCGAAGGGGAACTGGT
>CAZBXY010000681.1:0-1557 GCA_964495365.1 uncultured Frigoriglobus sp. | reverse complement strand
GCGCGTCATCTTCCTGTTCATGCAGGGCGGCGTTTCGCACGTCGATTCCTACGACTACAAGCCGGCCCTCGACAAGGAGGACGGCAAGCAGCTCAAGTTCGACGACGCGCGGATCATCGCCAATACCGGGATGCGCGGCAGCACCCAGCGCGTCATGAAGCCGCTGTGGAAGTTCGCGCAGCGCGGCGAGAGCGGCAAGTGGGCCAGCGACCTGTTCCCCGAAGTGAATTCGGTCATCGATGAACTGTGTTTCATCCACTCGATGCGCACCGAGGGCGTCGCGCACGGCCCGGCCACGCTCTTTTTGCACTGCGGCTCGACCAACTTCGTGCGCCCGAGTTTTGGCAGTTGGGCGCTCTACGGCCTGGGCAGCGAGAACGCGAACCTGCCGGGCTTCATCTCGATCGCGCCCTCCAGCGGCAACGGCGGAGCGCGCAACTACGGCAACGCGTTCCTCCCGGCGATCTATCAGGGCACGCCGGTCGGGCGCGCCGGCGGCCCCGCTTCGGACGCCACCATCCGCAACCTGATCCCGACTTTGTCGCCGGAGATCACACAGGAACACTTCGACCTGCTCCGCGAACTCAACGCCGAACAACTGAAGGCAAAGCCGGGCGACGCGGAACTCGAAGCGGTCGCCGCGTCTTATGAACTCGCCTGGCGGATGCAGAAGAACGCGCCCGACGTGATGGACATCTCGAAGGAGACGAAAGAAACGCAGAAGCTCTACGGCATCGGCGCGAAGGAAACCGACAACTTCGGCAAGCAGTGCCTCATGGCGCGCCGCCTCTCCGAAGCGGGTGTCCGGTTCGTGCAAGTGACCTACGGCGACAACAGCGCGAACCCCGCGTGGGACCAGCACTCGAACCTGCCCAAGCACGGCGACCACGCCAAAGCCGTAGACAAGCCCATCGCGGGGCTACTGACCGACCTGAAGAATCGCGGACTTTTGGAAGACACGATCGTCTGGTGGGGCGGTGAGTTCGGGCGCACGCCCTACGCGGAGAAGAACGGCACGGGGCGCGACCACAACCCCGGCGGTTTCACGACGTGGCTCGCCGGCGGCGGCTTCAAGCGCGCGTTCTCGTTCGGTTCGACCGACGAATTCGGCGCCGCGGCGACGAAAAACAAGGTTCACATGCACGACCTGCACGCGACGATCCTGCACCAACTCGGGCTGAACCACGAGAAGCTCACGTTCACCTACGCCGGGCGCCCGTTCCGCCTCACCGACGTTCACGGCCGCGTCGTGAGGGAGGTACTGGTGTAATTTCGCCCACTAAAGCCACTTTGGGCGAATAGTGGACTCTTGTCAAGTAGGATTCCGCAAATCTTTTGGGTGCCGCATTTGTCCTTGCAGCTGCGGAGCGGCGGATGGGTCGCTCTCGTAGCCCGACTCTCTGAGTCGGGTCCGGGCGATGGCAAGAGAAGAACCCGACTCTGTTTTCGTAGCCTGACTCTCCGAGTCGGGTTCTTCTCCGCCTCCCGAAGAGAAGAACTCGCGGCTCATGTCATCCAGTGGGTGGTTGGCCTTCTGCGGGTGGTGGGTCTCTGGTA
>CAZBXY010000680.1:0-1564 GCA_964495365.1 uncultured Frigoriglobus sp. | reverse complement strand
GCGAGACGGGGAGGGTGCCGACCGCCAGCGCGCCGGCGAGCGTCACCAGCACCGAAAGCACGGTGGCGAAGATCGGCCGGTCGATGAAGAAGCGCGGGATCATTCGCGGCACAAAGTAGTAGGCACACGCCGTGTGCCGTCACGTTAGGATGAAGAACGGCACACGGAGTGCCTACTACTTTCCCCTCTCCCGCGGGGGCGGCGCTTCGGGCAGCGCGAGCGGACTCCGGGGCGCCGGTTTCGCCGCCGGCGGGGCCGGCTTCGGGTTCACCTCCGCCCCCGGGCGCACGCGCAGCAAGCCCTCGACGATGATGCGGTCCGACGGCGTCACCACCCCGTCCTCGATCACCCGGAGCCGGTCGTACTGCTGGCCGACGCGCACGTTCCGCCGCTCGACGGTGTTGTCCGCGTTCACCACGTAGACGAACCGCTGGCCCTGGTCGGAACCGAGCGCCTTTTCCGGCACCAGGACCGCGTCGCGGGGCGGGCCGATCGGCAGCCGCACGCGCACGAACTGCCCGGGCGAGAGCAGGTACCACGGCGCCCGGTTGAGCTTTGGGTTGTCGAGCGTCGCCCGCGCCCGCAGCGTCCCGGTGCCCGCATCAATCTGGTTGTCGGTGAACATCAGCACCCCCGAGAGGGTGAAGTCGTCCTCGTCGGCCAGCGCGATCTGCACCCGCAGCTCGCGCTCGCGCGACGACGTGACCTCGCCCTTCTGGATGAGCCGGCGCACCCGCATGACGGTGCGCTCGTCCACGTCGAAGGTCGCGTACAACTGGTCGAGCCGCACGATCGTGGTGAGCAGCGTGTCGTCGGCCTTGACGAGGTTCTCTTCATCGACGAGCCGCTTGCTCAGGCGCCCGTCGAACGGGGCGGTGATGTGGCAGAACCGGAGGTTGGTCTCGGCCAGATCGACCGCCGCGAGTTGCGCCTCGACCTCGGCCCCGGCCTCGGCCATGTCGCCGGCGGCGAGGTCGAACTTGTCCTTGCTCTCGGTCCCGCTGTCGTAGGACTGCTTCACCCGGGCGTAGGTGTCGGTCGCCGTCTTCAGGTGCTCGCGGGCCTTGAGCAGAGCCGCCTTCGCCTTGCCCAGTTCGGCCTTGTAGGTGCGGTCGTCGATGTCGAAGAGCTGCTTGCCCTCCTCGATGTCCTGGCCGTCTCGAAAGTGGATCTTCTTGAGGTACCCGGTGACGCGGGACTTCAGCGCGACCTCCTTGAACGGCTCGGTGCGCCCGGCGAAGTCCTCGTAGTTGTTCACTTTCATCGCGACCGGATAGTCCACGACCACGACCGGCGGGGGCGTCTTGACTGGTTCCGGGGGCTTGCGGGCACACCCGACCAGCGCGGCGACCGCCGCGACGAGGGCAACAGCGAAGATGGGGCGGAGGCTCATGAGGTGCGCCTGCGGGAGAACGGCGGGCAACAGCGAGTACCGCCGCGGCGCGGGGGAGTTTACGCGCCGTCGCGGTGAGAAATTCATGATACGCACGGCGAGCGGGGGGCGTAAGCCCTGACAGTCCCTCACATCTTTGGGGTTGACTCACTCCGGGGAAGCCGTTTTCCT
>CAZBXY010000679.1:0-1581 GCA_964495365.1 uncultured Frigoriglobus sp. | reverse complement strand
GACGACCCGATCGCCGGCTGGGAGCGGTTCTTCACCGACCGCGACAAGTACGCCCGGCAGACCGACACCGACACCGACGGCACGCCGAAAGAGCTGCTCCCGAGGCGAGGGTTCTTCTCGTACTACCCGGTGCAGACGGTTAAGCCGGGCAGCGCGGTGCTGGCCGAGTTCGCCGACGCGAGCGACAACCGCGAACCGGTCCTGGTGCCGTGGATCGTGACCAACAACCCGTCGGGCGCGTACCGCTCGGCGTTCATCGCGTCGGGCGAATTGTACAAGATGCGGGTGTTCGAGCCGGGGTCGGGCACCGGGCGCGCGTACTTCGAGCGGTTCTACGTGAAGCTCATCAAGTACATGGCCGCGAAGCGGAACGTGAAGGCCCCGCGCGGGCGCGTCCTGGTGGGCAAGGAGGGCGTGTCCGGGTCGCCCCTGCGGGTGCAGGCCCGCATCTTGAACGAGAGCGCCAGGCCCTACGACCCGGGGCAGATCGACCCGAAGTTCCAGATCGTTCGAGTGAACCCGGGCGCCGCGGACACCCCGATTGGGGTGTGGGGGCTGGCCGCGCGCCAGACCTCCGGCAGCCCGTTCGACGGCTACTACGCCGGGCAGGTGCAGCTCGATCCCAAGCAGTTCCCGCCGGGCGACTTCGAGTACCGCGTCGTGATCGAGGTGCCGGATTCCGCCGGCGAAACGCTCTCCGACACGTTCCGCGTGCGGAAGTCGGACCCGGAGATGGACAACACCAAACCCGACTTCGTGGCGATGCTGCGGATGGCGAGCGAGTTCGGCGGCGACTTCTTGACGCGCGTGCCGCAGAAGGTGCAGCTCGAACTGGGGCCCAAGCTGCCAAAGGAAGCGGGCGTACCGCGGCTGGCGTTCAAGATCACCGAACCGGACCTGCTGCGGCTGGTCCCGGAGTGCATCGACATGGACCAGACGAGCCAGCGGAACCGCGGCCCGGTCCGCGACCTGTGGGACCACACTATCAACTTCGACCTGACCCGGGGGCAGCTCCTGGTCGGTTTGTGGATGCTGTTCTCGAGCGCGCTGGTGTTCGGACTGGCCCGCGGGGTATGGGCGCTCGTCGCCGCGTCGGTCCCGTCCTGGGTTCCGCTCGTCATCGCGGTGCTGTGGCTCTTGCTCAACGCGGTCGGGTTCTTCGCCTCCGGGGTGATGATCCTGTTCGGGTACGGGAACGTGTTCATCTTCGTGCTGTCGCTGGGGACGTTCATCCTCGCGCTTCTGGCGTTCCGAATGGAGTGGCGGCCCGCGCTCATCATGTTCGGGTGCATCGCCGGCGCGAGCGCGGTGGCGGGGGTGGCGCTGGCGTTTTTCGAGTCGTCCCTGGGCTACGCCGGCGGGATTTACCCCGTCAGCAGCGTGCTGTTCGGTATCGTCTCGCTCTTGTGTGTGGAGTGGACCGCACGGAAGCTGCTGCGACTCGCATAGCGACCCTGGTTCAGTCGTTGCCAGTTGAGACGGGGAGTCGTGGCTTTTGGTTTTCGGCCTGAAGGGCCGGGACAACTTAGCCCGGGGCAACGCCCTCGTTGTTCTACACAAGTGCGGAGTGATCTTGGCAGG
>CAZBXY010000678.1:0-1583 GCA_964495365.1 uncultured Frigoriglobus sp. | reverse complement strand
GGCATGAAGTAGCCGTAGAGCGAGTCGCCGGCGTCGATCTCCTCGTCGGTAAAGCCGGCCTCACGGAGGAATTCGACCGACGGTTCCTCCTCCACGTCGATGACGACGTTTTCGAGGTGCCGCGTGATCTCTTCCGGCAAGGAATCGATCGCCTGCCGGACGACCGCGGCGAACTTCTTCATGCTCATCCCCATGCCGCCATGCTCGCGGAACGGGGAACGAATGTCAACGTACCATCACTTCTACTAATCATGTGTGAATAATGAACACTTGTCAAGTAAAGTTCGAGAAATATTTGCCGCTCAGCCTTGTGGCACTTCGGACGCCGGCGGCACGGTCGGCGCTTCGTCGCGCGGCGGCGGGAGCAGGAACGACAGCCCCAGCGCCACCGCGTACACCGCGGCGCCGATGATCGCGGCGGCCGTCGCCACGCGCAGGGGGTTCTTCTCGGGCGGCTCGCCGGGGAAGAACAGCGGCGAGAGCAGTTCGGTGTTGAGCGTCGCGGCCATTGTCCCCAGCATCCGCCCGCCCACGTTCGTGGCGAACGCGCTGCCGGTGCCCCGCAGGTGTACCGGGAACACCTTCGGCAGGTACTCGCTCACGTAACTGAACTGCGCCACCGTGAGCAGCCCGCAGAAGAAGATCGCGATCGCGAACACGGTGTAGTCGCCCTGGTACAGCACCAGGTACGCCACCGGGAACAGCACGACGCCGGGCAACAGGAAGATGCGGATCAGTACCCGGCTGGCGACGTACACGAGCAGGATCGCGAACAGGATGCGCCCCGTGAGGCCGCCGAGTTCCTGCCACCGCTGGATGTTGCCGCGCTTCGCGTTGGTCGCGTCGGTGATCGGCTTGCGGGCGTCCGTCAGCTCCTTCGACGCGGCCTTCAGCTTCTCCTCGGCCTGGACCTTCGCCTCGTCGGTCCCGGCCGCTTCCCAGTTCTTTGTCGCGGCCTTCAGCTTGCCGGTCGCGGCCTTCACCGCGGGGCCGTGTTGCTCCTTCACCGGGTCGAGGGCCGGCAGCCCCGGGGCCATCTGGAGCGGGGTCAGTTGCAGCGCGCCGAACGCCGCCGCGTACCCGCACGCCGACAGGAGCGTGGTGACGATCGTCGTTTTCCGCAGTTCGGGCGAGAACAGCTCGCCGAAGCTCGGGCGCTTGAGCGTCCCGGCGAGCTTCCGCTCCTTCCACACGCGGCTCTCGGGCACGAACGGCATCAGGAGCAGAATCAGCGCGCCGGGAACGAGGCCGGTGAGCAGCGTGTACCGCCACGCGGCCGGCTTGATGCCGAGGTCGGTCATCCACGGCAGCCCTTCGGGGTGTTCCTTGACGAACGCGACGATCTCGTTGAACACCTCCGTCACGAAGATGCCGCCGAGCGAGGCGCACGCGAGCGTCCAGCCGATCGCCAGCTCCCGCTGGCGCTTGTCGCTGAACAGCTCCGCCAGCCACGTGACCGCGGCGACCAGTTCCACGCACACCCCGATGAACGTGGTGCTGCGGAACAGCACGAGGTGCCACAGCTCGGTGCTGTACGCCGCGGCGACCGGCGAGACCGAGTACACCAGGATGCTGCCGACCAT
>CAZBXY010000677.1:0-1600 GCA_964495365.1 uncultured Frigoriglobus sp. | reverse complement strand
CGCTCGCCCCGGCCCGCTTCCTTCTCGCCCCCGGAAAGGCCGGATGGTCCGGCCTCGAACAGAAGGAGAAAGACCATGACGACAGCACCCGCACACAAGATCCGCATCGGAGCACTTCAGGCCACGATCTGGCGGAACACCAGCGACAAGGGTCCGTGGTACTCGGTGCAGCTCACCCGCAGCTACAAGGCCGCCGACGACGAGTGGCGCGAGACCGACTCGCTCGGGCACGACGACCTGCTCGCCGCGGCAAAGCTGCTCGACATGGCCCACACCTGGGTCATGCACCAGCTCGACGCCGACCGCAAGAGCCGCAAGCAGTCTCAGCAAGCGTAACGATCAACCGGGCGGGTCACCCAGGTGGCCCGCCCACAGCGAAAGGAATCGCACCATGACGCTCACCGATCGAAAGCACATTACCTTCCCGCTCGGCCGGCTCGTCCTCACGACGAACGCCGCGCGGCGACTCAGCCCCCGCGATATCACCGAGGGTCTCCGCCGCCACGCATCCGGCGACTGGGGTGCCCTTGACCCTTCAGACGCGGCACTGAACGACTCAGCTCTTGTGACCGGTGACCGGTTGCTGTCGGCCTACGGTACGGGCGACGGCCGGTTTTGGATCATCACCGAGGCTGACCGGTCGGTCACCACGGTGCTGCTACCCGAAGACTACTGAAGCCCCCTCACCCCCATCGAAAGGAATCGCACCATGACGAAAGAACACATCAACACCCTCAAGCAGCGCTGGCAGCGCGAGGCACAGAAGCACCTGCTGGGGCGCCGCATCGCCGGCGTCCGGTGGATGACGGAGGACGAGCAGGCACAACTCGGCTGGGACAACGCCGCAGTCGTGCTCGAACTCGACAACGGCACCCTGGTCTGGCCGTCGGCCGACGACGAGGGCAACGGCGCGGGCGCGCTGCTCGGGGTCGATGCGTCCGGGAACGACATCGACCTCCCGGTGATCTGGTAGGGGGCGGCCATGACAAAAGACATCATGAAGCAGCAAGTAGACGTTGGCCTGAAACTCTCCCTGTGGCTGGACGCCACGAAGAGCGAGCGCGGCATCGTGGCGCACGTCCGCAAAGCCCTCATGCGGGCGTTTGGCGAGGAACTGGTCGCCGCCGAATTCCTCGATGTCCGCGAGGAAGCTGCGATCTACAGCGAACACGTCAAGGGGCACCTGGTCAAGACCATGGACCGGCTCAAGGCGGCGCTCCACGAATGCGCACGGCTACTCGCCGATTACGACGAGGCCGAAAGTGAGGAAGGTGACGCCTACCGGGAGGCCATCGCAGCGCTCGCGCAGATGCCGCGTCCCTTCCCGAGGCGCGTGCCGCCCGACCCGGAGTGGATGAACGACAAGCGGGCTGCGTGGGCGGCAACCGCACTGCATTCGTTCATGGAGGAAACTGGTACTGACGAGGAGGACGCCGTCTGCGACCTCCTGGCGGACCTGCTGCACTGGTGCGACCGGCACGGCTACGACTTCGATGTCGAACTCGGACGAGGGCGGTCACACTACGACGCCGAAACCCTTCGCGAGGATTCAACCAACTGAGCAAGGAGGCTCATATGACCAGAACATTCTCTGTTTACG
>CAZBXY010000676.1:0-1608 GCA_964495365.1 uncultured Frigoriglobus sp. | reverse complement strand
GTTAACAAAGAGGGGTCTATCCCGAGCGGCCCATCGTCGAGTGACGTCACTCCCTCCGGTTGGCCGGGCCGCTCGGGATAGACCGGCTGTTGGACAAACCGCCAGAGACGTAGCCGTCGGTTCCTATGGAGTTTCGATCCGTTCCCGACCCGCCATCTCAGCGCCGCGGATCGGGTGTCTTCGCCCGAGCCTCGCGCTCACGGGCCAGTTGTGGCCCACGACCTTCCCAAGCCCGCCTCCGGTTCGGCCCGCAGATGACCGAACGACTCGTTTCCAACACCAATTCCCGCGCCGGCCAAACAACTCCCAAGACCCGGTCCTCGGACGGGTCTTGGGCGCCACCGCATCGGGTCCGAGAGCCTACGAGCTGTCGCATCGCGGGGCACCCCTCGGCCCACTCGGACGGGGCAACTCCTCCACCACGATCAATCGCCCGCACCCGCACACCGGACAACGACGCTCGCGTGGGGAGCCGGGTTCCGCCACCGGTGTGGGCCTCACGCCACCCAAGAGCCAACGCACCGCCGCCAACGTCTGTTCCCGCTGCCGGTTCGCCAACAGTCCGTAGTGCCGGACCTTCACGAACCCACGCGGCAACACGTGCATCAAAAAACGACGCACGAACTCCGTACCCGACAGTCGGTGCGTTCGAGTCCGACCGCCGTTGGCGTAATCCTTGCCCGTGAACGTCACCGCGTCGCCCGCCCACGATACCAGCCGGCGGTTACTGATGGCCACCCGGTGCGTGTACCGCGCCAGGTACTTCAGCACCACCTCGGGGCCGCCAAACGGCGGCTTGGCGTAAACGACCCACTCCCGTGCGTACAACGGTCGGAGCCAACCCCCGAACGCCGACGCGTCCGCCAGCCCCGAAGACACGCCGAAGAACCGCAACTGGCCTGCGGCAAACAGGCGTCGCAAGCCCGCCAGGAACTTGCCCCGGAACACCCGGCTGAGCACACGCACCGGCAAAAAGAACCCCGGACGGCACCCACGCCAGCGCCTCGGTGTCGTGAGTTTGCCGGTCGCGTCACACGCCAATCCGCCACCGGTCGCCACGCAGTGGACGTGCGGGTGGTGCTGAAGGCCCTGACCCCAGGTGTGCAACACCGCCAGCACGCCCACCTCGGCTCCCAGGTGCTTGGGATCAGCCGCCACATCCCGAAGCGTCTCCCAACTCGCCTCGAACAGCAGCCCGTAGATCGCACGCGGGTTCTGAATCGCCACCGCGGCCACGTCTTCGGGGAGCGTGAACACGACATGGAAGTACTCCACCGGCAGTATGTTCGCGGCTTCCCGTTTGAGCCACTCGGCCGTCTGCGTGCCCGAGCACTTGGGGCAGTGGCGGTTGCGGCACGAATTGTACGACACCTGTCGCTCGTTGCACCGATCGCACACCTCGACGTGCCCGCCCAACGCGGCTGTACGACAACACGTCAGGTCACGCACGACGCGGCGTTGTTCGGCCGTCAGGACCGACCCGAACTGCGCGACGAACCGGGGACCGCAATCCCGCAACACGTCCGCGACCTCCACAGCCGGGCGTTGGTTCACACCGATCTCCGGCAACGTTCACGCGGTCGGCTCCGGCAGGCGGTCGAGCGGACT
>CAZBXY010000675.1:0-1616 GCA_964495365.1 uncultured Frigoriglobus sp. | reverse complement strand
CAAGGCCGGCGCCGCCGACTACGTACCCAAGCGGGCGATGGTGAGTGACCTCGGCGCGATCCTGGAGCGGGTGCTGAGCAACGCCCGCGCCGAGATGGACCGGCTCCGACTTCTGGACGGGATGACCACCCGGCTGACGCGGTTCGTGCTGGTCAACGACCCGAATTTGGTCAGTCCGCTCGTGACCCAGCTTCGCGACGACCTGTTGGCGGTGGGCGTGTGCAACCGACACACCGCGACCCGCGTCGGCATCGCGCTGGAAGAGGCCCTGTTGAACGCTGTTTATCACGGCAACCTGGAGATCAGTTCCAAACTGAAGGAGAACGGCGACGGTCCGTTCCACGCGCTGGCCCGCGAGCGCCGCTCGACCGAGCCCTACGCCTCGCGCCGGGTGCGGGTGGTGTCGCGGGTGACGCGGCAGAGGGCCACGTTCGTCATCACCGACGAGGGGCCGGGGTTCGACGTGGCGAGCCTGCCGGACCCGACCGACCCGGCCAATTTGGAGATGCCCAGCGGTCGCGGGCTGCTACTGATGCGCACGTTCATGGACGAGGTGCGGTACAACACCGCCGGCAACCGCTGCACGATGGTGAAGCTGCGATCGGCGGAATGAGGGGACAGACAAGGGCGCCTTTGTCTTCAGCCCCGGAGGGGCGACCGATGGGAGCCCGGGGTGAAGCACGGGTCGAAGACCCTGCGTAATCCCGGGAAAGCGAAACAATACAGAACGAAGCCCCGGAGGGGCGACAGAGACCTTCGCGGTCGGTTCTGTCGCCCCTCCGGGGCTTGAGGCTTTCTTCTGACGCATACCCGGGTTGCGCTCGCCTTCGGCTTGCTCCACCCCGGGCTCCCATCGGTCGCCCCTCCGGGGCTGAAAAACGAAGTGTTGCCTGCCGTCCTCTGCTTTCTGCGGCTCTGCCATCTGCCCCGCCTTAGCCGAGCTTGTAAGTCACGATCCGGTTGTGGCCCACGCAGGTGATGAGGTCGGCCGCGGCGGTGACGGCGAAGTCGTGAACGTGCATCATCACCTTTCCTGCCGCAGCGTCTTCTTCGCGGCCACGTCGTAGAAGAGTAAGAACCCTTCGCCCGCGCCGCCCGCCCCGACGAGCCACGAGGCGTCCGGCGCCCACGCAAGCCGGTTCACCAGCCCCGCGAACTTGTCGCCGGGGAACTCCGCGACCTGCTTACTCGCCTTCCAGTCGAACACCTCGACGCGGGCCTTGCCTTCCAGGTGGTCGATGTTCCCCACCTTCCCCATCCCGCCAACCGCGAGTTCCTTGCCGTTTGGCGAGAACGCCAGCGACCGGACGCCGCCGATGGAGTGCAGCCGCTGCACCTTGTCCCAGGTGTACATGACCGGGGCCTCGCAGGTGCCGAGTTCCTTACCGGTCTTCACGTCCCAAACAACGACGTGCCCGACCTTGTCGCCGGTGGCGAGTAACTGGCCGTCCGCAGAGAAGCACACCGCGTAGAGCATCGAAACGAAGTCGTTGGGTGTCTTCTCTTTATGGCCGCGGAGTTCGTGGACGACCTTGCCGGTCGCGGCGCCCCACAGCTTGCACACCATGTCGTCGGCGATGCTGTCCACCATGGGAATGTAGGACTGCACGCGCGGT
>CAZBXY010000674.1:0-1619 GCA_964495365.1 uncultured Frigoriglobus sp. | reverse complement strand
TCCGCACTGGTTCGGCGGCCCGCGCGGGCGAAGCAGCGAGTAGCGTGACAGCGATCAGCACGAAACGCATGTGGGAACCTCTGGTGGCGAACCCCGCCCGCAAGGGCGGGGGTTGTCTTGGGCCGTGGCATCCCCGCCCTTGCGGGCGGGGTTCGCCACAAATCACGGCTTCTTCTGCTCTTGCCGCAGCGCGTCGAGCGGGCTGAGTGGTTTGCCGTTGGCGTCGGTTTTCACCGCGCCGGGCGCGTCCACTTTCAGCGCCCCGTCACGGCCAACGCGGTAAACGACCATCTGCCCGCCGACGGTGCCGGTCAGTTCGCACACCAGCGATTTGTGTTCGCCCGATGGCGTGGTGGGATCAACCGTCACCACAAACTCGATGTGCTTTGCGCCGCCGTTCACTTCGACCGGCTTGGCGGTCGCGCGCGGCGGGAGACCGTCGAGTTTCGCGATGAACGCGGCCTTCGCCGCGCCGTCCAGTTTGCAGACCACCTTCACCGATTTGCCCTGCTCGCCGGCGGCCGGCGCGAACTCGTCCTTCAGCGGCGGATCGGCGATCGTGACCGCGTGCATCTCGGACGCAACCAGTGAGACACCCTCGGCCCGGCGAGGTCGGCGCCCGCCGGTGGCGCGGCGAGCGGGTCGCGGGTGGCGCGGCCCGGCCGCGCGACGGTCGCCTCCGCGACGAGTTTCCAGTCGCCCCGGTCGGCCGCGGCGCTGGCAACGAGCGTCACGACCGCTTCCGACTTGTCTGCCGGGATGACGACCGCGGTAGGAACTTCCACACCCGACGGCAACACGGGGAAAGTCACCTCCACCGGCTCCGTGAAGTCCTTTTCGCGCGCGATTCGCACGGTCACATCGAGCGTGCCGTCGGCGGCGAGCGGTGCGGCGGGCGGAACGACGTTTACGGCGAGCGGCGCTTCTTCGACCACCACCACCGCGAGTGTCACGGAGTGAAGTGCCGAGTCGCCCGGACCGCGGACCAGCGTAACCACTTGCGTGAAACCGCCGGATACGGGCGATTTCGAATCTCCGCTCGTTCCGGTGAGTTCGACGAGCTTCCCGTCGAGCGGGGCGTCGGCCGCGGCCTCGAACACGACCGGCAGCAGGTACTCGTCGGACGGTACGCTACCGACATTGACACGCACTCCGACCGGTAGTTCACTGGAGGTGAGTGAGACCGGGCCGCTGAACCCGTCGCGCCGAACCGCGAGGTACGCGGTCACGCGGTTGCCGCGCGGGATCGTGATGACGTGCCGGTCCTGTGATTTGCGGCCGCGCTCCGGGAGGAACACCGCGAGGCCGGGCTTCGGAGGGCTGAGTTCGACGCGGTAGATGAACGCCGGACCGCCCTGTCGCCGCTTGTCGGTGACGATGACGAAGTATTCGCCGTCGGCCGGAATAGTGACTTCGAGCCGGCTGTCGTGCGTTTCGTCATCGTCGTTGGCCGCGAGCCGTTCGCCGCCCGCATCGAGTACCTCGACGACCGTATCGAGCGGCGAGCCGATGCGGAACGCGAACGCCTACACATCGATCATGTCGCCCTTCGTCGCGCGGAACCGGAAGTGGTCCGCGTCGCCGGGCTTCTCGATGATCCCGTTGAACGCGACCGGCCA
>CAZBXY010000673.1:0-1639 GCA_964495365.1 uncultured Frigoriglobus sp. | reverse complement strand
GCCTGCTCGAACGAGTTCATGGCCGGGTCGAATTGACCTTGCTGGGCGAGGATCACCCCCATCTGGTTGTGGGCGTCGGCACTGCCGGGCTGGAGACGCACGACCTCAGATGAGTGGAAGGCTGCTCTGTTCGGCTGGCCGAGCTGGAGGAAGACTTGTGCCAGGTTGTTGTGGGCGATCACGTGGTTCGGCATGAGCCGGACCGCTTGCTCGAACGAGGGCACGGCCTGGACGAGGTCGCCTCGCCTGGTCAGGGCCACCCCCAGGTCGTTGTGAAGCTCGGCGTCGTCGGGCTGGAGGGACAACGCCCGGCGGTAATGAGCCTCGGCGTCCGCGAGCTTGTTCTGTGCCTGGCAGGTCAGGCCGAGGAGTCGCAAGGCCTGCGCGTCCTCGGGGTTGGCCTGCAGCAACTGGCGGCAGACCTGTTCGGCCTGGGCGTGCTGCCCTGCCCGATGGTATTGCCAGCCCGTCTCAAGTGTTTGCGAGCCCGCAAACTGGGCCGACGAGATCGTGATTTGGGGCTGCATCAGTTCCTCGTGTCGCCGAGGGTGCCGGCCGCGGTCGGGGCTTCCCACCGGACCCTCGTTGGGCCACTGGTGACCGCCGGGGCCGGGTGCCGCCCGAAGGGTTCGACACCGGGCCCCGACTACACGTCACTTCTTGGGCAACTCGACCTTGGTCGGCTTGACCGTCTTCTTGCCGTCCTTCTCGGTGACGGTGCCGGTGACGGCCACATTCTCGACCTTGTCACCGCCGCAGACGCCCTCGTGGTACGGCTCCCCGTTCCCCTTGTCGGTCAGGTAGTGGCTGACCACCTTGTCGCCCTCCTTCACCTGGAGGACGTTGCTGCACTTCGGCGTCGCCTTGAGGCTGCACTTCCCGCACACGAGTGTGCCGGTCAGCTTGGTTTCCTTCTTGTCGTCGGCGGTCGCGGTCCAGGCGGTGCCCAGCGCCGCAGCGGCCGCCAGGGCGTACACGAATCGCATCATCGAAAGGTCTCCTTGGCGGCACCGAGCCGCCTCTCCTACCACACGGCCAGGGACGGGTTGCAACACGCAATCCTCACCGCCCCGGCGTGTACGGCGGCCCGCGCCTCTATCCCTCGGGGGCCGGCGCGGGCTGTGATGCCGGTATCGCCGCCGGTTCGGAGGCCGGCGGACCACCCGGACCGTTCGCCTCCGGGTGTCCCTTGGCTCCTGGCGCGGGCGGTTCGTGGGCGATCGGCGGTGGCGGCGGAACGATCCCGGACCGCGGTAACGGTTCCGGGCGTTCGGCCAGCCACGCATCGTCCCAACCGACGGCACGCCTGCCGTCGGAGGCCGGTGCCTCCGGGGTGTACACCTTCCGGCCGAACAGGAGGAACACGGCCGGGGTCACGACCTGGTCCATCAGGGTCGAGGTGACCAGCCCGCCGATCACCACCACGGCCAGCGGGTGGAGGATCTCCTTACCCGTCTGCCCGGCCCCGAGTGCCAGCGGCACCAGTCCGATCACCGCGACGCTGGCAGTCATCAGCACCGGGGCCAGCCGCTCCAGGCTCCCGCGGACGATCATGTCCTTCCCGAACGGCTCACCCTCTTCCCGCATCAGGTGGATGTAGTGGGCGATCATCATGATCCCGTTGCGGCTGACGATCCCG
>CAZBXY010000672.1:0-1650 GCA_964495365.1 uncultured Frigoriglobus sp. | reverse complement strand
ACCGACCACGACCCTGCCAGAGCGGCTCGGCGGCGACCTGAACTGGGACTACCGCTTCTGCTGGCTGCGCGACGCCGCGTTCACGGCCCGCGCCCTCTTCGGCCTCGGCTACGAGGAGGAAGCCGAAGCGTTTTGCAGTTGGATGCTGCACGCGACGCGGCTCACCCGCCCGGAGCTGCGGGTCCTCTACGACGTGTTCGGCGAAACCCTCCCGAAGGAGACGGACCTGCCACACCTCGAAGGGTACGCCGGGTCGCGCCCGGTCCGCGTCGGGAACGCGACGCGGGACCAGCTCCAGCTCGACGTGTACGGCGAGGTCGTCGAGGCGTGTACATACTTCGCCGGGCGCGGCGGCGCGCTCGACCGCGACACGCAGCAGATGCTCCGCCACTTCGGCGAGTACGTCTGCCGCCACTGGCAGGAGCCGGACAACGGCATCTGGGAGCCGCGCGGGGTGCGGCAGCACTTCACCCACTCGCGGCTCCTGTGCTGGGTGGCCCTGGACCGCCTCCTCGCACTGCACCGGGCGGGTCGCATCCGCGGCATCCCGGCAGACCGGTTCGCGGCAAATCGGGAGCGCATCCGGCGCGACATCGAGGAGCGGGGCTGGAACCCGACGCTGGAAAGTTACACCGCGGTCCTGGGCGGGGAGACCCTCGACACGACCGTCCTCCAGATGGCGTTCCTGGGGTTTGCCGAGGCGTCTTCGGAGCGGATGCGGCAGACCTGCCGGAGGCTCCGGGAGCGCCTGGGCGCGGGGCCGGGGCTGATCTACCGCTACGAGCAGAGTTTCGAGGGCCGCGAGGGCGCGTTCGCCATGTGCTGTTTCTGGCTCGCCGACTTCCTCGCCCGGGGCGGCGGCAGTTCGGACGAGGCGCACCACAGTTTCGACCGGACGCTGGGGTATGCCAACGACCTGGGGCTGTTCGCGGAGGAGATCGACCCGAAGACCGGGGACGCGCTGGGCAACTTCCCGCAGGCGTTCACCCACGTCGGCCTCATCAACGCCGCCCTCTCGCTGGCGGAACGGGAGGAGCGGGACCGCCGCCAGGAAGGAGCCGCTGCCCGCGGCCGTCCCTTTCGGTAACATCACAACAGACGTACAAGTTTGGCGGGCTCAGAACAAAGGGAGGACGCTGTGAAGTGGAGATTATTTCTGTTGCTCGGGACCGCTTTGCTCCCGACTGCCGCGATAGGGGCGGAGGAAGGGAAGCAGCCCGTGAAGTGTGTGGGACACGAGGCGATCGTCACCGCAGTCGCCCTCTCCCCCGATGGCAAGGTGGCCGTTTCCAACAGCGACGATCGCACGCTGCGCTTTTGGAACACGGCCGACGGCAAAGAGATCCGGAAGGTGGAAGCCGGTTTCTGGATCGGCGGCGTCCGCTTCTCGCCCGATGGCAAGTACTTGGCCACCACGGCGACGGATTCGGTGCGCTTCTGGGATCCCGCGACTGGCAAAGAAGTCGGAAAAGACATCAAGGAACACTTGACCGTAAAGGAGCCCGGGTACGGTCTGGCGTTCTCGGTGGACGGCTCCAAACTGGTCGTTGCCTGCGGTAGTGGGGCGGAGGTCGGGGACGCGAGGCTCGGCCGGAGGCTGCGGGATTTCCGGCCGAAGGACAAAGGCTTCGGCAATGCCCGGCAGGTGGC
>CAZBXY010000671.1:0-1654 GCA_964495365.1 uncultured Frigoriglobus sp. | reverse complement strand
CCGCGCCCGCCGGCGGCCCCGCGCCGGGCGTCGTCCCCAGTGTGCAACCGGGTTACACGCCCGCTCCCACAACGACGTACATCAAGTGAACCTCTACCGGGCGAACCCGGAGCGCGAGCGACCGAAGTTCTTCGTGGCACAGGCTTTCCAGCCTGTGCGCCGTTGAGCTATCTGGCACACAGGCTGGAAAGCCTGTGCCACAAGAACAAAACACATCCCGCCCGCTACCGCAGCGACGACGCGATCTGCACGAACTTCGTTTCGAACGTTTCGCGCTTCTTGGCCTCGCACCAGCAGTGAACCACCACGATCTTGTCCCCGACCTTCAGCCCGGAGGCGACGATCAGCCGCGCCGAATCGACCGCGTTCATGACCCGGCTCCGTAACCTCACGACCGGCGTGCTCGCGTGAACGCCGGCGAGGATCGGGTCGCCCTGCGGCTGGTCGGTCAGCTCCTCGAAGGTCGGCGGCGGCAGGTCCGGGTTCGCCACGGTGATGCGCTTCGTCTCCTTGTCCTCGACAAACCGCTTCGCCACCTCGCGCGGGTCGCCGGCCTGGTCGAGTACGTAGACCCGCAACTCGGCCTCGTCCGGGATCGCCTTGCGGTCGCGCTTGGGCGTCATGTTGACCCGCATCAGCTTGTCCAGGTCCGGGTCGGTCGGCTTGAACTCCGCGGTCGGCACGTCGCGCCACACCTCCTCCGCGTCGGAGATCGTGTACGGCACCTTCTCGCCGTGGAAGTCGATGACGTTCGACTGGGTTTCCTTCCAGTCGGTGCGCAGTTCGAGGAGCTTGAACTTCGTGCGGAACGCGGCGAACTGGCTCTTGAGACCGTCGAACTCGGTCTCGGGGCACCAGCTCAGCCAGTAGTAGGCGATGCCCTGGTGCGAAACGGTGTACGCCTCCCCGGCCCAGGACAGCCCGTCGGCCGGGGTCAGCGCGCGGAACGTGAACCCCAGACCCGGGCCGACCGGCGCGCCCAGCCACCTGGATTCGAGCGGGGGTTCCTCGCGGAGCGACGAGATGTCGAACACCTTCCGCAGCCCGCGGACCAGATCGGCCCGCATCTCGCTGGCCCGCGGCGACCGGCCCGTGCCCGGTTCGGTGGCCCCGAACACCATGTACGCCTCCGGGTTCTCGCGTTTGTACGCCAGTACATACGGCGAACCGATTGTGACCCGCGTCGCGTCGTCGCGGCCCCACCCGTTGGGCGGGGTGTCGATCCCGACGTTGAAGTCCCTCAGTTGGGAGACCGTGTCGGGCGCGGGCCGGTCGCGGCGGAGCACCATGAAGAAGATCGCCAGCGCGGTGCCGGCCATGAACACGGCCGCGATCCCGGCGAGGAGGAACATCTGGAGTTTGTTCGATCGAGGCCCTTCAGCCGGTGCGGGTCGGTGCTGGCCCGATCGCTCCTGACGCGGCGCCGGCGGGGGCGGCGGGGCCGGGGCGGGCGCGACCCGCGCGCTGGCCCCGAACTCCGGCTGCGTCGGGTACCCCGGCGATTGTGGGATGCCCGACGGCAGCGCCGCGGTCGCGGTCGTCGGCGCGACCGGGGCCGGCGCGCCGAGGGTGAACTGCATCGCGCACCGCGGGCAACTGAGCCCCACCCCGACCCGCCCCAGCGCCGGGGCGTGTTTTGCGGCTCCGGCTCGGA
>CAZBXY010000670.1:0-1655 GCA_964495365.1 uncultured Frigoriglobus sp. | reverse complement strand
TGTTCCAACATCAGTCTACCGTTTTTCCCACCCACTTTCGTGACGCCTACACCCGGAGCAACGACCCGCGAAAAAATTCCGCAACTGACATCGCACCCGCCCCCGCCGGCGGTAATCGTGGGAGGGTGTTGTGTTGTTGTTCTGGTGTATACTCGTGTTCGTTTGGAGGGATCAAATGGGGTTCGAGGTCAAGAAGGCGCGGCGCCAGCGGCGCCCACTCAAGATCAACCTGGAAGGCGTTAGCGGTAGTGGAAAAACGTATACTGCACTGCGACTCGCGTTCGCCATGCGCCGCGCGGGCATCGGCAAGAAGATCATCGTCGCGGACTCGGAGAACGAGTCGGCCGGCCTCTACGAGGGCGTGGTGCAGGACGGCGAGCGGTGGGAGTACGACGTGTGCCCCATGCCCACCGAAAAGCAGAACCCGGTCGGCTACACCGAGGCGTATGAGTACCTCGTCGGCCAGGGGTTCGACATCATCATCGGCGACTCGCTCACCCACGCCTGGTACGGCGCGCAGGAGATCGTGGACAAGTACGCCGCGGCCAACCGCAACGACAAGTTCGGCGGGTGGGCCAAAGTGACTCCGCAACAGCGACAGATGCTCGCCACCCTCACCGACAGCCGCGCGCACTTCATCGGCACGATGCGTGTGAAGAGTGAATACGACCGCGTGCAGAAGGAGGGCGGGGGCGGCGCGGTCATCAAGAAGGTCGGTACGAAAACCGACCAGCGCGAAGGGGCCGAGTACGAGTTCGACTGCGTCGTGCGGATGGACAAGGGCGACATCCCCACCGATCACGTGATCGTGGTCGATAAGGTCCGCGGCTGCACCGCGATGGACGGGCGCCGCGGGGTGAACCCCGGCCCGGAGTTCTGGAAGCCGCTGTTCGACTGGTGGCTGTCGGCCGAACCGAGCGTCGTCCCGACCGGCCCGCTGCACGAGCAGCACGCGGCCGCGATCAAGACCGCCCGGAGTCTCGACGAACTGAAGACCGTGATGGACCGCGTGAACCTCGACGCGAAGGGCCACCGGCTCACGGCCGACCAGATCGCCAAGCTCGGCCAACTGAAAGACGACCGCAAGGTGCAACTGGCCCGCGGCAGCGGCGTGAAGTCGAAGGTGGTGGATACGAGCATGGACGACGACGCGCTATTCGAGGTGGGCGCTCGTGGCGACCCGATCGGCGCGCTGAAGCGGTGAGAGGTGCCGCTATGATAACCGGATGCTGACAATCTACATCGACGCCGACGCGTGCCCGGTCAAGGACGAGGCGTACAAGGTCGCGCGGCGGTACGCGATGAAGGTGTTCGTCGTCGCCAACAGCATCATGCGCGTGCCCGCCGACCCGCTCTTTGAACTGGTCGTGCGGGCCGGGTTCGGCGCGGCCGACGACTGGATCGCGGGCCAGATCGGGCCGTGCGACGTGTGCATCACGTCCGACGTACCGCTGGCCGCACGGTGCGTCGCCAACGGTGCGGTTTCGCTCGACCCGAAGGGCCGATTGCTCAACGCCGACACCATCGGCGAGGCGGTCGCGCACCGCGACCTGTTGGAAGAACTCCGCGCGACCGGTCAGGCGAGCGGCGGGCCGGCCGCAATGACCGCGAAGGACCGGTCGCGGTTCCTCGCGCGCCTGGACGAGGTCAGCAAC
>CAZBXY010000669.1:0-1656 GCA_964495365.1 uncultured Frigoriglobus sp. | reverse complement strand
CCGGGTTGCGAATCACCACCCCCGGCACCTTCAGTCCAACGAGCGCCAGACTCATCGCCATGCGGTGATCGTTGTAGGTGTCCACCGCGGCGCCCGTAAGCGGCTTTGGCGTGATCGTGAGGCCATCGTCGCGTTCTTCCACTTCCGCGCCGAGTTTGCGCAGCTCTGTCGCCAGAGCCGCGATGCGGTCGGTTTCCTTGTGGCGGATGTGCGCGACGTTGCGGATGGTGGTCGGGCCTTCCGCGAAGAGCGCGACCGCGCCGAGCGTCATCACGGTGTCGCTGATGTCGTTCATGTCAACATCGACGCCGCGGAGCTTCCCGCCATGCACAGTGATGCCCGCGGCGCACTCCTCGACCCGACAGCCCATCTCGGCCAGCACATCGACGAACCGCACGTCGCCTTGCAGCGACGTGCGGTTCAATCCCGAAACGGTGACGCGCCCGCCGGCGATCGCCGCCGCGGCCCAGAAGTAACTCGCAGCGGAGGCGTCGGGTTCGATCGCGTATTCCGGGATACCCAGATACTGATCGCCAAAGATGCGGTAGTGCGTCGAACTGAGGACTTTGAACGTCAGTCCGAAGTCCTGCATCATCCCGAACGTCATCGCGACGTAGGGTTCTGACACCAACGCGCCTTCGACCTCAATATCGGTGTCGCCGTCGGCGAACGGCGCGGCCATGAGAAGAGCGCTGAGATACTGGCTGCTGACGCTCCCCTTCACGCGCACGAGGCCGCCCTTCATTCCAGTGGTTTGCACGACCACCGGCGGGCACCCGTTGCCGTACTCACTGTGTGCGTTCACGCCGAGTTGTTGAAGCGCGTCGAGCAAGTCCTGAATGGGGCGCTCGCGCATCCGCTCGATCCCGTCGAGCCGGTACGTTCCTTGGCCCAGCGCCACCGCGGCCGTCAGGAACCGGATCGTGGTCCCCGAATTGCCGACGAAGAGGTCGGCTTCCTCGGCCGGAATGAAGTCGTTCGTGCGGTGCCGGCGCGGGTCCTGCTCCGGCGCGATCCAGACCGTGTTCTGGTCCCAATCGGTGTCGATGAAGAAGCCGAGCCGGCGGAGACAGTCGATCATGACCTCCGTGTCTTCGCTCCGCAGCACCCCGCGGAGCAACGTCCCCTTCTCATGAACCGACAGCGTGCCAAGCACCAGCGCGCGGTTGGTGATGCTCTTGCTGCCGGGCACGGTTACGGTCGCGTTCGGCGGTATCGCCAGCGGCGCGATTGCCAGTTCAGGCGGGTAGGTTACGTCGGACATGGGTACGTCACTCGCATCAGAAACAGCCCCTCGGCCGGCGCGGTCGGCCCTGCGAGTTTTCGGTCCATCGCGTTCAGCACGTCGGCGAGTTGCGTTTCGGGCCAGAACCCGCGGCCGACCTGCACGAGGCTCCCGGCGATCGCCCGCACCATGTTGTAGAGGAACCCGTTCGCCTCCACGTCGATCCAGATGCACTCGCCGAACCGGTTGACGCTCAGGTGCGTAATAGTCCGCACGCTGCTCAGGCGGTTCGGCCACTCGGTCTCGAAGCAGCGGAAGTCGTGCCGGCCGACGAGGCACCGCGACGCCCGCGCCATCGCCTCCGCGTTCAGGTGTTGGCTTCGAATGCGGCGATGGCGTCGCGATAGCGGCCGAGATAGCCGAGGCGGCGG
>CAZBXY010000668.1:0-1659 GCA_964495365.1 uncultured Frigoriglobus sp. | reverse complement strand
CTTGCCGTCCGGGCCGAACCGCTGCCCGTCGCCGCGCTTGCTGTCCTTCAGCCATTCGACCGCCTTGCCGTCCACCACCTTGTAGGTTTTGCTCGCACCCACATCGTTGAAGAACACTTCCCCCTTCGCGTTGGTCGCCGGCCCTTCGGTGAACCTGTAGCCCTCGCCGACGAGTTTCCAGCCCTCACCGGGAATCAGAATTTCCTTCAACTGCTGCGAGCCTGGCCCGGCTTTCGGTGCTTCCGGCCAGTCCTTCCACAGGAACGTCATCGCCTCCGGGAACACGCCCGCCGCGAGCTTCCCGTCGTGCCCGCCCTCGTTCCACGAGTGCTTCACCTCGTAACCGGAAAACGTCAGTGCTCGTTCCATCGTCAGGTTCGCCATCCACCAGTCGCCGCCGTAGATGTTCAAGTCCTTGCTGCCGTCCTGAAGATAGACGCGGAGCGGCTTCGGCTCGAACTTGCGGATGAGCGTCGGGTACACGTCGCCCCCGCGAAGCCCGACGTAGGTGCCGATGGTGCTGAACACGCGGGTGAAGGCGTCCGGGCGCTCCCACGCGGCCGTGAACGCACAGATCGCCCCGCTACTGGCCCCGCCGATGGCCCGATCGGTGCCCTTCTTCGAGAGCACAATCGCACGGTCGTCCTTTGTTTTTTGCTTCTCCACGTCGGGTAGTAGCTCGTCGAGGATCATCCGCGCGTAGGCGTCGCCGAGGCCGTCGTACTCGTAGCTGCGGTTGAAGCGATCCAGCGCGATCTTCGGGTCGGCGGCTTTCACCACACCCGGTGTCACGCCGATCGCGATCGTCACCGGCATCGCTTTCTCGGCGATCAGTTTGTCGAACGTTTGATCGACGTAATTGGGCAGTCCGTCCTGGCTGACGTACACACACGCGGGGGTTTTGCCGTCGTACTGCGAGGGAACGTACACGGTGACGGTTCGCGTCGTGCCCGGAAACACCTTGCTCTTGGCGAAGGAGAAGCTAAACCGTGTCCCCTTGGGGACATCGGGCTGCTTCGGCTCCTGGGCCGTTGCCAATGCGAGGCAGGGAAGGACGAATAAGAGAGAGAAGAGGCGGCGCATGGGTGGTTCCTCAGTGGCGAACGGCCGGTGTAAGCCGGCCGGTGAGAGCGTCAAGCCGACTGAAGCCCTGCACTCTCACCGGCCGGCTTACACCGGCCGTTCGCCTGAAGCAACGAGAATTTTTCTTCCGCCCAAAGCGAGAAAGCGTCCCGTCGGTGTCGGTATAATGAGGGACGAGTTCGTAACTCCTTGAGGGACACGGTCGAATGACGCGATTATTGCCCTCGAAACGGTCCTCGCGCAACGTAATGGTCGCGATGGTGCTCGGCACCGCGCTGGCCGCCACACCGGCGCGGGCGTCGGCCTCGTCGGCCGCCGAACCCGGCTCGAAGGCCGTCACGGACATCAGCAAGTACTGCCAGACGTGCTGGCGCAACGCCCGGCTGCCGGCGGACCGGTGGTCGGACTGCACGCAAGCCGTCTTCGTCCGGTTGCTCGAGCGCGTCGAGCAGGACAAGTGGGGTACGGTGCTGGTGGACAGCGAGACGGCCGAGCGGCGCGAGTTCCTGCGGGCCATCGACGCGGTGAAGAAGCGCACCCAGCGCGCCCGCAAGTTCGCGGCGCTGCCGCCGGAAC
>CAZBXY010000667.1:0-1673 GCA_964495365.1 uncultured Frigoriglobus sp. | reverse complement strand
TCGACCTCGCCGCGTGACCCTTCGGCTCCCTTCGACCAACAACCCAGGACAGACCGATGAAGACCTACACCGGAGAGCGGACGGAGAACGGCTGCGCGGTGGTCGTCTCGGACGGCGACAACTGCCGCGGCCTCGACCCGCGGTTCGACCTCAGGAACCACTCCCCCACCGGGTTCGAGTGGGGGTACGGGGGGAGCGGCCCGGCGCAGCTCGCCCTCGCGCTCGCGGCCGACGTGCTGGGCGACGACGAGGCGGCCCTCGACGTCTACCAGCGGTTGAAGTTCCGCGTCGTGGGCCGGCTCCCGGAGGGCGGCTGGACGCTCACCGAGAACGAGCTTGGCGATGCCATCCGCTCACTCGCCCGCCCGGGGGCGGAGTGACGGCGAAACGCTGTTCCACGGAGGGTTGTGGTCGCGGCGAAATGCATTTCTGCCGCGACAGATCGCGAGAGGTTGGCCTTGCACCACCGCCCTCTCGCCCACACGCGACCTACGATACCGTCTCCGGAGCGTGCGGGTTGAGTACCCGCCGAAGTGTTCCGAATACGCGCCCCGCGGCTTCTTCGTCACTCGTGCGCCAGACGCCGGCGAGATGCCGGACGACGAGCGACACGTCCGGCGGCGTCGCGGGCGCCTTCTCCAACGTGACGAACGGCCCGTCGGTCTCGGTCAGGACGCGGGAGGGGTCCATGCTCTCGATCAGCGCCTGGCCCGACTTCGAGCGGACCATCGCCGGGTTGAGGGAGAAGTAGAGGCCGTTCGCCGCGGCGCGGCTCGCCTCGCGGACGCTGCCGCTGAACCAGTGGAGGATGACAACGCCGGGGAACTCCTTTCCCACCATGTCGATGACGGTCGAAGCTGCCCGGCGCGAGTGGACGGTGAGGACTTTGTCGCCCGCGGCGGCGCAGCGTTCGAGCACCTCGGCAAACACTTCCCGCTGGAGCGATCGCTCCCCGGAGTCGGTCGTGACGTGGTCGAGTCCCACCTCGCCGACGTAGCGGGTTTCGGAGAGGTGTTGCCAGAAGAGCGATCGCTCGCCGGCGTGGGTCTTTACCAGTTCGGGGTGCAGACCAATCGCCGGGCGAACGTAACGAGCCCTTTCGGTTAGCCGTTTCGTGTGCGGAAAAACCGACGGGGCGTTCGTGACGGCGACGGTGTAGACGCCGGCCTCCTCGATCGTGCGAAGGAGGGCGGCCGGGTCGGGGTAGAGGTCGAGGTGGCAGTGGGTGTCCACGAGGCACGTCCTGTGCTCTGTCATCGGCTACTCCTGATCAAGTCAGCAAGGCTGAAAGTTCCCTCATCCCCCGCCGATACACCTCCGTGTAACCGGGCGCGTCGTCGGGCGGGATGAGGCCGGTGTCGAGAACGTCGAACAGCGCCCGACTCTCCGGCCGCGAGCGGAACCGCTCGACCGCCATCGAGAGTGCCCGAAAGTCCCTGCCCTTCTGCGTGGCCGGGTCCGGCGGGGCGGTCCTCACATCAATGGTGTAGCCGGCGTCGCCGGTCCCGGCGGCCGTCGTCGCCGCGCGGCGGATGAGGCACGGGAAGCAGTAGCCGCAGTGGACGCCGGGAGAAGTTCCCTCCCAGCGACTGCCCTCCGAGTGGGCGCACGACATCGTGAGCGGCAAGGTTTTCCCCAGCGCGACCTGCCCGGCGCACTCGGCGAGCATCTCA
>CAZBXY010000666.1:0-1674 GCA_964495365.1 uncultured Frigoriglobus sp. | reverse complement strand
CTCACCCCCCACCCGGCGGCGAAGCGCCGCCGACCTCCCCCTCAAGGGGGGAGGTCGAAACCACTAATGCAGCCACCGCAGCCGCGACCAGTCGAGCGTCTGGAACACGCGCTCGCGGCCGTTCACCGTGACGCGGCCCATCCGCAGCGGCTGGTGAACCAGGAATGGTTTACCGATGAAGTCGGCTTCCGGCACGCCCGGCGCCGGCCATTTCCGGCTGTCCTGCGAGTTGCCGCTGTTGTCGCCCAGGACGTAATACTCCTTCGGCCCCAGCGTAACCTCCTGCTCAGTCCCGTGCGTGCCGAATCGCGTGTAGTGAACATCGCGGAACAGTTTCAGGTTGTGCAGCCTCACCCGGCACCCGCGAACACCCAGTTGCAGCGGGCGCGTCACGTTCGTGCGCCCCGTCACTTGCGGCAGGTCCGCCGGCGGCACGACTGGCTTGCCGCCGATCGTGAGGTGAACCCGGCGGTCCACGAACGCGAACTCCAGCCGGTGTGTGCGCCCCGCGACGAGCGAAACGCCGGTCACGGAGGCCAGTCCGCCGTGGCCCTCGCGCGTCAGGAGCGCGACCCCGGTGGCTTTTGGCCCGACCGCGATTTCGGCCGTCACCGCGTCGGCCCCGTCGAGCAACCGGGCCGCGAACCGAGCTTCGGAAGTCGTGGTCGCGGTCACCTCGACATCGCAGGTGAGGACGAAATCGTGCGCTGAGGGGAACAGGTCGCGGTTGCCGGGCCGCCCGTCGTAGGCGTTCCACACCCAGACCGTTTCGCGGTCGAGCGGGCGCTCCGGGTGGGCCGGGCGGTCCAGGTGGAGGTGCCGGTACGTCACCGCAGCCATCGCCTGCGGCGCCTCGGAGGCGTCCAGCACGAGCGCATTGTCCTGAATGACAGGCGCTTCGCTCGCGGGCTTGTTGCCGGGCGTGCCGGCGGGCAGGCGCGGGTCGGGATCGGTCGCGACGACCCACCGCAGCCCCCAGCCGCTCACCTTCGGCGGGCACGTCATGTCGAACACCGGGAACAGCATCTCGCGCACTTCGGCCAGCCCTTTGCGCGCGAGTTCGCCGTTGATGTATACGTCGCCGTCTTCGATCCTGATGGTTTCGCCCGGTAGGCCGATGAGGCGCTTGACGTAGGGCTTGCCGAACTCCTTCGGGTCCGGGTCCGGGCACCGGAAGACGACCATCTCCCAGCGCCGCGGGCGCCGCAGGTTGTAGATGTTCTTGTCCACCAGGAGCCGGTCGCCGCTGAGGTCCGGGGCGTCGGCGAGCGAGAACGGCTGCGTCTCGTCGCGCCCGTACTCGCAGTTCTGGCAGGCGACGCGGGCGAAGTGCTTGTTCACGTCGCCGGCGGTGGGGCGCCCGACGCGCGTGGTGTACCCGCACCGCGGGCAGGTGCCGTCGCGGTGGTGGCCGATGAGCGCCGGGGCCATGCTCCCGGTGGGCACCCCGAACGGCTCGACCGCGACCGTGCGGAGCAACAGGAACAGGCTGGAGAACACGACGATGACGATGAGCAGCACGCGCACCGGCGTGGCGTGGCGAACGGGCTTGGGGGGTGGAGGGGTGGGGGTCATGCGGCTCGGTGTTGGTAGTGACCCGCTTCAGCGGGTCTCGCCCCTTCGGGGGTGGCGACCACCCCCGATGGCGACGATGTCGAACAGGCCATTGCGCGT
>CAZBXY010000665.1:0-1674 GCA_964495365.1 uncultured Frigoriglobus sp. | reverse complement strand
CGCCGCCACGGTTCAGCTTCCACAGCCTCGTACCTCTCGGGGCCGTGGACGGTGAGCGTGACCCGCGAGCCGGTGAAAGGAGGTGCTTACCAACCAACAGGACCAGGAGAACGACGGTGAAAGAGTTAACGAAGGAGTTAATCGACGTGACAGAAAGCGCGAGGAACCAGGCAATCGCAATCCCGGAATGGCGGGTCTCGGTCTCGCCGGAGGTGTGGAAACGGTGCGTGTCGGTGCCGAAAGGGGCCGAAGGACAGTCTGAGGGGAGTCGCCTCCACGATCTCCTCGCCTTCCTCGGGTATCACCTGAAGCAGGCGCCCGTCCCCCGGTACGGCGAGATATACGGCGGTTTCGCCTTCTGCGTCAACGTGGTGAACGACCGCCGCAAACGCAGCGAGCAGCCGGACGGGGTCGAGTGGCCCGGGACGTCAATCCCGCTCGCGGCGTTCGCGAGCATCGGTCCTGACGGCGCGCCGAGCCTCATCGTGCTCGCCCGCTCGGAGATGCAGCTCGGGTAGCCGCCGGTTGTGTTCCTCAGGTTTTCGGGGTCCGGGCACTCGTCCGGACCCTTTTCCCCGCGGCCCCCCGGGCCGTGCGCACCGCGAAGTCCCGGGCGACCGGCCGACCGCCGGTCGCCCCCTGCCTCCTCCTCCCGGCGTCGGGGACGAGCGCTGGCGTGACTGGACGCCTCCCAGCAACGACGACGGACAGCGTCCTGTGACGGGCGCGCCGCCGAGCCTGTTCCGGGCCACAGACCGCGGTTCTGCCTTCACGGCCCTCCTCCCTCGGGATGGTCCCGGGGGCCGTGGACGGAGAGTGCGGGTGGCCGTGCAGCCGGAAAGGAGGGTTATCGGAGAAGCTGCTATGAGACAGCAAAGGAACGGGCAGAAGCAGGGGCAACAGCAGGGTCAGGTCGTGATGGCGGCGGTGGCGGTGGGGTATCTCCTCCCGGCGGAGCAGAAGCTGAACTCGTGGTCGGTTCCGTTCGACCACGGACAAGTTCGGACCATCTTCTACGCCGAGGAGAACCCCGTCCGGAACTCCTACCGCGTCCTCGTCGCGAACCGCTACTACCGTCCGGACGAGCGGCAGTGGTGGGACGCGGCCGAGATCCCGAACGCGATCAAGAGCCTGCAAAAAGCCCAGAAGGCGCACAAAAAGGCGAAGCGATACCTCGAAGGAGGTATCGTCCGCCGGTTCATCAGGTGGCTGTTTTAGGTTGTTCGTCCGCACAAGCCCGGGTCGCTCCGGGCTTGTGCCTTTTCTGATTCCCCGGTTTCTCTTTTACCACGACCCGCCGGGCACGTTCAAGCGTGTCCGGCGCGCCCACCCGGCAGGTGGACACGGCCGGCGGCCGCCCTCGTGACCGAAGTGATTGGCCGGCGGGCAGTAGCGCAAACACTGTCGGGAGGGCGGGAACAGAAGGTCGGCGAGTCAACTCCGCGCCGGAAAACCCCGAAGGCGGTTTTCGCGCGGCTGGCAGCGGAATTCGCGAGCATTATTCGGCTGCATTTTTCGCAGGTCCACATCCCACAACCCCCTCCGACTTCCTCCGGTTCAGGCTGGCGTGGGGAATTAAGCGCACACCGGGTCAATTCGCTCACCGCCGTCGCCGTCGGTCGTCATCGGGAGCAGCTTCCCGTGACCCCCGATGACGACCGACGGCGACGGCTG
>CAZBXY010000664.1:0-1691 GCA_964495365.1 uncultured Frigoriglobus sp. | reverse complement strand
AGATCGCGGAAACGGCCCGCCCGGCACTCGAACGCCTCAAGGCGCTGTGCCTGGCGGAGAACGTCCTCCGCCCCGCCGCGACCTACGGGTTCTTCCCCGCGGCCAGCGCCGGGACGAAGCTCACGGTCTTCGAGACCGACCACCGCACACCGCGCGCGGTGTTCGACTTCCCCCGGCAGGATTTCGGCGAATTCTTGTGCCTGTCGGATTACGTCGAACCGGCGCGCGACGGCAAAGCTGTGGATTACGTCGGGTTCATGGCGGTGACGATGGGCCGCGAGGTGACCCGCGTCGCGCACGAGTGGTACGAGGCCGGTAAGTACCAGGACTACCTGTACTTACACGGTCTGGGTGTCGAGTGCGCCGAAGCCCTGGCGGAGATGTTCCACCAACAACTGCGCCGCGAGTGGAATATCGCCGGCGACGACTCCCCGCACATTCAGAAGTTGTTCAAGGGTCACTACCGCGGGTGCCGGTACTCGTTCGGCTACCCCGCGTGCCCGAACCTCGAAGACCAGGCCCCGCTGTTCAAGTTGATCGACCCGACGCGCATCGGCGTGACGCTCTCCGAGCAGTTCCAGCTCGAGCCCGAGCAGTCCACGACCGCGATCGTAATTCACCACCCGGACGCGAAGTATTTCGTCACGACGCGGTACGCGAACTGCGGCCCGACGGAGTGAAGAAAGGCCGACTAACCACAGAGGCACGGAGACACAGAGAAGACCGAAGCAGACAGAATGAAAATCCTGTTCTATTCTCTCTTCGGTCTTCTCTGTGTCTCCGTGCCTCTGTGGTTAGTAACTCTTGATCCCACCTGACGTGATGATCCGCATCGCGGGGCTGCGCGTGCTCTACGGCACGTTCGCCGCGGTGGACGGACTCGACCTCGACATCCGCCGCGGCGAGATCTTCGGGCTGCTCGGCCCCAACGGCGCCGGTAAGTCCACCACCATTCGCGTCCTCATCGGGCGACGAAAGCCCAGCGGCGGGGCGGTCTCCGTCGGCGGGCTGGACGTGGTGCGCGACTGGGCCGCGATCAAACCGCAGTTCGGCTACGTCCCGGACCGCGAGAACCACTTCGAGGAGTTCACCGGGCGGCGGAACCTGGAGTTCTTCGGCGAACTGTACGGCGTGCCCAAGTTGCGCGTCGATGCCGTTCTGAAGATGGTCGAACTGGACGAGGCCGCCGACCTCCCGGTGCGCGGGTACTCGCTGGGGATGCGCAAGAAGCTGCTCCTCGCCCGCGCGCTGTTGCACGAACCGCAAGTCCTCTACCTCGACGAACCGACCGCGAACCTCGACATCTACTCCGCGGAGGTCGTCCACCGCATCCTGCGCGACCGCGTGAAACACGGGGCGACCGTGATTCTGACGACGCACGACATGGACGAGGTGGAGAAGATCTGCGACCGCGTCGGGATCGTGTGCCGCGGCAAGCTCGTGGCGCTCGACTCCCCGCTGACGCTGAAGCAGCAGCACACCGAACGCAAGGTGGACGTGATCCGCGACGACGGCGAGCGGCTCGTCTTCGATCTGGGCGACGCGACCGACCGCCTCCAGCTCGCCGCGCTGGTGAGTGGCGGTCACGCGGTGAGCATCCGCACCCGCGAGTTCGACTTTCACGCGACATTCCTGATGCTCACGGGGCTGGCGTTCGAGTGAGGCGGGGCAGTGGAGTGCCAGGCGAACGG
>CAZBXY010000663.1:0-1697 GCA_964495365.1 uncultured Frigoriglobus sp. | reverse complement strand
TGCCCCTGGTGCCCGCGGATGATGTTCCGCCGAACAAGCAGTATCAGACGTTCGTTCTGAAGCAGGCCGCGGAGCTGCGCAAAAACGACAAGGCGCCCGCGACCGCCGAAGAATGGGCCAAACAAGAGACTGAACTGCGGAAGAACCTGTTCGCGGCGTGGGGCGGGGAGGCGTGCTTCCTGCCGAAGCCGTGCGACCTGGACCCGCAACAGCACGGCGAGCCGCTCACGCGCGACGGCTACACCGTCGAGAAGCTCACCATCCAGACGCGCCCGGGCGTGCGGATGACCTGCAACCTGTACGTTCCCGATGCGGCGAAGAAGAAGCCGGCGCCGGCGATCCTGCAAGTTCACGGGCACTGGCGCGGGGCCAAGCAAGACCCGGTGGTGCAAGCCCGCTGCATCGGAGCCGCAAAGCTTGGCTTCGTCGTACTGTGCGTCGATGCGTTCGGCGCCGGCGAGCGCGGGATCGGCACCGCTCTGGGCGAGTACCACGGCGAAATGACCGCCGCGACGCTCCTCCCGCTCGGCCTGCCACTATCGGGCCTGCAAGTGTACGAGAACATGCGGGCGGTCGATTACCTCGAAAGCAGGCCCGAAGTAGACAAAACGAAGATCGGCATCACCGGTGCGAGCGGCGGCGGCAACCAGACGATGTACGCGGGGGCGTGGGACAAGCGGTTCAAGGCCGTGATGCCGGTGTGTTCGGTCGGCAACTACCAGGCATACCTGCACACCGCGTGCTGCATGTGCGAGGTGGTTCCCGGCGCACTGAAGTTCACGGAAGAGTGGGCCGTACTCGCGCTGACCGCGCCGCGAGCGCTCTGCGTGGTGAACGCGACGAAGGACGGCATTCAGTTCTCGGTCGGCGAGGCGAAGAAGTCGCTGGCGCTCACCGGTCCCGTGTACAAACTGTTGGGCAAGCCGGACAACCTCATTCACGCGATCTTCGAGGGGCCGCACGACTACTCGAAGGCGATGCGCGAGACGATGTACGGCTTCATGACGCTGCACCTCAAGGGCGAGGGCAAGGGCGACCCGATCTCCGAACCGAAGTTCACGACTGAGAAACCGGAAGACCTCCGCTGCTTCCCCGGCGACACGCGCCCGAAGGACTTCATGACGATCCCGAAGTTCGCGGCCCAAGAGGGGAAGAAACTGCTCGCTGGGCGACCCATACCGAAGACGAAACAGGAATGGGAGCGGCCCTGGGAGTTGACGCAACTTCGGATGCGCGAAATGCTGCTGTCCGCTAAGGGCTACAAGGTGGCGGGCCAGTGGACGAAAAACGAGACCAGCCACGCGGTCACGTTCTCGCCGGAACCCGGCGTCGTGCTCACCGCGACGCTCGAAGAGGGGCGGAAGGATCCGAAGGAAAAGCCGAGAGTCTTCATCGTGTTAAACCTTGGGGGGGCTGAGGCCGCACGAAAGTCCGATGTGTACGCGGCACTCAGGAAGGCCGGGGCACATGTCGTCACGCTCGACCTGCGCGCCACCGGCAAGCACGCCGCGGCGAGCGACCGCATTGGGCGCGCCCCCGACCACAACTCCGCGGAATGGGGCCTGTGGCTCGGTCGCCCGCTGATCACGCAGTGGCACCGCGATGTGCAGGTCTTGGGCGAGGAGGTCCACGATTACGCGGGCAAGACATTCGGGTTGGGGACCGAGTGTGTCGTGATCAGCGACGGCCCCGCAGGG
>CAZBXY010000662.1:0-1778 GCA_964495365.1 uncultured Frigoriglobus sp. | reverse complement strand
GGGCTTCTTGTTTCTTCGCCTATGTACCCAGGGTTGCGCTCGCCTTCGGCTCGCTTCACCCTGGGCTAACATCGGTCGCCGCTCCGCGGCTGAAAAACAAGCCGCTCTGGCTTGCTGCCTTTCACTCTTCACTGTCTTCTGTCTACTGCCTTTCCTCACACTCACACTCGCACTCACGCTCACGGCAACGGCACGTTCTCCATCACGAACGGGATCTCGACGACCATCGGGCGGGGGCCGACGACCACCAGCTTCGCGGGCACGCCGGCGTCCTTGCGGAACGTGAGCGTCAGGGTCTGGTACATCGTCTGCCCGTCGTCGCTGGAGTCGGTGAAGCCGGTGTTGTTGGAACCGCTCATCGCCTTGCCGGCCGCGTCGAACGCCTGCACGGTCGGCATCTGGTTCATCCGGCTCGGCGCCTCCGGCCAGATCCCGCCGGGGTTCCACCCGCGGCGCGCGCCGATCGACCACGGCGACGGGTACTGCAACTGCACCGACACCGTCGCGCCCCCGGTCTTCGTTTCGCCAATACCCGTCACCGTCACCCGCGTCTGGCCCGCGCCGTCGAACGGGGTGCCCACGCTCTTCGTCGGGTCGGTGATCGTCAGCAGGGTCTGGTTTGTTAGCACGATCTCGCCCAGGATCGCCCCTTCCAGCCGCTTGATGCTCTTGGCGTTGTGCGTGGCGAGCTTGAGCGGCACCGGGACCACGCGCGGGTTCGGGACCGTGTCCGGGTAGAGCGGCTGCCCGGTGCGCGGGTCGAACCGCACCCGGCCGCCGAACCCGCCGAACCCGCCCGCCCCGCCGAACACCACGATTCCGCCCTCGAAGTCGTTGCCCCCCCCGTCGTCGATCGGCCGCGGCGCACCGGACCCGCCGGCGCGCCCGGCGTCGTCGGTCAGCTTGCGGATCTTCACCGCGGACACGTCGAGCCAGTTCAGCCCCGGGGCCGGGGCGACCTCGAAGCAGAGCGTCGTCTCGCCGGTCCCGAGCGCGACCCGGTGCCCGGGGAACGACGCCGGCAGCGCCAGGACGCGGACCGCGGTGCGCCGGTCGCCGGGCAGGCTGCGGTGTTTGCCGTCCACGAGCACGATCGGCACCGCGTCCGGGGTCGGGATCTGCGGCGGCGAGTACCCCCGCCGCTGTTGCACCTTCGGCACATCAATTTCGGTTCGGAACACCTCGCACAGCTCGGCCGCGGCGCAGAACGCCTCCACCGCCTCCCACAGCGGCACCTCGCTCGTCACGCACGTGACTTTCCGAAGCGGGTTGGCGATCCTGGTCGGGTCGATGACGATGTTCAGCCCGGTGCGGGCCTTGAGGTCGTTGACCGCGGTGCCCAGCGGTACGTCCTTGTAGTTGAGCGTGACCTTCTTCGCGACCAGCTTACCGGTGCTGTCGGCGGCCCGCTGGAGCTTTGTCAGGATGGCCGCGGCGCGCTGCCGCACCTCCGGGTCGGGCGATTGCACCGCCTCGCGCAGGGCCGGGATCGCCGCCGCCCCCGCCTTTTCGAGCGCCACAACCGCCGCCTCGCGCTGGGCGAAGTCGTCGGACCCGAGCCGGGCGACGAGTTCGGCCGGGGTCGGCGCGGCCGCCGCGGGGTCGGCCCCGGCCAGCCCGACCGCCAACCCGAGCGCCCCGATCGTCGCGAACAACCGCGTCATGGTGTGATCCTTCGAGTGCGGAACCACCCAATACTACCCGCTGGGGCAAGAGGGTCAAAGCGTCAAGACGAAACTCGTGACAGTCGGGGTTTGCCGGGCCGGCCGACCCGGTGT
>CAZBXY010000661.1:0-1832 GCA_964495365.1 uncultured Frigoriglobus sp. | reverse complement strand
GCGGCCGAGCGGCGCGTGGTCGCGGCGGTGTTGTTCGATCTGGGCGAGGCCACCCGCCGAGTCGTACGAGGACGTGAAGAAACTCCTGATGATCTTCCAGCGGCTCGACCGCGGTCGGCAAACCTGCGACCTCGTCCCCGTCGAGCCGGGGCAGGAATTCGAACTTTCTCGCGAACACGTCGTTACTGCGTGGGCGACGACGCACACGATTCCGAGCCGTGGGTTCGTGGTCTGGGAACGCCGTCAGAAGCTGCGCGACGAGTACGTCGGTCTGCCCGGAAACCAGATCCGCGACCTGAAACTGAGCGGCGTGGCGATCTCTCGCGAAGTGCGGACTCCCCTCGTGGCCTATACCGGCGACACGAGCCCGGCCGGCCTCGACGCCTGCCCGGCGGCCTACGAGGCCAAAGTGCTCATCACCGAACTGAGTTTCATCCGCGCCGCCCACCGCCGCGACAAGATCCACAAGTTCGGCCACATGCACCTGGACGACTTCGTGGAGCGCGCCGGGCGGTTCAAGAACGAACTGATCGTCGCGGCCCACTTCAGCACGCGGTATCATCCGAACGAGGTGCGGAAGCTGCTCGACAACAAGCTCCCGCCCGAACTGAAGGCGCGGATGAAGTTGTGGGTGTGAGGCGCCCGTGAGCTACTCCCTTACCACCATCTGGTACGAGCGACAGCGGTTCCTGCCGGCGGTGCTGGCGGTCGCGTTCAGCGCGGTCCTGGTCGCGGTGCAGGCCGGGCTGGTGCTCGGGTTGCTGTCGATGATGTCGCTTCCCGTCGATCGCGCCACCGCGGACGTGTGGGTCGGCTACCCCGGCGTGCAGAGCGTTGACCTGGGGCGGCCGATTCCGGAGCGGTGGGTGTCGCGGCTCGCGGCGCAGCCGGAGGTCGAGCGCGCCGAAACCGCGGTCCTCGGTTTCGCCCCCTGGACCCGAACAGAGGCCGCGACCGGCAAAACGACGACCGAAATCGTGAGTATCGTCGGCACCCGGCTCGACCCGCACTCGCTCGCCGCGGTCGAACAGGTCCGCACGAACCCGGAACTGCTCGCCAAACTCGCCGAACCGCGAACGATCGCGGTAGACGAATCCGAACTCGGCCGACTCGGTGTCCGCGGGGTGGGCGATTCCGCGGAGATCGCCGGCGTTCGTGTCCGCATCGTCGCGCTGGTGAAGGGTTGCCGGAGCCTCGGCGGGCCATACGTGTTCTGCTCGCAAGACACGGCCCGCGCCGTCCTCCGCTACCAGCCCGGCGAGGTTACTTACCTCGTCGCGAAATGCACGAACCCCGACGACCCCTGGAAGGTCGCCCGGCGAATGGGCGGTTACCCGCAACTGACCACACTCACCGCGGACGAGTTCTCGGCCCGTTCGCGGTTGCACTGGTTGACGACAACGAAAGCCGGCGTCGCGATCGGCTTCACCGCGCTCCTCGGTCTGCTCGTCGGCGCGGTGGTGACGAGCCAAACCCTTTACGCCGCGACCGCCGCGAGCCAGCGCGAGTACGCCACGCTCCGCGCGATGGGCATCCCGAAGTGGCGGCTGAAACTGTCGGTGCTGGTGCAATCGTTCTGGGTGGGTCTGTTCGGGATCGCGCTCGCCGCGCCGATCACCTTTGCGCTTGCCGAAGCGGCCGACGCGATGGGCACGAGCGTCCGTCTGCACCCGATCATTCTCGGCTCGGCCGCGCTCATCACGCTGAGCATGGCCCTCGGCTCCGGGCTGGCGGCGCTCCGCTCGTTCGGGCAGGTGGACCCGGCCCATAACATTCGGTGGTAACCCTTCAGGCTTCTGAACGGCATTTTTCTGGCAGCGGTGGTAGCGTGC
>CAZBXY010000660.1:0-1838 GCA_964495365.1 uncultured Frigoriglobus sp. | reverse complement strand
ACGTCCTGAAGCCGGCGCTCGCCCGCGGCGAGATCCAGTGCATCGGCGCCACCACGCTCGACGAGTACCGCAAGTACATCGAGAAGGATGCGGCGCTGGCCCGGCGGTTCCAGGCGATCATCGTCAACCCGCCGTCGATGGCGGAAACGGTCGAGATCCTGAAGGGGCTGCGCGACCGCTACGAGGCGCACCACCGCGTCCAGATCACCGACGCGGCGCTGAAGGCCGCGGTCGAACTCTCCGAGCGGTACATCACCGGGCACTGCCTGCCGGACAAGGCCATCGACGTGATCGACGAGGCCGGCGCCCGCGTGCGCCTGAAGGGCATGACTCGCCCGCCGGACCTCAAGGAACTCGACGAGAAGATCGACAAGCTGAACCAGGAAAAAGAAGCGGCGGTGATGGACCAGGACTTCGAGCGGGCCGCGCACCTGCGCGACCAGTCGGAGAAGCTGCGCAAGGAGAAGGACCAGCAACACAAGCAGTGGCGCGAAAAGGCCAAGGAAACCGACGGGATCGTGGACGAGGAGGTGATCGCGGAGGTCGTCTCGAAGATGACTGGCGTGCCGCTCCGCAAGGTCGGCGAGGACGAGACGAAGCGCCTGCTCAACATGGAGGCCGAGCTTCACAACACCGTCATCAGCCAGAACGAGGCGATCCACGCCATCGCGAAGGCGGTGCGGAAGTCGCGTTCGGGGATGAAAGACCCGAAGCGGCCGATCGGGAGCTTCATCTTCGCCGGGCCGACCGGCGTCGGTAAGACGCTGCTGTGCAAGCAGCTCGCGAAGTTCATGTTCGGCAGTGAGGACGCCGTCATCACGATGGACATGAGCGAGTACATGGAGAAGCACAACGCTTCACGTCTCGTCGGCGCGCCTCCGGGCTACGTCGGCTACGAGGAAGCCGGACAGCTCACCGAAAAAGTGCGCCGCAAGCCGTACTCGGTGGTGCTCCTCGACGAGATCGAGAAGGCCCACCCGGACGTTTGGAACATGCTGCTCCAGATCATGGAAGAGGGCCGGCTCACCGACAACGTCGGCCGGACGGTGGACTTCAAGAACACCATCCTCATCATGACGACCAACATCGGGGCCGAGACGATCATCCAGACGGACGACATGGGAGCGATGTGGACGAAGGGCCTCAAGAAGGACAGCGAGGCCAGCTACCAGGAGATGCAGAAGAAGCTCCGCGGGCGGATGGAGAAGGAGTTCCGGCCGGAGTTCCTCAACCGGCTCGACGAGATCATCGTGTTCCGCCAACTGACCCGCGACGACCTGAAGGAAATCGTGAACATGGAGCTGGCGAAGGTCGCCAAGCGGTTGCTCGAAAAGGGGATCAAGCTGACGGTGCTGGACGAGGCGAAGGAGTACCTGATCGACAAGGGGTCGAGCGTCGAGTACGGGGCGCGCCCCTTGCGCCGGGCGATCGAGCAGCACCTAGAAGACATGCTGGCCGAGGAACTGCTCAAGGGTACGTTCCACGGGGCCGACACCCTCACGGTGAAGATCGTGGAGGAGAACGGCGAGAAGAAGCTGGCCTTCGACGCCAACGTCCCGACCCCGGCCGTCGTCGGGCAGAAGTAACCTCGGGCGCCGCTGACGGCAAAACGACAGACCCCGGAGTGGTGCCGGGAACCTTCTTGTGAGGTTCCCGGCACCACTCCGGGGTCTGTCGTTTCTTCGGTCACCGTTCCCGGGTTGCGCTCGCCTTCGGTCCGCCACGCGGCTGAGAGCGGTGGGCGGTTTTGAGTAGGGGCGCGTCTTGGCGAGCCGCGACTGTCAGGGCTGACAGTCCCTCACATCTTTGGCCTTGACAGTTCGTAGAGGAGGATGGTG
>CAZBXY010000659.1:0-1842 GCA_964495365.1 uncultured Frigoriglobus sp. | reverse complement strand
CCCGGGTTCGCGGTCCGCGACCTGACCCTGCCTGCCGGCGTCGATGACGCCCGGTTCCACGCGCGCAAGGAGTGGAAGGAACTGGTCGATGACCACTTCGCCAAGACCGAGAAGGACGACCAGCTCGCCGCGATGGACAGCTTCTACCAGCGGGCCTACGGGATGCTCAGTTCGCCGACCGTGCGCGACGCCTTCAGCCTGAAGAACGAAACGGAAGAAACCAAGAAGCTCTACGGCATGGCCGGACTGTCGGGGCCGCTCGCGTTCCGCAACAGCGGGGCAGCCCGGTTCCTGATCGCCCGCCGGCTGGTCGAGGCCGGGGCGCGGTTCGTCACCGTCACCTTCGCCACCTGGGACACGCACGCCTTCCACTACAAGGGCATCGAAATCTAGATGCCGGTGCTCGACATCGCGCTTTCCGGTCTCATCACCGACCTCGACCGGCGCGGGTTGCTCGACAGCACGCTCGTGGTCGTGAACAGCGAATTCGGGCGCACCCCGAAGGTGAACGCGGGCGGCGGGCGCGACCACTGGCCGCGGGTATTCAGCGTCGTACTGGCCGGCGGCGGAGTAAAGCGCGGCCTGATCTACGGCGCCAGCGACGCGCTCGCGGCCGAGCCGAAGCAGAACGCGCTGGGCGTCGAGGACTACGCACACACGCTGTACCACCTCCTCGGCATCGACGCGCGGAAGGATCTCATGTCGCCCGGTAACCGCCCGCAACAGATCGTCATGAACGGCAAGGTCGTGAAGAGCCTGTTGGCCTAGCGGCAGACAGGGAGACACGGAGACACGGAGACCGAACCTTGAACTGAACGAGTAACACCATGCGCGGTTGGCTGCTTCGTGCCTTCGTCTCCGTGTCTCCCCTGCTCCTTGTCTCCCCGTCCGTCCGCGCCGCCCCGCCGGCGGTCGAAAGTGTCGCGCCCGGGGTCGGCCAGTGCGGAACGGAGTTCACCCTGACCATCAGCGGCGCGCGGCTTTCCGACCCGCAGGAACTGATGCTCTACGCGCCCGGGGTGGTCTGCACGAAGCTCACTGCGAAGGGCGAGAACGAGGTCACCGCCACGCTCAAGGCCGCGGCCGACTGCCGGCTCGGCGAGTACCCGTTTCGGCTTCGCACGAAGGGCGGTGTGTCCGAACTGCGCACCTTCCGCGTCTCGCCGTTCCCGGTCGTGCCCGAAAAGGAGCCGAACGACGCCCGCGAGCAGGCACAGCCCGTCCCGCTCAACACGAGCGTCGCCGGGACCATCGAGGCCAGCGGCACGGACCACTTCGCGATCACGCTGAAGAAGGGTCAGCGGCTCGCGGCGGAGGTCGAGGGGGTGCGGCTCGGCGGCGAACTCACCGACACCGCGATCACCGTCTTCGGACCGGACGGCCAACAGCTCGCCGCGGTCGATGACACCCCGCTGTTCCGCCAGGATCCGTTCGTAACGATCATAGCGCCGGCCGATGGTGTGTACGTCGTGCAGGTTCGCGACGCGAACCTCGGTGGCGGGGACAATCACCGCTATGTGCTGCACGTCGGCACGTTCAGTCGCCCCGCGGCGATCTTCCCCGCGGGCGGACCGGCCGGAACCGAGGTTGCGGTGAAGCTGTTCGGCGCGGGCGAAGACCGCACGGTGGCCGTGAAGCTGCCGCCCGCGGGCACACCGTTCGAGTTCTACCCGACGGACGCCAGCGGCCCCGCGCCCACACCCAACCCGTTCCGCGTCTCGCCGTTCCCCAACGTCAACGAGGCTGAGCCGAACGACGACCCGAAGCAAGCGAACGCCGCGGTCGCGTGGCCGGTCGCGTTCAACGGGATCATCGAGAAGCCCGGCGACGCGGACCACTTCC
>CAZBXY010000658.1:0-1846 GCA_964495365.1 uncultured Frigoriglobus sp. | reverse complement strand
GTGGTCGCGTAGGCGAACGGCCGGTGTCCGCCGGCCGGTGAGGCGTGTGCGCCTCGTGTCGTGATTCGTTCCCACCGGCCGGCTGACACCGGCCGTTCGCCTCAATCACAAGGAGCTTCCATGTCCGCTCACATCAACGATTTCGCGTCGGCGGTCCTCGTGCGCCAGGCGGTCGCGCCGTCGGTCCACACCGCCGCGCTCAACGGGGCCGCGGTCGATCTGATCGACTCCGACGGCGAGTGCTTCGCGGTCCAGCAGGTCGGGTCGTTCGAAGAAGGTCACACCTGGACCGGGCGCATCGAGCAGTCCGCGACCGGCACCAGCGGGTGGACCACGATCAGCGGGGCCACGTTCACCGGCGTGACCGAAGGCTCGAACACGCAGTCGATCCGGTTCACGCGCACGCAGCGGTACGTGCGGTACGCGGCCAGCCTCGTCGGCAGCACACCCGAGGTGTATCTGGCGGTCGTCATCGGCGCGGCTCGCAAAACCTACTGACCGCCAGGCGAACCCCGGACGCGAGTCCGGGGGTGTTCGTGTGGCACGCAGTCACCCCGGACTCGTGTCCGGGGTTCGCCCACCCGCCGCCCTTGCGGGCGGGGTTCGCCCCAATCAGGAGCTTCCCATGATCGACACCCTCAGCAACCTGAAGTCCGGGCTGCTCATCTCGGGTACCACCGACGATACGCTGCTCACGCGGCTGATGGACGGCGCCGATGCGTTCATCGCGCAGCACACCGGGCGCGACTTCGCCGGCGGCACGTTCACCGAAACACACCCGGCCGGGCGCGCCGTGCTGTTTCTTCGCAATTACCCTGTCACGAGCGTCACCAGCGTGAAGGTCGATCCGGCACGGCAGTTCGGCGCGTCCACCGTGCGCGCCGCCGACACCTACGTTCTGCACGCTGATCGCGGGCTGATCGAATCGCTGACCGGGCCGTTCCTGCCGCCGCGAAGCGGCGTGCGCGACGACTGGCCGGCCGCGGCGCAGGTGGTGTACGCGACCGCGACCAGCGCCGTACCCAATGCGGTGAAAGAAGCGTTCACGCAACTCGTCGGGCACTGGTATCGGCAGGTGAAGACGTTCGCGAACCAGGAGTACCAGATGTTGATGGAGCGCACGAGCGGCACCGACGTGAAGGCGTGGTCGTGGAGCCTCACGACCGGGCTGAAACTGCCACCGGGCGTGCTGGAGTTGCTTCAGCCGTACCGCGTACCGGTGGTGTGAGGGATCGTAGTCATCACGCTCCGTCGTAATGGCGGTCCATAATCGGAATAATTGGCATTTTCGGCCGGTTCGGAACCATCTGCTCCTGGCCCCGCGGGTGGCGATTTGAGAACGATCTGAGCGATATTTGATAAATGCCCAATTTCCGCCCGCGGCCGCCAACGGATCGCGGGCGGGGGCGTTTACTCTTCTGAACGGAGCGGGAACGCCATAAGTCGCGGCCGGTGCTGGACAACCGGCCGAGCGGGCGGCTAAGGTGGAGTCACCAGTTTGCCCAAACCGCCCCGCACCGCCGGACCCGCCGTAGTGACCCGTGAACCGGTGCCACCCCTCCCGGATGGGGAAAAGGAACCCCCCGCGGGTTCTCCGTCCGAGGAGGCCGAATGGATACGGGACGCCCAGGCGGGCGACCGGTCCGCGTTCGCGCGGCTGATCGAGCGGTACTGGGACCGGCTGTACCGCTGGTTGTACCACCTGACCCGCGACCGGCACGCCGCCGAGGATCTGACACAAGAGACCTTCCTGCGGGCGCTGGCCGCGGTGAAGACGTTCCGGCCGGGCAGTAACTTTCGCGCGTGGGTGTTCCGCATCGGGCACAACAACTTCGTGAACCAGAAG
>CAZBXY010000657.1:0-1850 GCA_964495365.1 uncultured Frigoriglobus sp. | reverse complement strand
ATCAGGTCGCCGGCGTTCTCGGTCGCGGCCTTCATCGCCACCCGACGCGCGATCTGCTCGCTCACCGCGGCGTCCAGGAAGCACTTGAACAGCCGCACTTTCAGGGCTGTGGGCACCAGCTCTTCGAGGATCTCCGCCGCGTCCGGGAGGAACTCGTAAGCGACCTTCCCCGCGGACGCCGCGGCTTCGCCACCCGGTTTCCGCACCTCGGGGGCGACGCCCGACAGCGGGAGCAGCGTTTCGACCACCGCTTGCTGCCGCGCCGCGTTGAGGAACTTCATGTACGCGACCTTCACCTCGTCGATCTGCCCGGTGGTGAAGAGTTCGATCAACCGGCTGGCGATCACGTCCACTTCCGCGAACGTCGGCTTGTCCTCGAAGTTCGTGTATTCCTTCGTTCGGGTGATGCCCTGGAACCGGAAGAACGCGATCCCGCGCTTCCCGGCCGCTTCGAGGTCGAACGGCGTGCCCGCGGCGGTGTAGGCCCGCACCGCGCCGATCGCCTCGCGAAGAATGCTGCCGTTGTACCCGCCGCACAGCCCGCGGTTCGCGGTGATGACCAATAGCAGCGACTTCTTCACCGGGCGCGTGACGAGTAGCGGGTGGCTCACGTCGCCGGCGTTCTTCGAGAGGTCGGCGGCGAGTTCGGCGATCTTGCGCGTGTACGCGTCGGCCTCCTGGGCGCGCTTGAGGGCGCGCTGGAACCGCGAGGTCGCGATCAGTTCCATCGTCTTCGTGATCTTGCGGATGTTCCGCACCGCCTTGCGGCGCTTCACGAGGACACGCAGGTTGGCCATCGTTCGTTTTCGTTTGGGTTTAGTGTTTCGTCACGTTCGGCGGCGGGTGCGGCATATGGTACGCGGTGATGACGAAGATCAGGTCTTCGTCGCCCATCCCGTTGTACCGCCAGATGATCTTCACCCACCGCCCGTTCGGGACGCGGCCGTAGCTCTCAACGCCCGGCGCCGGCTCGGTCCACTCGCACACGTCCGTCCGGTGTTCCCACGCGAACTCCACCTCTTCTGTGGAGAGATGGTGCATGTCGATCTTCGCTCGGTTCCAGTCGATCCAGCAAAATTGCGCCATCCCTCCTTTCTTTTCGTGTTGGTTCTTGGTTTTCAGCCGCGGAGCGGCGACCGATGTTAGCCTGGGGTGGAGCCGCGCAGCGGCGCAACCCCAGGAACGCGAACACCACCATTCCTCAAGCCCCGGAGGGGCGGCAGAGCCTTCGCTGTTCGTTCTGTCGCCCCTCCGGGGCTTGTTCGTTATTCGTGTCCGTTACCTGGGGTTGCGCTCGCGAAGCGCTCGCTTCACCCCAGGCTAACATCGGTCGCCGCTCCGCGGCTGAAAACCAAGAACTCCTCCGACTACCCCTTGAACTGCGGCTGGAACTCGGCGATCGCGGCGTTCAGCGCGGCGATCACCTCGTCGGTCATCTTGCGTTCCTTCGCCAGGAGCGCCCGCACCTCGGGCTTCTGCTCCTTCATGAACTTCAGGAACTGGTCCTCCCAGTCCTTCACCTTGCGGCGATCGACCTTGTCGAGGCCGCCGCTGTTGCCCGCGTAGATAATCATGATCTGGTCGATCACGTTCAGCGGCTTGTACTGGCCCTGCTTCAGAATCTCCACCATCCGGTATCCGCGGTCGAGCTGGAACTGCGTCGCCTTGTCGAGTTCGGTGCCGAGCTGGGCGAACGCCTCCAGTTCGCGGAACTGGGCGAGCGCCAGTTTCAAGCCGCCGGCGACCGTCTTGTGCTTCATTGCGGGAATCTGCGCGTTACCGCCCACGCGGCTCACCGAGATGCCCACGTCCACGGCCGGGAGCACACCGGCGTTCTTCAGGTCGGGATG
>CAZBXY010000656.1:0-1869 GCA_964495365.1 uncultured Frigoriglobus sp. | reverse complement strand
GGTTCTTCCGCCGAGTTGGTGACTGACGGTTGCTAGAACGACGGAGGAACGGTTGCTAGAACGACGGAGGATTCGCCCGATTCCTGCGGGACGCCTCGTCATGTTGCCGTCCGATCTGCTCTCCCAAATCCTCGCGACCACACTGGTGCCGACCGATCTGGTTTTCGCCCCCAACCTGATAGTTGTCGGGTTTGCCTCCCGCGCCGAGTCCGCTCCATGTCCGGTTTGCGGCCAACGGTCAGATCGCGTTCACAGCCGCTACCACCGCGTCCTGGCCGATCTCCCGATCTGTGGTCGCCAACTCGCCCTCATGCTGCTCCTTCGCAAGTTCCTTTGTCCGAACGCGGGTTGCCCGCGCCGCGTCTTCTGCGAACGGGTTCCCGACCTGGCCGCGACGCATGCCCGCTCCACCACCCGCTTGGTTCACCTTCAACGAGCGCTCGGCCTCGTCCTCGGCGGCGAACCCGGTTCGCGACTGGCCGCGGAACTGGCGGTGCCGACCAGCGGCGACACGATCCTGCGGCGCGTGAAGGCCGCGCCCGCCGAACCCGAGACGACCTACCGATTCGTCGGCATCGACGACTTCGCGCTGCGCAAGGGCCACACCTACGGCACCATCATGGTCGATCTCCAACGCGGGCGCGTGATCGACCTGTTTGACGGACGCGACGGCGCGCCGGTCGAGGCGTGGTTGCGGGCGCATCCGAGCATCGAGGTCATCACCCGGGACCGCTGGGCCGCGTACGCCAACGCCTGCACGGCCGGGGCACCAAAGGCCGCCCAGGTCGCGGACCGGTTCCACCTCGTCGGCAATATTCGCGAGTTGGTCGAGCGCCTCTTCGAGCAACACGCCTCGGCACTCGATGCGGTGCTGGAACCGCCTCTCGCCGGCGCCCCTCCGTCGAGCGTCGCAACGCCGCCGATACCCGTAATTCCAAGCGAACGGCCCCTCGTCACGGGAGCGCCGACCCCGCCCGGCGACCCGGACGGCCTTTCGGCACTCGCGAATGAAACGCCCGCAGCGTCACCTTCCCAGGTATCGCCCCGTCAGCAACGGCGTCAGGATCGCTTCGACGAGGTGCGTCGGTTGCGTCGGGCCGGCAAGAGCGTACGACAGGTCGCCCGCGAACTGCGAATGTCCCGGCAGACGGTGATCGACTACCAGCGCCGCGAGCGTTGCCCGGATTGGAACCCCGGGACCCGGCGCCCGACCCGCCTGGACAGCGTGCAGGCGAAGGTCGATGCGTTCATCCGGGAGGGTGGGCGAACGGCCACTGTCCTGTACCGTGCCCTGAAGGATCAGGGGTGTCGGTCGTCGTATGACGCGGTGCGACGGTTCCTCACTCGCCGATTACAGGCCGCCGGAATCGCGCCGACGCGTTCGAACCGAGGTCCGCCGCACCTGCGCCGCCCGTCGGCTCGTCAGTTGTCCTTCGAGTTCGTGCGCCGGGCGGAAGAACGCTCGGACGAAGCGGTCGAGCGGATGGGGAAGGTAAGCACGCTCCCGGAGTTGTGTGACGCGCTGACACGAGCGAACGAGTTGTTGGCGATGACGCGAGGCGAATCGAAGGCCGCGTTGGAGGACTGGCTGGGGCGTGCGGATGTCAGCGCGAGTGGACCGGTGCGGTCGTTCGCGGAGACCTTGAGAACGGATGCGGCGGCGGTTCAGGCCGCGTTGTCCACGCCGTGGAATAACGGACCGGTCGAAGGCCACGTGAACCGGTTGAAACTCATCAAGCGGTCGATGTTCGGTCGAGCCGGGCTGCCGTTGCTCCGAGCACGGGTGTGCGCCCAATCGTGACCACGCGACCCGTGGCGAGTAGCCGATCGGACACCCAGATACCACGTCACCAACTCGGCGGAAGAACC
>CAZBXY010000655.1:0-1877 GCA_964495365.1 uncultured Frigoriglobus sp. | reverse complement strand
CTGTCCCTGACGCCCGAACAAGCACTTGGCGCGCGGAAGTACGTGGTCGAGATGCGCGCGAAACAGCCGATCGTCATCATCGACGCGTACCACGACGGCGAGGGCCGCGCGCTGTGCCCGGCGGCGACCGGGATCAGCCACCACATCAACCCGTGGGGCGACATCGAGCCGTGCCCGATCGTGCAGTTTTCAAAGGAGTCGATTCACGGCACGACCGACACGCGCCCGCTGCGCGACAAGTTCCTGAAGTCGGCGTTCCTGGCCGATTTCCGCAAGCTCGCGGCGGAAACGACCCGCGGGTGCATCGTGCTGGAGCGCCCGGACCTCTTGAAGAAGCTGGTGGAGGCCCACGGCGCGAAGGACGTGACCGCGCGCAAGACGGCGCTGGCGGAACTCAGCGTGATGACGGTCCGCACGAGCCAGTATAACCCCGCGGCAGAAATCCCGGAGAAGAACGTCTTTTACCGGCTGGCGAAGCGATTGTTCTTCAACGACTTCGGCCAGTACGCCGGCCACGACGCCAAACACGCGCAAGCCTCCGCGCCCGCGGTGCTGGGGAAGTGATGAGCCGAAGCGGGCGGTTCAATGCAATTCCTTTCGCGCCCTGTCGAGCGCGTGGAGCAGCGCCAGGCACTTCCGGCACGTGACCGCGGCGGGGTCGTCCGTGGCGATCCCTTCCATTTCGGCTCGGTGAGCCGCTTCCTTGTCGCGCGGGTTACACAAGACCATGCCGTCGTCGTTGAGGGCGTGCTTGTCACGCTTTTCCCTTGTGTCTCTCGACATTCGCGGTGCTCCGTACACCTCGGCCCACCTAACCGTTGTACCGCGACCAGATCGCGTCCAGCGCTGTAGCCGCACCGAGGGGAACTTTGACCGTGACGAACTCGGTCACATCCGTCTCTCCCGGGTTGATCTCCACGCTCGGCTTCTGGAAGTGGTAGGCGTCCAAGACCGGAGCCGAGATGTATGGGAAGATACTCGTCGTCCCGATCGACAGCACCAGGTCAAACCCGCGCTCGGTCTCCGTCCGGTAGGTGGCCAGTTGCCGGGGCGGGAGACGCTCTCCGAACAGAACCACGTTCGGCCGCAGTACACCCCCGCAGCGCGTACAGAGCGGCGGAAGCGCGAACCCCTCGTAGTCCGTAACCGACTGCTCGAACGCGCACCGCGTGCATCGAACCTGGTGCAGGTCGCCGTGAATGTCGATCACGTTCCGCGACCCGGCGCGGTGGTGAAAGCCGTCCACGTTTTGTGTGAGCACCCAGACTCGCTCGAACCGACCCTCCATCTCGCCGATGACCTCGTGCCCGCGGTTCGGTCGGGCAGACCGCCCCGCCCGCTCGATCTGGAGCAGGTACTTCCACGTCAGTTCCGGGCGTGCGGCCAGCGCCTCCGCGGACAGGAGCGTCTCAATCGGAACGCCCTCCTCGGGATCGCAGCCGTCGTACATACCCCCTGCACCCCGGTAGGTGGGCAACCCGGAGTCCGCCGACAGTCCGGCGCCGGTAATGAACAGGAGGCTTCGACTCTGGCGCAACAGTTCGACTACTTGATCGACTCGATGAAGATCATCCCGCGATAGGGCGTCCATTACAGTTGGCCTCATCGAAAAACGAGAAGTGAAGTCGAGTCACCGTCCTCAAGATTCTTGCTTCGGGTTCAGAGAGAGCAGTTTGGGAGTTGCAGGGGCAGACTCCTCTTCAGGGACAACGAGCCGCACCAGTGCAGGCGAGACGTTCCAGCGTTGCCCCTTGTCGGATATCACCGTAACCGACTTCTTGTTGTACCTTGTGAGAACACCCACGACAGGCTTATCCCCATCCACTGAGGTTCCCCAAGTTTGGTGGACACGAAGTTAACGGTGTAAACTCAGAGCA
>CAZBXY010000654.1:0-1880 GCA_964495365.1 uncultured Frigoriglobus sp. | reverse complement strand
GGGTGTGGAAGGCACTCGACGCCGTTCGCCCCCGCGTGGTGGTGGTCGAGTACAACTCGTCCTTCTCCCCCCTCGGCAGCATGACCGTCAAGTACATGGCCGACGACCAGGTCAAGCTGGCGGCGCGCCTCAACGACTTCGGCGCCAGTCTGAAGGCGTACGAGAAACTGGGGGTGGAGAAAGGCTACCGGCTGGTCGGGTGCGATCTGCGAGGGGTGGATGCGTTCTTCGTCCGCGAGGATCTGGTCGGCGATCGCTTCTGCGAACCATTCACCTCGGAAAACCATTACGAGCCGCCACGGTTCTTTCCACCACGATTACCTCACAACATGTTCGCACAAGGGGAATTCAAAGAAATCTAAAGTGTGAAGAAAGCACGGCGGCGGTAGCCGCAACGCGACAGGGGGCCGGCGCACAGGCCGCCGCCCGGGTTCCTGGCGACGCACTACGGCATCGGCACGCCGCTCGCGGTGCTGGTCGCCCACGTGGCGTTCGGCACCATCCTCGGAGCCTTCTGTGACATCGACCTTCGCTGATCGTCAGCATGCCTCGACATTCTTCACGTGCCGAGGACTGCGGCCGGCAGCGTCACCGAGAAGGACGGCAAGAAGACGATCAAGCCGACCAAAGTCGAGCTACCCAAGAAATGATCGAGCGGAGTTACCCGAACGGGGCCGGGCCGAATGCCCCCGCGGCCCGGCCCGACAACTCAGGGGGCACGAGATCCGTCGATGAGAAGCACCATTCTCTTCACTGGAGCCGCCGCCGCGCTATTCGCGGACGGGCACCCAGCCGCCCGTCCGGGGCAGCTACCGCGGGGCGATGACGCTCCACCACGGCGGAAGGCGGTAGTGTTCCGCCGCGAAGTATGCCAGCCGGGCGGCGGTGGCTCCCCCCGGCCCCTCGAACCTGAATCCGGGCCGGGGGCCACTCGACTCGGATGTTGTTTCCCCCTCTCCGGAGATTGACGATGCGACACCTCGTTCCCCCAAGCCTGTGCCTCGTGGCCGTCGTCGTCGCGGTGGCCCTCACGACGGGTTCCACAACACCAAGCCCGGCCGCCCAGCCGCAGAACGATCCCGTGAAGACGCTCCAGAAGGAGCGTTTGACGGCCCTCCAGAAGATTTACGACCTGTCGCACCACGCCTTCAAAGGCGGTTCGCTACCCCTGGATCAAGTGCTGTCCGCCCACCTCGCCCTGCTCAACGGCAAACTCGATCTGTGCGAGACGAACGCCGAGCGGATCACGGTTTACGAGGAGATGGTCCAGGTGGCCGAGGAGTTCTTGAAGAGCGTCCGGAAGCTGGCGGAAGCCAGGCAGCTCACCGCTCGCGATGTCCTCAAGGCCGAGGTTCAACTGCTGGACGCCCGGATCGGACTGGAAAAGGCCAAGGCCGCCAAGTAACGGGGTATTGCCAGGACGGGTGCCAACACCGGCACGCACAGGGCATCCACAGGATCGGCTGCATCGGCAGAGGGCTTGTCGTCACGACGGACGAGTAGAACAGCAATCGCTTGATGTACAGCCGGGCCGTAAGGCTGTGGACACCGACCCGCATCGTTGCCCTTCGGCTCGCCAAATCTCATAACCGAGTGAAGTGATATCCCAACAGGCGACAGGCCAATGCGATGACAGGAGCGACGCCGAAAATCCAGGACTATGCCGTCATCGGTGACGGGCGGGCGGGCGCGCTGGTGTCCCGGGATGGCTCCATCGACTGGCTGTGCTGGCCCCGGTTCGATAGCCCGTCGCTGTTCGGGGCGCTCTTGGACCGGCGGGTCGGAGGTGCCTGGAGCGTCACGCCCGCCCTGCCGGCCGAAGTCGAACGCCGCTACATCGACGAAACGAACGTGCTACAGACCCGGTTCCGCACGGCCAC
>CAZBXY010000653.1:0-1886 GCA_964495365.1 uncultured Frigoriglobus sp. | reverse complement strand
TCGTGGCCGTGTTTCGGGGTTGCGCTCGCAAAGCCTCGCTCCACCCCGGGCTACCATCGGTCGCCCCTCCGGGGCTGAAAATCCTCACCCGCACTTGGCGACTTCGGCCGTGCGGTTCTCGCGGACCAACGCGACCAGCGCGTCGGCGCTCAGGCCGATGTCGGCCAGAAGCTCGTTCCGCTCGCCGTGCTCGATGAACTTGTCCGGCACCCCGCGGCGGATCACGTTGCGCGTGTCCAGGCCCACCGCGTTCGCAGCCTCCAGCACCGCGGAGCCGAACCCGCCCTCCAGCGTGCCTTCTTCGACCGTGACAACGAGCGGGAGCGATTCCACCGCCCGCAGGATCGTGTCCTTGTCGAGCGGCTTCACGAACCGGGCGTTGATGACGCCCATGTGAATGCCTTCCGCCCGCAGCTTCTTCGCCGCCGCCATGCAGTTGGAGAGGAGCGTGCCGTAGGCGACGAAACACCCGTCCTCGCCCCAGTCGATCACTTCCGCCTTACCCATTTCGATCGGAGCGGCCGTGAAGCCCGGCTCTGCGGGCGACAGGCCGCGAGGTCCGCCGGGCGCCGAGCGCGGGCGCTCGACCTTCTCCAGGTTCGTCTTCGGGTACCGCATTGAAATTGGGCCGGTGTGCTTGAGCGCGAAGCGGAGCATCGGCTGAATGTCCGCTTCGTCGCCGGGGGCCATACTCACCATGTTGGGGAACAACCGCATGTACGGGATGTCGAACATGCCGTGGTGCGTTGGGCCTTCCGGGCCGGTGAGGCCGGAGCGGTCCATGCAGAACACGACGTGCAGGTTCTGCAGGCACACTTCCTGGAAGATCTGGTCGAAGCTGCGTTGCAGGAAGGTGCTGTAGATGTCCACAACCGGTGTCATGCCGGCCTTCGCCATGCCGGCGGCGAACGCGACCGCGTGGCTCTCGCAGATGCCCACGTCGAAGAACCGGTCGGGGAAGTCCTCGCGCACCTTTTCGAGCTTGTTCCCCTGGCACATCGCGGCCGTCATCACTGCGACCTTCTTGTCGTCCTGCATCGCCTGATGCAGTGCGAAGCTGATGGCGTCGGTGTACGCTTTCGCCCCGCCCTTCTTCAGCGACACGATCGCACGGTCCGGGCCGATCTGCTCGAACACCGGCGGGGTGTGGTAGGTCACCGGGTCTTCCGCGGCCTGCGGGACGCCGTGACCCTTGTTCGTCAGCACGTGGAGCAGGATCGGACCCTTCTGGCCCTTCAAGTCCTTGAGAATCTTGCGCAGGGCCGGCAGGTCGTGGCCGTCCACCGGACCGAAGTAGCGGAACCCGAACTCCTCGAAGAGCATTCCGTCCTTGAGCCACGCCTTGAGGCCGTCGCGGAGGGCTTCGAGCGACGCGCGGGCCGCCTCCCCTATCAGCGGAATGTTGTGGAGGATCTGATTGAGCCTGCGCTTGCCGCCCTGGTACATCCCGCTCATGCGGCACTGGTCGAGGTACTTCCCGACGCCGCCGGTCCGCGGGCAGATGCTCATCTTGTTATCGTTCAGGATGACCATCAGGTTCTGGTTCATCCCGCCGATGTTGTTGAGCGCCTCGAACACGATGCCGGAGGGGAACGCCCCGTCGCCGATCACCGCGACCGCGTGGTTCTCGGAGCGGCCCATCAGCTCGTCGCCGGCCTTCAGCCCGGAGATCGTGCTGACGCTGCACCCGGCGTGGCCGGTCATGAACAGGTCGTATTCGCTCTCGCCGGGGTGCGGGAACCCCATCAACCCGCCCTTCGTGCGGATCGTGTGGAACCGATCGTAGCGCCCCGTGATGAGCTTCTGCGGGTAGATCTGGTGGCCGGTGTCCCAGATGAGCCGGTCCTTGTCCTTCGAGAAGTCGAACGTCAGGTGTAGCGCCAGGC
>CAZBXY010000652.1:0-1899 GCA_964495365.1 uncultured Frigoriglobus sp. | reverse complement strand
CAAGCGGGCCAAACTGATCGACGAACTGCTCGCCGACCCGCACTTCGGCCGCCGGATGGCCGACATCTGGACCGCGAAACTGTTCCCGCGGGACAGCAACAATCGGTTCGTGCAAAAAGACCCGCTCTACAAGTGGTTCGAGGAGCAGTTCAACAAGAACCCTGGTTGGGACAAGCTCGTCACGAGCCTCGTCACCGCGACCGGGACCGTCGCCGACAACCCCGCGGTCACGTACTTCCTGGCCAACCGGGCGGTGGACAAACTCACCGACACCACCGCGCAGCACTTCCTGGGCATCCAGCTCCAGTGCGCGCAGTGTCACAACCACCCGTTCACGACCTGGAAGCAGACCGAATACTGGGGCATGGCCGCGTTCTACTCGAAGGTGAAGGCCGACAACCCGAAGAACCCGAACAAGGGCGGCGACCCGGCGACCAACGGCGTGCAGGAAGGGAACGTCCGCAGCAAGCAGAAGGACTTCTTCCCCGAATCGGCGAAGAACGTGCCGCCCAAGTTCCTCGGCGCCGAGGAGCCGAAGCTGGGCGACAAAGACCCGTACCGCCCGGCGCTGGCGAGGTGGATGGTCAGTCCCGACAACCCGTTCTTTAGCCGCGCGATGGTGAACCGCACCTGGGCGCACCTGTTCGGCCGCGGGTTCGTCAACCCGGTCGATGACATGCTCGTCGAGAACGAGGCCAGTCACCCCGAACTGATGGACGCGCTCGCGGTGCATATGGGAAAGGCCGGCGCGTTCGACCTGAAGTACCTCATCAAAGCGATCTGCCTGAGCGACACCTACCAGCGCACCAGCAAGCCGACGCCGGCGAACAACGACGACAAGGCGCTGTTCAGCCACATGCAGGTGAAGGTGCTCTCGCCGGAGCAACTGTACGACTCGCTCACCCAGGTGACCGGGAACCTGCGGCCCGACGCGAAGGGGCCGAAGGGCCTGATCGGCGCCGCGAAGGGCGCGCGCCCGGGCAATCGCGAGCAGTTCGTGAACTTCTTCCTCGCCGGCGCCGAAACCACCAGCACCGTCGATTACGAGGCCGGGATTCCGCAAGCCTTGCGGCTGATGAACTCGTCGATCGCCAACAACCCCGCGGCGGTCCGGGCGCTGGTCGGAACGAGCGCGCCGGCGGAGGCGATCGAGAAGATCTACCTCGCGGCGCTGTCGCGGCGCCCGACCGCGACCGAAACGAAAGACCTCACGGCCTACGTGGACCGCGTCGGCGCGAACACCGCCTACGGCGACATCCTGTGGGCCGTGCTGAATAGCAGCGAGTTTACGCTGGTGCGCTGACCGTATGGCGAACGGCGCCGCGTCCGCCCGCCGAGACCGCCAACGCCAACAACGCGGCGGGCTGACGCCGCGCCGTTCGCCAAACACAACCCTCGGAGTTCCCATGTTCTCCTCGAAGCTGCAAGACAAGACCCGGCGCGACTTCCTCAAGCTCTCCGCCGCCGGCGTGTTCGCCCCGACGCTCTCCGGGTGGCTGCCTCTCCTGGCGAAGGCCGCGCCCGGGGGCGGCACCGGCAAGGCGAAGTCGTGCATCCTCTTGTGGATGGACGGCGGGCCGAGCCACAAGGACACCTGGGACCTGAAGCCCGACAGCAAAGGCGCCGGGGAGTTCAAGCCGATCAAAACGGCCGCCAGCGGCGTCGAGATCAGCGAGCACCTGCCGAAGGTCGCACAGGTGATGAACCACGGGGTCGTGGTCCGCGGGATGACGACGCCCGAAGGCGCCCACGCCCGCGCCAAGTACTACATGCACACCGGGTTCCGCGAGGGGCAGGGTGGCGTGATCTACCCCGCCATCGGCTCGCTCGTTTCGCAGGACAAGGGCAAGCCCGACGGCACGCTGCCCAACTACGTCGCCATCGGCGGCCGCAGCTACG
>CAZBXY010000651.1:0-1932 GCA_964495365.1 uncultured Frigoriglobus sp. | reverse complement strand
CGTGTGCCGTTGCTTCAATGCGCAGAATAGCAACGGCACACGGCGCCGGCCTTCGGCCTACTACTACTTTGTTCCGGCACACCGGTTGCGTCATCTCCGCCGCTCGCCTCGTTCTTCGCTCCGGGCGCCACCATGACTCCCACAAGCTCCCCCTGGTCCCTCGAGAACTCGATGCGCGCCGCGGCGCCGCTCGCGGGCGACACGCGGTACGACGTGTGCGTGGTCGGCGCCGGCATCGCCGGCCTGACCGCCGCGTACCTCCTGGCCCGCGAGGGCAAATCGGTGGTCGTACTCGACAGCAAGCCAAAGGTGGCCGCCGGCGAGACCGAGTTCACCACTGCGCACCTCGCGTGGGTGATCGACGACCGGTTCACCCGCGTCGCGCAGGTTCGTGGCGACGAGGCCGCCCGGCTCGCGGCCGAGAGCCACCAATCCGCAATCAACTTAATCGAAGAGATTGCCCAGCGCGAAAACATCGCGTGTGAGTTCCGGCGGGTCGATGGCTACCTGTTCCCCGGCGCGGACGGCCCGGAGGCGATCCGCGACGAGATGGTCACCGCGACGCGCCTGGGGCTGATGTTCGAGCGCGTGGACCGCGTCCCGTTCCCCGCGCACGCGAACGGCCCGGCGATGCGGTTCCCGGACAACGCGCAGTTCCACCCGCTGAAGTACCTCGCCGACCTCGCCGGGTTGATCCGCAAGAAGGGCGGGGTGATCCACACCGAAACGCGCGTGGCGGACATCACGAGCGGTTCGCCGTGTACGGTCAAGACCGACAAGGGCCGCACGGTGACCGCGGACGCGGTGGTGGTCGCCGCCGGCGCGCCGTTCGATACGGGCGTCACGATGCACCTGAAGCTCGCGGCGTACATGACCTACGCGGTCGGGCTGGAGGTGCCCGCCGGCGCGGTGAAGCGCGCGCTCTACTGGGACACCGAAGACCCGTACCACTACGTCCGCACCGCGCCCGCCGGCAAAGGTAAGGAACTCTTGATCGTCGGCGGCGAGGACCACAAGACCGGGCAGGCGTCCGACCAGGCCGAGCGCTGGGAAAAGCTCGTGGCGTGGGCGCGGGAGCGGTTCCCGATGGCCGGGAAGGTCGTTCACCACTGGTCCGGGCAAGTGTTCGAGACCCCCGACGGGCTGGGCCTCATCGGGCTGGCCCCGGGCTGGCGCGAGAACGTGTATGTCATCACCGGCGACAGCGGGATGGGGATGACGCACGGCACGCTCGGCGCCAAACTCGTGGCCGACCTCATTCAGGGCCGCACGAACCCCTACGCCGGGCTGTACTCGCCGTCGCGGTGGGCGCCCGCAGCGCTCAAGACGCTACTCGAAGAGAACGCGAACCTCGCGGCCCAGTACACCGACTGGCTGACCGGGGGCGAGGTGAAGTCGGCAGCCGAGATCCCGCCGGGGCACGGCGCGGTGGTGCGCCGCGGGCTGACGAAGCTCGCGGTGTACAAGGACGACAAGGGCACCGTTCACGAGATGTCGGCGGTGTGCCCGCACCTGGGCGGGATCGTGCAGTGGAACCCCGGCGAGCAGACCTGGGACTGCCCGTGTCACGGCTCGCGGTTCGGTTGCACCGGCGAGATGCAGCACGGCCCCGCGGCCTCGGACCTCTCGCCGGTCGAGCAACCCGCCTCCGCCGGGGCAGGATCGTAGGCGACTTCCCGTGGGACAGGCCGCCGGCCTGTCTGTTCCGCAGCGCCTGCTGCGCAGTCTTGCTTGAGACAGGCCGGCGGCCTGTCCTACATAAACCGGAGTAACTTCATGGCGAATGAAAAGAAAGACCCCAAGAAGACCGCGGACCTGCCGCCCTACGGGCCGCGGAACCCGGACCCGATCACCGACGCCCCGGGGTCGCACCCGATCGAAACGGGCGTCGGGGCCGCGGTGGGCGACTGGTACCGCAGCTACCGCGACAGC
>CAZBXY010000650.1:0-1933 GCA_964495365.1 uncultured Frigoriglobus sp. | reverse complement strand
CATGTTCCAACATCAGTCTACCGTTTTTCCCACCCACTTTCGTGACGCCTACACTGGGCAGGTGCGCTTTTCAGTTCGCGCTTGACTTCGCCCCCGGTGAGAGCGAGGATACATTCACTTCCCGCCTGAACGCCGGCTACGCGGTCCCGTATGCCGGCTCGCTGCCTCCCTCCATAAGGACCGCTTATGTCTGATGCCTTCCGGCCGATCGCGGCCGTTCTGCTCCTGACGATTCCCGGCTCCGCGTTCGCCTCGGACCCGCTGCACGCGCGCATCGACAAACACATCGCCGGCGGGTTCGGCGACACAAAGACCATCGCCCCACGGGCCTCCGACGACGAGTTCCTCCGCCGCGTTTACCTCGACCTCGTGGGCACCGCGCCGACGGTCGCGGAACTGAACGATTTCCTCGCCGATTCGGCCAAGGACAAGCGCGAGAAACTGATCGACCGTCTGCTCGCTTCACCGGGATACGCCCGGCGCATGGCGTGGCACTTCGACGTGATGTTGATGGAGCGCCGCAACGACGTGAAGGTGCCGCGGCAGGCGTGGGAAGACTACCTGCGGGCCGTGTTCGCCGAGAACAAGCCTTACGATGCGTTCGTGCGCGAGCTGCTCTCCACCGACGGCGCGGACCCGAAGACCCGCGCGGCGGCGAAGTTCTTCCTCGACCGCGACCTCGAACCGCACCTCGTTACCAAAGACATCGGGCGTGTCTTCTTGGGCCGCAATTTGCAGTGCGCCCAGTGCCACGATCACCCGACCATCGACGACTACAAACAGGCCGATTACTACGGCATTCAAGCGTACCTGAACCGCTCGTTCTTGTTCCCCAACCCGCAGGTGCCGACCGCGGTCATCGCGGAGAAGGCCGAGGGCGATGTCAGCTTCATGAGCGTGTTCGACAAGAACAAAAAACTGAACTCGACGCCCCCGCGAATGCCCGGCGGCAAGTCAGTGGACGAACCGAAAGCCGAGAAGGGGAAGGAATACAAGGTCGCGCCGGCGCCGAACGTCAAGCCCGTACCGACCTACAGCCGCCGCGCGCTGTTGGCCGAGGCGGTGACGAGTTCCGAGAACAAGGCGTTCGCGCGGAACATCGTGAACCGCGTGTGGGCGCTCTTGATGGGTCGCGGGATCGTTCACCCGGTCGATCTGGATCACGGGAACAACCCGCCGAGCCATCCCGAGTTGCTCGACGAACTGGCCGACGAGTTCGTCAAGCACAAGTACGACCTGAAATGGCTCGTTCGCGAGATCGCACTTTCGGAAGCGTACCAGCGGTCGAGCGAGACGCCGGCGAACTCCGACTCGCCGGCGGACCGCTACGCGGTCGCGATCCTGAAGCCGCTTTCGCCGGAGCAGTTCGCCTACGCGGTGATGCAGGCGACCGGCCACACCGACGCCGAGCGCGCGGCGCTCGGGGCGAAGGGCACCGAGGCACAACTGGATACCCGACTCGCGCCGCGGTTGGCCCCGTTCCGCACCGTACTCGGCCGCGGGGGCGAGCAGACCGCCGACACCTTTGCCTCGACGCTCGACCAGACGCTGTTCCTGAAGTACGGTTCCGCCGTGCGTGGGTTGCTCACCCCACGCCCCGGCAACCTGACCGACCGCTTGAACAAGTTGACCAACCCGGACGCGGTCGCCGACGAACTGTTCGCCGCGGTGCTGGCGCGCCGGCCGACCGCCGAGGAGCGCGCCGACGTGGCCGCCGCGCTGAAGCGCACGACCGATCGCGGCAAGACGATCAACGAACTGGTGTGGGCGCTCGTGGCGAGCGCCGAGTTCAGGTTCAATCATTAAGAGAAGAACCTAACCCCCCGGCCCCCTTCCCTAAAAAGGAAGGGGGAGAAAGAGAGCTTAACGGCGCGCAGTCGCCTTCTGTCTGCGGTTTTTATCCCCCGTCCTTCTTAGGGAAGGGGGTCGGGGG
>CAZBXY010000649.1:0-1934 GCA_964495365.1 uncultured Frigoriglobus sp. | reverse complement strand
GGTCTCCTCCGCGTTGTTGTCGGCCCGGAAGTTGCCGCTGTTCACGTCGATCGCGACCAGCGCTTCCGTCTGCTCGATGACGAGCGACCCGCCGAGCGGCATCTCGATCCGCTTGTGGTAGATCTTGGCGATCTCGTCCTCGATCGCGTACCGGTGGAACAGCGGCTCGGTGTGGTCGAAGTGCTTGATGCGGTTGGCGAACTTCGGCATCACGATTTGCAAGAACTCGCTGGCGTGCCCGAACGCGGTCGGCTCGTCCACCCAGATGGTGTCGATGTCGGATGTAAAGATGTCGCGGATCGTGCGCGTAATCATGTCCGACTCGCGGTAGATTTCCACCGGGCCGTTGTGCCGCTTCAGGCGCTTCACCACCACCTGCCACAGCCGCAGGAGGTACGCGAGGTCGTTCTGAAGCTCCTTCGCGTCGCGATCGACGGCCGCGGTGCGGACGATGAACCCGACGCCCTTGGGCGGCGACAGCGTGTTCATGATCTCGCGGAGCCGCCGGCGGGCGTCGTGGTCCTCGATCTTGCGCGACACGCCGACGCGGTTGAGGCTCGGCATCAGCACCAGGTACCGGCCGGCGATGCTGACGTATGTGCTGAGCGTCGGCCCCTTCGTGCCGACCGCCTCCTTGATGACCTGGACGATGACTTCCTGCCCGCGCTTGAAGATTTCCTGAATCGGCGGCTTGGGCAGCCCGCGGTCGCGCCCGCCCTTCGGTCCGCCGCCGCTCTTGAACCGGTCGCCGCGCGGGCCGCGGTCGCGATCGCCGCGCGGGCCACCGCGCCCGCGGTCCCGGTCGCCGCGGGGGCCGCCCCGCCCGCGGTCGCGATCGCGCCCGCCGCGGTCCCGCTCGGGGCGCCCGGACTCGAAGTCGTCGTTGAACCCGCGGCCCGTGACCTCCGGTTCCTCGGACCGCGGCTCTTCGGCCTCGTGGGCGAAGTCGCGGGCCTCTTCCTCGGCGACATCGGCCGGCTCCGGGTCACCGCTGAAGCGTTCGAGCTGCTCGACCGCGCCCGCGTCGCCCGCGTCGGCCGCGTCCTCGGTGGAATCGCCGGCGGCGAACCGGTCGTTGGGCGCGTCCGGGTCGAAGTCCGCACTGCCGGTGTCGTCGAAGAACGGCTTGATCTCGCCCTCGTCGTCCCCGGCCGCCGTGCGGCGCTCGGCCCCGCCCATGAACTTCGGCTTCTCGTCGTCGCCGGTCTCGTCGTCTTTCTTCTTGCGGCGCGGGCGCGGCTTGCTCTCGCCCGCGGGCGGCTCACTCTCCGCGGCGGGCGCGTCATCGGCTTTCGGTCTGGGTTTGCGGGCGCGCGGTTTTTTGGCCTTCGCCTCGGCGTCGGCGTCGGCGTCGGCCGGTTCGATCGTCTCGACGGGCGGAACGGGGTCGCCGCCCTCCAGCGCCTCGATCGCCGCGTCCTCGACGAGATCGGCGACGGGGATCTCGGGTTCCGGCTCCCGCGCCAGAGGGCGAGGGGCTTCCACGATCCCGGCGCCGAACTCGTCGTCCTCGAGCGGCACCGGCGGGGGCGGAACGGGCCTCTTCGCCTCGGCTCGCGATCGCGGTTCGGACCGTGGGGGCTTCGGTGCGGGGGTCTCGACCGGCGGCGCCGCGTCGGTCAACCCGGCGGCGAACCCGTCGTCATCGTCCCCACTCACGGGCACCGGCGGGGCGGCAGGCGCCTCGACCACGCCCGTGGCGAACTCTTCGGTCGAATCGCTCTCGGCGGTCTCGACCACCTCGATCAGTTCGACCCCTTCGACGGGTTCCGGGTCGGCCGCCGGCGGGGCGGTGCCATCGAGACCGGCGCCGAAGTCCTCGTCGTCGCTCAGTTCGGCGCTGCGGGCCGGGATCGCCGGCGGCTGCGGTTCGAGCCACGAGGTCATCTCGCGCGGCGCCCGCTCGCGCGGCCCGCGGTCGCGCCCGCCGCCCC
>CAZBXY010000648.1:0-1937 GCA_964495365.1 uncultured Frigoriglobus sp. | reverse complement strand
TAGTTAAATTATTACCTTTTACATATATTGGGTCGGGGGGTTAGGTTCTTCTCTTGCGACCCTCGACCTCGTCGCCGATGACATCGGACCGGTACTCGCGCGGATCGCCGCGGCGTGTGCCGCGACCGGCGCCGAACTCGTCTCCGCGACCACCCGCGAACCGACCCTCGAACGCGTGTTCCTCCACCTGACCGGCCGCGAGCTGCGAGACTGACACATGCCAACTCTCACGCTCGCCGCGAAAGACCTCCGCCTCTTGCTCCGCGACCCGCGGAGCGCGGTCATCCTGCTCGTTACGCCGCTCCTGCTCATCGTTGTGCTGTACTTCGCGCTGGGCGAAGGGTTCGGCGAGAAACCCGACGAGCGGCTTCGCATTTCGGTCGTCAATCTCGACAAGGGGCTGCCGGGGAAGGTGCCGTTCCCCGAAAAGCCGTGGTCGGAAGTGGTGATTGACGACCTCAGCGCGACGCAGGACATTCGCCTGGAAATCATCACCGATCGCGCCGAAGCCGAGCGATTGATTGCGAAGGGTCGGCGCCCGGCGGTGATCGTGTTCGGCCCGGACTTCAGCGACCGGATGCACCGGTGCTCGTTCCTCACGCAGCCGGACTCGGTCCAACCGCTCGGCCGCGACGGGATCGAGTTCGACAAGCTCGACCTCCAGTTGCTCACCGACCGGACGCAACCGGTGTCCGCGTCGATCATCGAGCAAGTCGCGCAGGTCACGCTGATCCGCGTCGTGATCCCGTGGATGATCGGCAAGGCGTTCCTGCGCGTCGGCGACGAGAAGTTCATGGAACTGGTCGCCGAGCGGCTCAACGGGGTGAAGCCGATCCCGCCGGCGGTACTCGCGGAACTCGACCCGGTCGTGCAGAAGCTGCTCGTCGCACTGACCAACCACCCGGAGTTCCAGGCGCTCGTTTTGAAGGAGTTCCGCGACGCGAAGGGCAGCAATTTCGTGAAGGCCGGGCAGGACGCGCTTGTGATCGCCAACCGGAAGGCCGAGTTCCAGGCCGCGGTTCACAAGGCGTTCCAGAACCCGAAGTTGCTCGAAGCGATGGGGAAAGAGGTCGCGTTCGGCGAGGTGCTGACACCGAGTGTGCGAAAGGAGGTCGGCCCAACGGTCAAGCGCGGGGTCGGCGACCTGTTCTCGAAGTACAACTTCGAGGCCGCGACGTGGTCCGATCTGGTAAAAAGCGACGCCCGGCAGGCGACCACGTCGAACCGCACAACGCTCGCGACCGCGGCCGACCTCCGCGCCCCGATCCTGGTGCCGTCGAACTCGGTCATGTTCGCATTCTTCCTGGTGCTGAACGTTGGGTGGCTGTTCGTCGCGGAGCGCAAGCACGGCACGCTGGTCCGGCTCCGCGCCGCGCCGCTCACCCGCGGGCAGATTCTCATGGGGAAACTGCTCCCGTGCCTCGCGGTGTCGCTGCTCCAGGGCTTTTTCCTGCTCGGCGCGGGCCGGCTGTTCTTGAACATGTCGTGGGGTCCGCGCCCGGAGCTACTGATTCCGCTGGTCGCGTGTACGTCGGTCGCCGCGGTGGGGCTGTCGGTGCTGGTGGCGAGTGTGGCCCGCTCCGAGACGCAGGTCGCGGTGTACGGGACGCTTCTGGTGCTGGTACTCGGCGGAATCAGCGGGTCGCTGTTGCCGCGCGAACTGATGCCGGAGCAGATGAAGACGGTCAGCCTCGTGACCCCGCACGCCTGGGCGCTGGATGCCTATTCGCAGTTGCTCGCCGCGCCGAACCCGGACGTGACCGCGGTGTTTACCTCCTGCGCGGTGTTGCTCGCTTTCGGCGCGGCCTTCACGGCCCTCGCCTGGTGGCGGATGGACCTGGAGTGATGTCTGACCCCGTAGCCTGACTCTCCGAGTCGGGTCTGGCTCATGTCAGTTATTGGGTGTTTCCTGTCCATCCTGTTTGGCGTAGACCCCC
>CAZBXY010000647.1:0-1948 GCA_964495365.1 uncultured Frigoriglobus sp. | reverse complement strand
GGGTTTCCACTTCCAGGACGCTCTCGCTGGCCCCGAGGGTCACGTTGTACCAGTCCTGCTCGGCGGCCGTCTGCAGAACCAGTTGGACCGTGCCGGCCGCACCGTTCGTGAAGCCGAACACGACCTGGGTTGCCGTCCCAAGAATCGTTGTCAGCGCGCCGCCGAAGGAGATCGTCGAACCGATGGCGGCGTTCAGGGCGGCCACCGCAGCGGCGTTCAGGGTGATGCCGACCGTCGTGCCGTTGTCTGCGGTCGATACCACCCGCGTCCCGTAGACCGTCCCGGACCCGAGGTCGGCGTGGATGGCGATCCCGCCGGCGTCGCCCGCCGGACGGTTCTGATCGAGTTGTGCCGGGGTCGCAGACACGTCGAACAGGGTGAACGTCTCGGTTGCGTCCGGGCTGTTGTACCCGTTCGACGGGTTGAACAGCCGCAGTTCGGCGCCGGTGATGGTCGGCGTGGTCCCGGGCAGGGAGAACGTCGAGTAGCTCCTGAAGATATTCACACCGCTCTGTCCGGTGATGTAGTTGTTGTTCGTCGCCCCGTGGTTGCCGTCCGAGCGGATCCACCCGGAGTCGATCGCGTTGATGGCGTTGCCGGTCGCCGCAGTGAGGGCCCCCAGCGCGCCCTGCGAGCCGCCCAGGTTCTGGGCCGTGACCTGGGTGTTGTTGGCCTCGGCGTCGAACGCGGCGTTCCGGGTGATCGTGGCGGAGTAGGTGGCGGCCACGGTCCCGCTGGTGCGGAGGAAGTAGGTGCCGGGGCTGGAGATCAGGAAGTTGCTGATGCCCCGCTCGAAGTTCGTCGCGCCGGCCGCGCCGGTGGCCAGCACCGTCCCGGCGCTGTTCTCCAGGAAGACGTTCGCGCCGCTGCCCGTCAGGTGCTTCAGCGCCACGGACACGCGATCCCCGGCCGCGGCCGTGAACGAGTGATAATCGTCCCAACTGCCGGGGGCGGTGATCGACACGTCATCGACGTACCAGCCCTCGAAGGTGTTGAGGATGCTGTCGATCGTGTCGAAGTTGAACCGGACGAGAATCGTCTGCCCGGCGAACGCCGACAGGCTGAAGGCGGCGTTGCGCCAGACGCTGCTAAGCGGGATCTGGGCGGCGCTGGTGCTGCTGGCGATGGTCGTGAAGGTGGCCCCGCCGTTGTTGCTCACCTGCACGCTGGCGACGTCGAAGGAGCCGTTGCCCTCGGTCTGCAACACGTAGTTGAAACTGAGGCCCACGCCCGGGTTGTTGGGCAGCAGAATCGGGGCCGACGTGATAGACCCGGCGGTGTTGCCGACGTTGTAGTTACCGCCGCCGCCGGGGCCCTCGCCCTGACCGAAGTAGAAGCTGGTGACCGGCGAGTGACCGGCCTGCGCCCCGCGGCCCGTCGAGAGGTGCCACAGCCCCGGCACGTGCCCGGCGATCGGGCCGTTGTTGATGACGAAGCCCTGCTGCCCGGACTCGAAGTCGAACGTTTGGATCGGCACCGCCGCCGCGGATGCGTTGCCGCCCAGGGCCGCGCCGCGGGTTGCGTGGGCGAGCGTCGTGTCGAGGTTGACGAACGAACCGTCGATGTTCTGAGCCGTGGCGCGTGTGTCGTTGGTCGCACCGGCGACCAGTCCCTCGAGTTCAAAGGCCGCGTTGAGGATCACCCGCACGGTGTAGTTGCCCACCGTGCCCGCGTTGCCGCTGACGCGAGCCGTGTAGGTTCCACCCGTGGTCGCGGCCCGCGTCTGGATGCCGGTGACCTGACCGGCGGCCGGGGCGACGGCGAACCCGAGCGACACGTTCGCCGGGTCGAACAGTTCGATCCGCGGTTGCAACCCGGCCGAAGTCGGAGTCACGATAATGCTGATCGTCTGGCCGGCATCGACGTTGATGGTGAAATTGTCCTGGTCGCCGGCGAAGTTGATGAGGCCGGAGGGGGTCGTACTGGGCCCGTAGATGAGCGACCCGGC
>CAZBXY010000646.1:0-1953 GCA_964495365.1 uncultured Frigoriglobus sp. | reverse complement strand
CGGGTTCACCTGGTTGGCGAAGTTGAGCGGTTGCGGCGTGTCCATCTTTTCGGCCACGAGCGGCACCTTCACCGTCTTGCCCTCGAACGTCACGGTGATCTCCGCGGTGCCGTTGGCGAGCGGGAACACGCGCCCGGTGGCGTCCACGCGCGCGACTTTGGGATCGGAAACCGCGTAGGTCGCGCTCCCGGTGAGATCGACCGCGCGGCCGTCGGCCCGCGTGCCGGTGACGACCAGTTGCGGGGCGTCGTCGGTGCCCCGGAGGGTGAGCTTCGCGGGGTTCGCGGAAAGCGCTGTGATCGGCGATTGCGCGCCCGCGACCGGGCCGAAGCAAACGAGCGCGAGCAGCGCGAGCAGCGAGCGGGTCATTGGGAGGTGCCTTTGTCGTGGAGGTGACGCGGCGCCGGTCCGGTGAGGGGTGGGCGGGCGCCGCGCCGGCGGGTATCGGGCGGCGGGTCACTTGATCTTGGTCAACTTGACGGTCTGCTCCTTCTTATCGTCGTCGATGACGACCATCGTCATGTCGTCTCCATTGATCTTGATGGTCGCCTTCGCGCGGTCCTTCTTGAACCCGCTCTTCTCGTTCTGCATCTCCTTCGGCAGATCGTAAAGCTCGACCTCGTCGCCCTTGAGCAACTTGTATTTGAACGTGGCGGACGTGTTCTCCTTGCTGGCCTCGAAGAATTTCTTCATCTCGGGGTCGTTGATGACGAGGCTGAACCCGGCGGTGCCGTCGTCCTTGAACTCCATCATCAGATACATCTTGTCGGCCATCTCCTTCGGCATTTTGTCGTCTACACCACCGCCGGTCATCTTCCACTTGCCGACGATTTTGCCCTTGTTGTTCGACCCGCCGCAGCCCGTGGCGACGAGCGCGAGGGCGGCGAGGAGGACGAACGCGACTTTGCGCGACACGGACAGCATACCGATCGCCTTTCTTCGGGCCGCGCCGGTCGGCCCGTCGGACGTGACGGACCGGAGAACCGGGGCGGACAAATCCGTTTTACTGCCCCGGCGCCGAAGACACCAGCACGGTTGTTACCTCAGCCCAACAGTTCCTTCACCGACTCGCGCTCGTCGAGACCGAACCGGCGGTTGTTTTCCACGACCCAACGTGGCGCCGTCGGAGGCGTCGTCACTTCATCCGGTTTAACTTGAACGCCTGCGTCCCGTAGATGGACGGCTTCGTGCCGTCCGGCGTGAAGGTGAGCTCGTCGGAGTCGCCGAACGTGATATTGACGTTGTCGAACCCCACCTTCTTCTTCGCCTCGATCACAAGCGTACCATCCGTCAGGGTGTACTTGATGGGCATCGGCTTGGAGGCGTCCGACTCGGCGAGCACCTTCGCCATTTCGGGATTCTGAGAGTGGACCCAGACCGTGCCGGTCCCGTCCGGCCGAAACTCGACACAGAGCATGTACAAGACGTCCATCGGGTTGTCCCCGATTTGGACGACCTTCCACTTGCCGACGATCTTCTGCGCATCGGTGCGCGAATCGATGGGACCGCGATCGCCCGCCGGCGTGCCGCCGTCCTCCGGCGGTTTCAGACAGCCGGTCGTAGAGAGTACGACGGCGAGGAAAGCCGACGCGAGCAACCGGGGGCCGAACAGCATAGCCGCCTCACTTGGTGTTTGGCTCGTCCGTTGACCGGTGGGAGAGCGTCAGAACCGCAGGCAAACCACCCGGCCGGTGCCCCGTCGGGAAGGCTTCAGGGCACCGCTCAGCCCAGCAACTCCTTCACCGGCTCGCGCTCGTCGAGCACGTACATCGGCCGGCCGGCGCCGTTGTTGAAGGTCATACTGGGGTCGATTCCGATCGCGCGGTAGATCGTACTCAGCACACGCGGCACCGAGAGCGGGTTGTCCTTCGGGCGCTCGCCCTTCTCGGTACTCGCCCCGACCGCCTGACCCATCTTCAGGCCGCCGCCGGCGATCAGGGCGCTCATTACAGG
>CAZBXY010000645.1:0-1977 GCA_964495365.1 uncultured Frigoriglobus sp. | reverse complement strand
CGCTCACGCCGGCGGCCTGAACACCCAGAATCGGCATCAGTCGAGCTGAGAGGTCGTTCGAACCACAAATCTCGTTAACCGTGGTCAAGTGCGCGGTGCCGACGATCTCCGCGACCACGGTTGACAGCGTCACACGTCGATCCGAACCACCCGGCCGGAAGCCAGTAGCAAAGCTCTGACGGCTTCTGCGTCGTTGTGACCGGGTCGAACGTGCGAGACTCTATGCCGTGGCGAAGGGCCAGCACTTGCTGCCTGGCGACGCGGCTCACTTCGGCACTCATCCTGACCTTGTATCACTTCGCCGCGACATCGTAGCAGTACAGCACGTCGCGCTCGCGGACGTAGAACTTGCCGCCCACCACCACCGGGTGGGCCCAGGTGTTGTTCTTCCCGTTCGGCACCCGGAATGCGCTCAGCTCGGCGTACTTGTCCCCGGTCGCGTCCACCAGCGCCACCCAGCCGTCCGAGTAGCGGACGTAGAGCTTGCCGTCGGCGTAGGTCAAGGACGCGCTGCCGCTGCCCTCGCCGCCCTTACGGGTCCACAACACTTTGCCCGTCTTGAAGTCGGCGCACCACGGGTTGCCGCTGTCGTCGCGGTCGCCGTACAGCTTGTCGCCCACCAGGATCACCCCGCCGTGCTTGTTCGTCAGCTCGCGCTTCCAGTACACCTCTTCCACCGCGAATTCGGCGCCCGGTTTGGTCACCTTCAGGAGCGCGGCCCCGCGCCCGTAACCCGTCGAGGCGAACACGAACTCGCCGCTGACGATCGGCGTCGGGATGTTCGCGGTGTTGCCGCCGAACCGATCGCCCTTCGTCCCGTACCGCCACAGCATCTTGCCGGTCTTGGCGTCGAACGACACCAGCCCGTTGGCCATCAGCGTCACGTACTGCTTCACCCCGCCGAGGGTGGCGATCACCGGCGAGGCGTACCCGGCCGTGTCGCCGCCTTGCACGGTGCCCGTCCACACCACGGCGCCGGTCTTCTTGTTCAGCGCCGCCATCGCGGCCTTCGACCCGCCGGGCGTGACGACGAGCGCGTCGCCATCGAGGAGCGGCGACTCGCAGTAGTTCCACCCGCCGGCCTCGCCGCCGAAGTCCTTCGGCAGGTTCTTGCGCCACACCTCCTTGCCGTCCTTCGCCGAGGCACACACGAGGTCGCCGTGCTGGCCGAGCGCGTAGACGCGCTCGCCGTCGGTCGCCGGCGTGCAGCGCGGACCCTGGAAGTTCCCGCCGGGCGCGCCGACCTTCAGTTGCCACTTCTTGGCCCCGTCCGCGCGGTCGAGGCCGAACAGGTAGCAGTCCTTGTTCGCGTCACCCATCGTGAACACCCGGTCGCCCATCACCGCGACGCTGGAGAACCCGATGCCGACCCCGGTGGCCTTCCAGGCCAGCGGCGGGCCGTCCGCGGGCCACGACTTGAGCAACCCCTTGTCCTTCGAGACGCCGGTGCGGTCGGCGCCGCGGAACGCGGGCCAGTCGTCGGCCGCGCCGAGCGTGAGTGCGAGTGCGAGTGCGAGGCAACAGGCCAGAACGAGGCGCATGAGGCAGGCTCCGGGGGTGGGAAGGCGGGGCGGGCACAGAGTAAGGGTAGGTGAAAAGCGGGGGGCAAGACAAGCAGACACGGAGCCAAGGAGATACATCGTTGTGTTTTCAGCCCCGGAGGGGCGACCGATGTTAGCCCAGGGTGGAGCGCGTCCGCGAGCGCAACCCCGGGTTGACACGGAAGAAACCTCAAGCCCCGGAGGGGCGACAGAACGAACCGCGAAGGTTTCTGTCGCCCCTCCGGGGCTTCGTTCTGTATTGTTTCGCTTTCCCGGGGTTACGCGGGGGTCTTCGACCCGCGCTCCACCCCGGGCTAACATCGGCCGCCCCTCCGGGGCTGAAAAACTGCGTCTCTCCTTGTCTCCCTTCTCCGTGTCTCCGTTAGGAGTTACGCAGTTGACATTTTGGGAAGTTGAAACAGGGGGTCGCGGAGGT
>CAZBXY010000644.1:0-1991 GCA_964495365.1 uncultured Frigoriglobus sp. | reverse complement strand
CCTGAAGGACCACCTCCCGCTGTTCGACACGGGCATTTCCGCACTGGTGGAAGACATCTACGCCCGCGGGCTGGGCGACGACGTGACGGTGTGCGTGTGGGGCGAGTTCGGCCGGACGCCGAAGATCAACAAGGACGCGGGCCGCGACCACTGGGCGCGGGTCAACTTTGCGCTGCTCGCCGGCGGCGGGATGCGGGTGGGCCAAGTCATCGGCAGCACCGACAGCGCCGCGGGCGAGGCGAAGGACGAGCCGGTTCCCTACGCGAACGTCTTGGCGAGCGTTTACAAGAACCTGGGCATCGACCCGCACGCGATGGTCTACGACGTGTCGAACCGCCCCAACCCGATCCTCCCGGGGGCGGTCACCCCGATCGATAAGCTGTACTGAGCGCCCCACAAACCGGAACTCGCGCGGAGGTAATCGGGCGCGACGTACTCGCGGCGTGCGTTCTCGTCTACAATGGCCCCGCCGGGTCCACCACCCTCGCGTACTGACCCTCTCCGCAGGCCACACCCATGCTCCGCTTCGTGCCCCTTCTCGCGCTCGTTTCCGGCGCCGCGGCGCTCGCCGCCCCGGTCCCGCGCCCGTCCGACAAGGAACTCATCGCGACGCACTGGGGCAAGACCGACGGTCAGGGCGAGTTCGAACTCGTCGGCAAGCAGCTCACCATCCGCTCGGCCATCGAGCCGTCGCGCGGGCTGATCGCGGTCATCAGCAACGGGCAGGCCAACGTGCCCCGGGCGACGCGCACCGTGAGCGGCGATTTCGAGGCGACGATCAAGATTCTGGACACGACCCTGCCCAACAAGGACGCCAAGCACACCGACGCGTACCCGGCAACGCGCACCGGGCTGTTCGTCGAGGGCGGCGGGTACGCCGTCGAGTTCCACCTCTACCAGTACTTCTCGAAGATCAACGGGGCGGTCCAGCAGGAGGAGCCAACGCGGTGCGTGTGGGTGGACACGTGGTTCCCGCGCGGCGGCGCCGGGAACTCGCTGAAGGCCGCCGAGGCCGGGAAATCGACCCACCTGCGGCTCATCCGCAAGGACAAAGTGGTCAGCGTGTCGTACTGCTTCGACGGGAAGGACTGGTCGGCCCCGTTCGCCCCGCGCCAGGCGCTGGACTTCCCCGACGAGGTGACCGTCGGGGTGTTCCTGGGGCACTCCACCTACCAGACGGTCACCGCGACGTTCGACAAGTTCACGATCGAGCAGCCGAAGCCGGCCGCGCCGGCACCCGAGAAGTTGAAGTGAGCCGCCATGAACCGGGGTTCTCGGACTAGAGTTTCGGACTTATTGAAGGTGGCGTGTGCTGGATTTCGCGGCATTCGAGGGTATTTCGAGCATGTGGTGGTGTCCTACTTTCGTTGCACGGCTGGAAACGTCAACCACTCTCGCCGTGAACAGACTTCGGATGTCGGTCAACACTCTCGCCTACGGCGGCAGCGTAGTGCCACGACTGGAAGACCAGTAGAGGGTCCCTCTCGTATCCAATCCCCCTTCTCTGACGACGTCAAAGGACTCGCTGCCACAATCTACCAGAAGCAGGACTGGTCACTCATGCCGATTCTTGCCGGCGCTTTGGAAGAGATGGGGCAAACTGAGAAGAGATGGGGCAAACTGAAATGGTGATACATTGCCGGCAACCGATTCATGCAAAGGGTTGCCACGTCGTGGACTCTATTTTGAAGTTCGGTTGAAGTAAAATGCTCCGGCGATTCCCTCTTTCGCCAGAAAGCATGGCATTTCGTAGATGCAAGAAAAAACGCCACTTGCGACTTAACGCAAGTGGCGTTTTGAGTGGAGGCGCGGGGAATCGAACCCCGGTCCCGAAGCACTTCCGTGAAGGCATCTACGTGTGTAGCCTGTCGATTCCCGGCGCCGGCCCCTTACGGGGTTACGCCGCGTTCGTTGGACCGGACTCCGACAGGCAGGATCCCGGGACAACTATCGGCCAGATTCTCTTAGCACGAACGGCCGCCGAAGCGAAC
>CAZBXY010000643.1:0-2009 GCA_964495365.1 uncultured Frigoriglobus sp. | reverse complement strand
GTAGAGCCCTCGACAAGATGCACGGCTACAAGAAGTGACCCGGCTCGTCGGTTCGCCGGCGAACGTGTAACATGGGCGGTGGCCGGACCCGTTCCGGCCACCGCCTTTGCGTTCGTACTTGGTAGAATACCTACGCTCCGTAGCGCACGCGGCCCGCGTGCGACCAACCTCGACGCACGCGGGCCGCGTGCGCGACGAACCCCGCCCTCCGAGATTGCGCCATGCGATTTCCCCGCCGGGCCGCGCCCCTCGTCCTCTGTGTCTTGGCCGGCGCGCTGGTGGCTCCCGCCGCGCCGGCCGACGATGTGACCACCACCGCCGGTAAGAAGATCAACGGCAAACTTGTGGGCGTGGACGCGCAGGGGATCACGTTTAGCACGCAGGACGCGAAAGTCCCGATCCCGGCCCGCGACATCGTCGTCGTCGATTTCGGGAACAAGCTGCGCCCGCTCGCGAACACCACGCCGTACTCCGAGATCGAACTCACCGACGGCTCGACGTTCCGGTTCGCGAAGTTCGCGCTCAAGGGCAAGACGTTCGAGACCGAACTGCTCCCCGCACCGCCCGGCGTACCCACGGCCGAGCCCCCGGTGTTTGATTTGCCCATGTCGAGCGTCTTCTCGGCGATGAAGCGGGCCGACGACCCGAAGAACCGCGAGGCGTGGAAGAAGATGCTCGCCACCCGCGGCAAGCGCGACCTGTACGTGACCCAGCAGGAGACCGGGCTGACGTACGTGCAGGGGACCATCCACGAGGGCAGCGCCGACGGCAAGACTGTGAGCTTCGAGAACGAGACCGGGGACAAGCCGGCCCCGCTCTTGCTCTCGCGCGCCGCCGGGCTGGTGTTCTACCAGCCGCAACTGGCCGTCATCCCGCCGACCTTGTGCCGCGTCCTGGACGTGTACGGCAACGCGCTCAACGCGACTGCGATCGCCGTTTCGGCCGACGGGGTTCGCGTGACGACCGTCGCCGGGGCCACGGTGAAGTACCCGTCCACCGCGGCGCTCGTGCGGCTCGACTACCAGAGCGGCAACATCGCGTACCTGTCGGACCTGGAGCCGCAGGTGGACGCGCCGGAGGTGCCGCCGGAGGAGCAGAAGCTGAACCCGGTTGTGCCGTTCCTCCGGGACCGGGCGCTGTCGAACGAGCCGATCAAGCTCGACAACGTGGCGTTCCCCAAGGGGCTGTGCGTCGCCCCGGACACGGTGCTGACGTTCAACCTGGGCGGCGACTACTCGCAGTTCAAGGCGACGGTCGGTATCGACGAGAACGGGGCCAACGCGACCAGCGCCGCCAAGCTGACGATCGAGGCCGACGGGCAGGTGCTGTTCAGCGAGGTGCTGCGCCGCAAGGACAAGGGGAAGGGCGTGACGCTGGTGGTCAAGGGCGTCAAGCAGTTCCGGCTGATCGTGGAGGCCGACACCCCGTTCAACGGCAACTATGTCACGCTCGCCGAGGCCCGCGTGCAGAAGTAGCGTTTGTGTTTGTAGTGACCCGCTGAAGCGGGGCTCATTTGGGTTGTGGCACAGGCTTTCCAGCCTGTGTCCCCTGCAGCTATCAGACACAGGCTGGAAGCCTGTGCCACAAGAAGGAAGAAAAGACCCGCTTCAGCGGGTCATTACAAACAGGTTCACCATGACCCGACTCCTTCTGACCACGGTTCCCGTACTGGCGCTGGCGGCCGTCATTCCGCTCGCTGCCGCGCCGGCCGAGGTGGACCGGGCGGTGCTTGACGCACAGGCGGCGCGGATCGCGGCCATCAAGAAGGTCCACCCGGCGGTCGTCGCGGTGTGTATGCCGGACGGGACCGGGTGCGGGTCGGGCGTCCTCATCGACGCCAGCGGCTACGCCTTGACGAACTTCCACGTCGTCCAGGCCACCGGCCCGTTCCCGACCGCCGGCCTCGCCAACGGCGTGCTTTATAGCGCCGTCGTGTGCGGGATCGACAAGGTCGGCGACGTGGCGCTCATCAAACTCGTCCCGAAGGAAAAGGACAAGCCGTTCCCGTT
>CAZBXY010000642.1:0-2022 GCA_964495365.1 uncultured Frigoriglobus sp. | reverse complement strand
ACGCACGTCTTCACGGTGCGAAGGGCCTTCGTGTATGCGTAGCCGCTGGGCATTCCGAGGTCGGCCCACACGCCGGGAAGGTCTTCCTTCTTGATCCCGAGAAGGTCGATGCGCTGACCGCCGGTGAACTTCACCATCGGCACGCTGTACTTCTTCGCCACTTCGCCGATGCGGATGAGGTCGTCGGCGGTCGTGACGCCGCCGTAGACTCGCGGGACGACGGAAAAAGTGCCGTCCTTCTGGATGTTCGCGTGAACGCGGTCGTTGACGAACCGGCTGTCGCGCTCGTCGATGTATTCGGTGCCCCAGATGCTCTTGAGCATCGAGGCGAGGCCGTTGCGGCTCTTTTCGTCGTCGCCGGTGCCGAGTTCCCGCAGAACGGCCGAAACGCTCTTGAGTCCGCGTTCCTTCACCGCGGCGACGAGCGTCGGCTTGTCCATCGGCACCGCCGCGACGTACCACGACTCCGACGGGTCGGCCTTCACGCCGCCCGCGACCGCTTCGATCAAGCCTTTCACGAGCTTCTTGCACGACCCGCAACCGGTGCCGGCGCGGGTGGCCTTCCCCACCGCGGGGAGCGTGCATTTACCCTTCTTGATCGCCTCGACGATGGTGCCCTTGCACACGCCGTTGCAGTCGCAGATCTGGTGCGAGTCCGGCAGGTCCGCGAGGGTCGCTTCACCGGCCGGCTGACACCGGCCGTTCGCCCCGACCGCGAAGAACAGTTCCAACCGCCGCTCCGGGACCGGCTCGCCGGCGTGAAACATCCGCATGAGGTCATCCGCGGGGGCGAGGTCGCCGAGCAAGCACGCGGCGCTCACCTTGCCGTCGCGGACGATCGCTTTCCAGTACACGTCGCGGGCCGGTTCGCTGAACTGAACCACCTCGTCGGTCGGTTTCAGGTCGTTGATGCGGCCCATGCTCGCGAGTTCGACGCCCATCACCTTGAGCTTGGTCGCGATCTTCGAGCCGGGGTAGGCCGCGCTCGAATCAGCACCAGTGAGCACCTTCGCAAGAACCTTCGTCTGCTCCCACAGCGGGGCCACGAGGCCGTAAATCATCCCGTTGTGCTGCACGCATTCGCCGACCCCAAACACCGCGGGGTCGTTCGTGCGGAGCTGGTCGTCCACGACGATCGCCTTGTCGCACGCGATCCCGCATTCCTTCGCGAGTTCCGCGTTCGGCCGGATACCGGCGGAGATGACGACCATGTCCGCGGGAATCTCACTTCCGTCGCCGAACTTCACGCCGGTCACGTTGACGTGACCGAGCAACTCCTTCGTCACGGTGCCCGTGAGCGCCTGGATGCCGAGTTTCGCGATGGTTTGACCGAGGACTTTCCCGCCGGCCTCGTCGAGTTGCACGCTCATCAGCCACGGGGCCATTTCCACCACCGTGACCTCGACGTTGTGCGTCATTAGCCCCTTCGCGGCTTCCAGGCCGAGAAGTCCGCCACCGATGACCACCGCGGTTTTGCAATTCTTGGCGTACTCCGCGATGTTCCGGCAGTCGTCGAGGGTGCGAAACGCGAACACGCCGTGCAGCGGCGTACCGGGAATCGGCGGGATGAACGGCTTCGAGCCGGTCGCGAAAACGAGGTAGTCGTACGGGACCGACAAATCGCCAGCGGAGACGATCTTGGCATCGCGGTCGATGCGCGTCACCTTCCCGCCGGCGTGAAGCGTGATTCCGTTCTCCTCGTACCACGCGAGCGGGTTGAGGAAGATTTCCTTCGCGTCCTGCGTGCCGTTGAGCACGTTCGACAGCAGGATGCGGTTGTAGTTGCCATACGGTTCGTCGCCGAACATCGTGATATCGAAGAGGTCCGGTGCGAGCGCGAGTACGTCCTCGACGAGCCGCGCGCCGGCCATGCCGTTGCCGATCACGACGAGCTTCGGCTTCTGTGGGTGCAGCGCGCGAATCATACAACCTCCGGGCAAACAGCCGGAGTAAGCCCGACGGTGGAACCGAAAACAATATTGTGCGAAGCGAACACACCGCCCAGGATACACCGGCCGAAAG
>CAZBXY010000641.1:0-2029 GCA_964495365.1 uncultured Frigoriglobus sp. | reverse complement strand
AACGGGAACTGCGCGCCGGGCTGGGTGCCGTGCTGCTGCGGGATCGCGTACGGCGGGCGGGCGGGTGTTCCTCGTATCGGTCGGCGAGCGCAACGTCGAGGCAGCCAAGAAGTTAGGCGCGTATCAGGAGGTCGCGTCGGCCGCGTTCGAGCCGAAAACGGGCGTGGTTCGCGTCGCGCTCCGCGCCGGGCACGACGACGGCAGCTTCATCCCGGAGCGGTTGATCGCGGAGAAGTTCAAGCTCCAGAGCTTCCGCGAAGAGGACATCAACATTGAGGACGTGTTCCTCACGATCACGAAGGGCATCACGAATTGATAAAGTAGTAGGCACACTCCGTGTGCCGTCGCTTTGCGAGTGGTGTCGCAACGGCACACGGAGTGTGCCTACTACTGTGAAGACATATGCGCATTCTCGTCACCGGCGGGGCCGGGTACATCGGCTCGCACACCGTTCGGCTCCTCGTCGCCGGCGGGCACGAGGTCACCGTCTACGACAACCTGGAATACGGCCACCGGCAGGCGGTCCCGGCCGAGCGGCTCGTGGTCGGCGACCTGCGCGACATCGACCACCTCGACCACCTGCTTCTTGCCCAGCGGATCGAGGCGGTGATTCACTTCGCGGCGTACGCCTACGTCGGCGAGTCGGTGACGAACCCGGCGTAGTACTACCTCAACAACCTCATCTACCCGCTCCAGTTGCTCGACCGGTGCCGGCGCACCGGCGTGCAGAAGTTCGTCTTCTCCAGCACCTGCGCCACCTACGGCGAACCGAGAGCGGTGCCCATCACCGAGACCGAGAAGCAACTCCCGGTCAACCCCTACGGGAACACCAAACTCGCCTTCGAGCGGGCCTTGTCCGACTACGCGGCGGCGTACCCGTTCGGGTTCTGCGCGCTGCGGTACTTCAACGCCGCCGGGGCCGCGGCCGACGGGAGTATCGGCGAGGACCACGAACCGGAAACGCACCTCATTCCGCTCGCGGTCCGCGCCGCGACCGGCCGCATCCCGCACCTGACGATCTTCGGCACCGACTACCCCACGCCCGACGGCACCTGCGTCCGCGATTACGTCCACGTCGAGGATCTGGCCGAAGCGCACATCCTCGCGCTGGCGAAAGTTGCGCCGGGGTCGAAACTCGCGTACAACGTCGGCGTCGGCCGCGGGTACAGCGTGCGCGAGGTGATCCGCGCCGTGGAGGAGGTGAGCGGGTTGAAGGTGCCGGTCAAGGAAGGCCCGCGCCGCGCGGGCGACCCGCCGGAACTGGTCGCCGGCGGCGACAAGATTCGCGCCGAACTCGGCTGGAAGCCGAAGTACGACACCCTCAAGGCGATCGTCGAGACCGCCTGGCGCTGGCACAAGAGCCACCCCGAGGGGTTTGAAGAGTGAAGAACCTAACCCCCAAACCCCTTCCCTAAAAAGGAAGGGGGAGCCAGACAGCCGCTTTCTGATTTCCGCCCCTCCCTTCTTAGGGGAGGGGCAGCGAGCGAAGCGAGCGGGGAGAGGTTCTGCGATTGCGGTACTTTCGGCGAGCGTTTCCGTTTAATCCTTTGCGTCCGTTCGTCTGGTGTGTTTAGATAGTTCCTTGAAAACCTGCCAACCGCCTCCTCTCCGCCCGTTTCCCCCAACCCGATTTCCGTGACCTCACATGAACGCGAATACCGTGGATAACGACGTGGAAATGATCGAGAAACTGCGGGCCGCCCACCAAAAGCTCAGAAAGGAAATCGGAAAAGTCATCGTCGGCCAGGAGAAGGTGCTCGACGAACTGCTCATGGCGATCTTCTGCCGCTCTCACGCGCTTCTGATGGGCGTGCCGGGGCTGGCGAAGACGCTCATGGTCTCCACGCTGGCGCAGGCTCTCGACCTCACCTTCAAGCGGATCCAGTTCACCCCGGACCTGATGCCCTCGGACATCACCGGCTCGGAAGTCATCCAGGACGACCCGGTGACGCGCGAGCGGATGTTCAAGTTCATGTCCGGGCCGATCTTCGCGAACATCGTGCTGGCCGACGAGATCAACCGCACGCCG
>CAZBXY010000640.1:0-2032 GCA_964495365.1 uncultured Frigoriglobus sp. | reverse complement strand
CGCGGGTGGTCCAGTTTGGCGGTCGCGGCCTTCACCTTCGTCAGGTCGTCGGTGGCGTAAGTTCGCACCTCGCGCAGCTTCTTGGCCGCCGGCGATTGCGGGTTCACCACCGCCAGCCCGTGGGTGATCGTCGGGGCCAGCCCGTCGCGGACCACGTCGCGGAACAGGCCGGTCAGTTCGGCGACGCGGTCGGCGTCGTTGGCCGCGGCGGCGTCCTGGATCGCGTTGGCCAGGGCCAGCGACGACCGGCGGCACTCCTCGGCCCGCTTCTCCGGCGTGTCGGCCGCCGCCAGCGCCACGCCGTCGCGCACCAGTTCGTCGATCAGCGCGCCGTTGGCCTTGAGCAGCCTCAGCTTGTCTTCGGCCGAAAGCGCGGGCGCGGGGTTCTGCGCGCCGGCCCAGGCGGCCAGCCCCGCGAACACGGTCAAGAGGTACACCCAGCGGGCCATCTTACTTACCCCTCCGAAGCGCTTGCTCTCCGGCGCGGGCGGTGTTCGCCATGCGCTGGAGGGCCGGTTGCGCGTCCTGCGGGGCCTCACGCGACAGTTTGTCGGCCGCGTCCGCGTCGGCACGCAGCTTGTCGGCCAGATCGTTGAGGAACCGGGCCCGGTCCTCGGCGGGCATGTCGTTGGGCAACTTGTCGGCCTGCCGCACCATCCCGCCGTTGACCACCTCGTCGTACCACCCGGCCATCTGCCGAAGTTCGGTGCCGCTGGCGAGCCGGGCCATGCCGCGGGTCTCGCCGGCGATCTCGTCGGCCATCCCGCCGAGCACTTCGAGCCGCTTCTTGGCCGAATCCGCGCGAGCCAGCGCCGTGTTGCTCGCCACGATCTTCCGCAACAGCGGGTGTTCGTGCGCCTGAACGATCTCCGGTTGCGGCGTCGGGCGGGGCCACATCCAGTACGCGCCGACGGCGACCAGCACCGCGGCGGCCAGCCCGGCGACGTAGCTCGCGTTCCGCCGCAGGAACCGCCCCGCGACCAGCCCGTAACTCGGGCGCGTCGCGGGCGCGGTCATCGGGAGGATGACCGGCTCGGCCTGCATCAGTTCGCCGAGCAGAATCTCTTTCTTCTCGCCTGGCGCGGCCGGAACCGGGAGCCGTTCGAGCAGTGACTCCAGGAGCGCCGCCTGCCGCGCCCACGCCTGGCACGCGGCGCACGTGAGGACGTGCTCGCGGAGCGCGGGCGTCAGTTCCCGCGGGTCCGGCAGACTGAGGATCTGGTTCTGAACCGCCTGGCAGTTCATGGGGCACTCGCTGCGCTCGTGAGTGTCAGTGTGAGTGGTCACTGTCAGTGAAGACAGAAAACCACAATCGACCGGTCTCCGCATCTGCCTTTTCACTAACCACAAGCCACCAACACTGACACTATTCGATCACTCTTTCGCTTCTTCCGAAACCGCGTCCGGCGGGAGCAGTTCCGGGGACAGCACCTTCATCAGTTTCTGGCGGGCCTTGAACACCCGCCAGCGGGCCGTTTCTTCCGTCGTGCCCAGCACCTTCGCCACGTCGCGGTACGACAGCCCCTCTTGCACGTGGAGCAGGAGCGCCGCCCGGAAGTCCGCCGACAGCTCACCGATCGCCCGGTTCACCACCTCCAGCGCCTCGCGGTTCTCCGCCGCGAGTTCCGCCGACCCGATCCCGAGCGCCGGGGCGTCTTCCGGCAGTGGGTGTTTCGTTCGCCGCTCGGCCCGCTTCTGGTTCACGAAGTTGTTGTGCCCGATGCGGAACACCCACGCGCGAAAGTTCGTGCCGGCCCGGAACGACTTCACCGCGGCGAGCGCCCGCAGGAACGTTTCTTGCGCCAAGTCCTCGGCGGCGTGCCGGTCGCGGGTCAGGTGGAACATCCAGCGGTACAGGCGGTCCCAGTACCGCTCGACGACCCGCGCGAACGCGCCGCGGTCGCCCGCTTGGGCGGCCCGGATCCATTCGGCCTCTTCGCCGGCGTGTTCCGGGGGCGAAGCGGGGAGTTCCGGCTCACGGGTCACGCAGCGGGGTCCGGCGGTACGGGGCGGTGCGGGCGTCACGCTCACC
>CAZBXY010000639.1:0-2035 GCA_964495365.1 uncultured Frigoriglobus sp. | reverse complement strand
CCCTTGGCTCAAGCCCTCTCCCCCCACCCGGCTCGCAAAGCCTCGCCGACCTCCCCCTCCAGGGGGGAGGTGAAGAAGCGCGGCCCCGCGTCCTGTTCGTCACCGGGAAGCTGGCCGAACCGGCCCTTCGGCGCGTGGTCGATGAACTCGGTCCCGCCGCGGGCTTCGAGCCGCACGTCGCGGTGCTGCCGATCACCGTTGCGGCCCTCATGACGACCAACTGGATCAGTCGGCACCTTCCCTCACTCCCGCCGAACCTCGATCGGGTCGTGTTGCCCGGCTTCTGCCGCGGCGAGGTCGAAGACGTATCGCGCGCGGCTGGTGTGCCGGTCGTTCGCGGGCCGCTCGATCTGCGCGACCTGCCGGAGTTCTTCGGCACGAAACCCGCACCACGCGATTACGGCACGTTCGACATCGAGATTCTCGCGGAGATCAACCACGCCCCGCGAAAGTCGCTCGACGCGATCCTCGCCGAAGCGCGGCACTACCGCGAAAGCGGCGCGGACGTGATCGACCTCGGCTGCGATCCTGGTCCCACGTGGGGCGGTGTGGCAGAGGCCGTTCGCGCGCTCAAGGCCGACGGGTTTCGCGTTTCCATCGACTCGTTCAACGCCGATGAGGTCGAATCCGCCCTCGCGGCCGGAGCGGAACTCGTTTTGAGCGTGAACAGCACGAATGTCGAACACGCCCGCCGGTGGAAGGCCACGCATCCCGGTGCCGAAGTCGTGGCGATCCCGGACACGCCGGCGGACCTCGATTCGCTCGCCCGGACCGTCGATGTGCTTCGCGAGATCGGCCTGAAGTACCGACTGGACCCGATTTTGGAGCCGATCGGGTTCGGGTTCGCGGCGTCGCTGGGCCGTTACATCGAGACCCGCCGGCGGTTCCCGGGCGCGGAATTGATGATGGGTGTCGGCAACCTCACCGAACTCACCGACACCGACACCGCGGGCGTGAACGTGCTGCTCGCGGGGGTTTGTCAGGAGATCGGGGTTCGCAGCGTGCTGACGACGGAAGTCATCAACTGGGCGCGGTCGGCGGTGAAGGAGTTTGACCTGGCCCGCCGGCTCGTCTTTCACGCGGTGCGCGAGAAGGTGCTGCCCAAGCGCCTGGAGCCGCAACTCCTGATGCTCCGCGACCCGAAGGTGTACGAGCAAGGTGAGGAAGCACTGCAAGAACTGGCCCGCCGCGTGACCGACCGCAACTACCGCATCTTCGCGGAGCGCGGGGAGCTTCACGTGCTAAACGGTAGTGTCTATTTGCGCGGCACCGACCCGTTCGCACTGTTCGCGCGCCTCGCGGCGGCCGACCCGAAACTCGACGCCGCACACGCCTTTTACCTCGGCTACGAGTTCGCGAAGGCGGTCACCGCGCTGACACTCGGCAAGAGCTACGCGCAGGACCAGGCGCTGCGCTGGGGGTTTTTGACGGTGCCGGAGACGAGCCACCGGAACCCCGGCGCCTAACGCAGGTAGCGGTTGAGGATGTTTTCGATCATCTCCTGGCGCCCGGAGACGTTCTTCTGCGAATCGCCCTTCTTCAGCATGTAGGCTTCGAGGCTCGCGAAGTCGTGCTTGCCGCTCTCGATCTCCGCGCCGATGCCGCCGTCCCAGCTCGCGTAGCGTTGTTTGACGATGTCCTTCAACACGCCGTCCTTGCGCATCGCGGCGGCGATTTTCAGACCGTGCGCGAAGGCGTCCATGCCGCCGATGTGTGCGTGGAACAGGTCGATCGGCTCGAAACTGTCGCGGCGCACCTTGGCGTCGAAGTTCATCCCGCCGGACCCGATCCCGCCCTGATTCAACACAATGAGCATGACCTGAGCGGTGAGGTACAGGTCCGTTGGGAACTGGTCGGTGTCCCAGCCGAGCAGCGGGTCGCCGCGATTGGCGTCGATCGAGCCGAGCATCCCGTTGATGCTCGCGTATTCGAGTTCGTGACCCATCGTGTGGCGCGCGAGCGTGGCATGGTTGGTCTCGACGTTGAACATGAACACCTTCTCCAACCCGTTGCTACACAAAAACGCGAGTGAGTG
>CAZBXY010000638.1:1747-2055 GCA_964495365.1 uncultured Frigoriglobus sp. | reverse complement strand
GGGTCATCGCCTCCTCGTCCAGCGCGGTTACCTTCTCGCGCTCCCGCTGTCGGGTCTCCCGGGCGGCATCGAACGCCAGGAACCCGGCGACGCCGGCGAGCAGCACGATGTTCACCGCAACAGCCGTGTGGAATCCGATGCCACGGCGGGGGATGGCCGGTGGGGCCGAAGGGTCGCCATGCATCGTTCGTCGGTCTCCAGAAGAGCGCGTCCACCAGGCGGCCCGGCGGGCCGCAGCGCCATCGGCCCCGGACCCGCCCTGGCAGCCGCGCGATCCCGAGGCGGGAGCACTGGTGGCACAGGCGGTG
>CAZBXY010000638.1:0-1737 GCA_964495365.1 uncultured Frigoriglobus sp. | reverse complement strand
GGCCGTAGCTGTAGCCGGAGCCGGACCCGGGGTAGTACGGGGCGGGAACCACCGCAGGGCCGGGGTAGGTGCCGACCGGCGGCCCGTAGGTCGGCCCCGCGTACACCCCGATGCCGAACCCGCCGGAGGGGACGGCGTACCCGCCGTGGGCGTAGTGCGCCGGCGGGTGGTAGACCGGGGCGTGACCCCCGGCGTGGACCGGAACGACGACGTGACCGCCGCCGTGGCCCCCACCGTGCTGGGCTGACGCGACGCCGGCGGAGAAAGCGACGGCCACCGCCGCCAGGCACGCGGTAACGAACGCTCGCATGGCTGAACTCCTCTGGTGGGGCGGGTGGCGGGGGAGTCGAACGACCCGCCGCCCGCACCGCCCGGCAGTGGAACGACCCCCCGCCCGCGAGTTGCGCGGCGGACTACTGTTCGCTAAAGTCGCCGGAGTACGGCTTGCCCTCGGCCGTCCCGGATACGGTCCCGCGCACCTTGGCCTGCGGCCAGAAGATGTGGTGACGCGCGGTGAACCGGCTGGACCGGCCGGGCGGGTCGCCCGCGTCTGGGTCCGGGTCCAAAATCACAACCCTCTCCGGGTCGGTCTTCAGGGTGAGGGTGAGCGGCTTGGCGTCGATCGGCTTCGGCCTCTTGGCCCACCGGTCGAGGGCGTAGATGGTCGCCGTCTCCTCGTCCCGGCCGATGTCGATCTCCAAGTGAATCGCCCCGTCGTCCCAGTCGGCCAGCGGGCCGCCGTGCGGCCCGACGTCAGCGTGGTGGTGGTGCGGCTGCCGCTCCCAGATTGCGAGTCCGACTACGAAGACCCCGATCAGCAGCCAGACCACCGGCCCGAGCAACTTCCTCGCCCGCGACCGCTCGTTCGACCCGCAACACCCGGCCATCTCAATCCCCTCTTCACGAATTCGTGGTGCCGAATCGATGCCGGCGCACTCTCCTCCGGCGGTCTTCCTGCCGTCCTCCTCGGGCCGGTGCCGGCCCCAGCCCTCGGGCCGTGCATGAGGTCGGGCGTGCCGACTGTCAGCGAAGGTCGATGTCACAGAAGGCTCCGAGGATGGTGCCGAACGCCACGTGGGCGACCAGCACCGAAACCGGCGTACCGATGCCGTAATGCAACCCCAGGAACCCCGGCGGCTCCAACTGCCGGACCACGGTCGGCCCGTACTGCTCGTTGGCCATGCGGGGGTGCAGGGCGGGCAGCAGGGGCATGCCGACCGTCAGGACGAAGGAGCCGTGGACCAGCCCCGCCAGTGCCCCGAGCCACCACGTTGCCGTGCCCAGGGCGTGGAAGGCGGCGAAGTAGACGAGGGCGAAAAGCCAGCCGCTGGCGAAGTGGCACGCGACGCCGATCAGCTTCGCCCGGTCCCGGTCCGGCGTGAACATGGTGCCGAGCAGGTACGGCATGTTCATCCGCGTCAGGCCCAACCCCTGGCTCGCGGCAACGATGACGCTCAGCACGACCGTGCCCACGAAGCCCCACAGCAGCCAGCTACCGAAGTTCATCGACGCGCCTCCGGAGCCTGTTCACGGTCGCCGCGGGCTGCGGCTGCTTCTTGGCGTGAGGCGGTTTACCTCCGGCCACCTCCCATCGGCCAGATCAAGACGAGCTTGTCCCTTCCCGCCGAAGCGAGGCTCCTCCCGTCTGCGGAGAAGGCGAGGGCGTGAACTTGGTCGGAGTGCCCTTCCAGCTTCCCGATCAACTCGCCGGTGGTTGCGTTCCACAGCTTGACCGCC
>CAZBXY010000637.1:0-2073 GCA_964495365.1 uncultured Frigoriglobus sp. | reverse complement strand
TCCGAGAGACCGTCCTCGATCGAGAGAATCGGGTACTTGTTGCACAGCCCGACCCAGAGGTCGATCATTTCATCCGAAGAAATCACCTTCTTCGGGTCGCTCTTGAAGAAGCAGTAGCCTTCCTTCTTGTGCTGGTGCTTGGCCTCCTCGAACAACTCCGTGCAGGCCGCATCGAGCGCGAAGGCGACCTGATCGCCGAGTTTGTAGCCCGCTTTCTCGATCGCGGTCGAAATGGTCGCGAGCGCGTCGTCGGCCGACGGGATGTTCGGCGCGAACCCGCCGCGGTGTTCAGGTTCTTGTCGTGCAGCACCTTTTTCAGGCTGTGGAACACCTCCGCACCCATCCGCAGCCCTTCGGCAAAGGATTTGGCGCCGACCGGGACGATCATGAACTCCTGGAAATCAACGGTGCTGTCCGCGTGCTTGCCGCCGTTGAGGATGTTCATCAGCGGGACCGGCAGGACGCACGCGCTCGTGCCGCCGACGTAGCGGTAGAGCGGCTGGCCGAGTTCGGCCGCCGCCGCGTGCGCCGCGGCCATCGATACGCCCAGGATCGCGTTCGCCCCGAGCCGGCCCTTGTTCGGGGTGCCGTCGAGCGCCAGCATCTTCCGGTCGATCGCCGCCTGCTCGAAGATACACATCCCAGTAACCGCGGGCGCGATCGCGTCGAGGACATTCCGCACTGCGGAGAGCGTGCCCTTGCCGCCGTAGCGCTTCTTGTCGCCGTCGCGCAGTTCGACCGCCTCGTGTGCTCCGGTGCTGGCCCCGCTGGGCACCGCGGCGCGGCCCATTTTGCCGCTCGCGAGGATCACCTCGACCTCGACGGTCGGGTTCCCGCGACTGTCCAGAATCTCACGGGCCTTCAGAGCGCTGATTTTGCTCATCGGAAATTGTTGTGGGTGTTTCGTTAGCCGCGAGCCTCCGCCCGCTCAGCCCAGGGCGCGAAAGCACAGTGGGCGCGGTGCGGCGTCAAACTGCGAGCGCGGCACACTCGCGCTGATGGGATATGGTCGGTGCGCGAGAGGTCAAGTGACGTGTGGGCGAGGAGAGCCGACCGGCTCCGGCGGGTGCAGCTTCGTCGGAGCGCCGGATCCGCGAGCGTCATGCCCGACGGGTTAGCGTCCTGGTGCAGAAAACGGTTCGCCGGAACCGGCCGGCCGGCGGGAAGGTCCGGGACCGGACGTCGTCGGGGGTCGAACACCCGATGCACCGGACACGGCTTCCGCGGGTGGATGCACGGCAACAGGGGGTCGCCGGATCGCAACCCGCCGCGCCACTTCCCGCCGGCCGAATCGCGCCACCGGGCTGGGGACCGGGCGGCGCGGGGCTCCTCGCGATCGGTTGCCTTGGCCTTTGGGGCCGCGGACAACCGTTGCCCCTCATTCATCGGCGGTTCCGCAAACTGGGCTTGACACGGAGTTCGACATTCTGGCTTTCGATGTGGGGCAGGCCGCTGCCCTGCCGGCACGCGGGCCGCGTGCCCTACGACATGCAGTATCACTCGTCCTCGTCGGCGAACTCTTCGAGCCGGCACGAGCGGGTCGGCTGGCGCAACTTCAACAGGCCGCGGGCCTCGATCTGCCGGATGCGCTCGCGCGTGATGCCGTACTGCTTCGCGACCTCGTCGAGCGTGCGCGGGGTGCCGTCCTTCAGCCCGAACCGCAGCTCGATCACCTCGCGCTCGCGCGGGGCCAGACTCCGCAGCACCTCGACGATCCGCTCCTTCAGGAGGTTCGCATCGACGTGTTCGCCGGGCGTCGGTACCTGCGCGTCACTCAGGAAGTCTTCGAGCGCCCGCTCGCCGTCGCCCCCAATTGCGTCGTTGAGGCTCACCGGGTGCCGGCCGACGACCCGCAGGCTGCGAACGTCGTCTTCCTTCACGTTCAGCGCCGCGGCCAACTCGGCGATCGTCGGCTCGCGCCCGGTCGCGGCGGCCAGCGCGCTCCGCTGTGCCTCCAGCTTCGACATCAGGCTGATCTGGTGGCACGGCACGCGCACCGTGCGGGCGTGGTCGTGCAGCGCCCGTGTGATGCCCTGCCGGATCCACCACGTCGCGTAGGTGCCGAACTTGAAC
>CAZBXY010000636.1:0-2074 GCA_964495365.1 uncultured Frigoriglobus sp. | reverse complement strand
CGAAGTTGATGAGGCCGGAGGGGGTCGTACTGGGCCCGTAGATGAGCGACCCGGCCGGGGCGGTCGAGGTCAGCGGGGTCGGGTAGGCGCGGGTCACGTAGTCGAGCTGATAGTTGGCCGTGAACCCCGCGGGGTTCGGTCCGCCGTTGGCGTCGGTGAACGCGTTGGCGTTCATCGTCAGGGTCAGTGTCCCCTCGACCGTCAGCCCGGTGATGCCGACGTCCACGGCCGTGTTGCCCAGCACCGGCGTGGCCGAGACGACGGTCCCGGCGCTGACGAGGAAGTCGGCCAACTGCACGCTGCCCGGAGCGATCGGCTCGTTGAAGAACACGCGAATCGTCTGCGTCGCCGGGCCCAGGATGATGGTGCTGTTCGGGGCCGGGCTGGTGGTGGTGATCGCCAGGGGGACCGCGTCCACCCGGAACACCCCGCTGAAGGCGGTGATCGGCAGGGAAGTGTTGCCGGTGATGGCCCCGGCCGGGATCGTCATCGTGTTGAGGCCCTCGATCGCCGGGGTGGCCGTGTAGGTGAACTGCAGCGTGTCGGCGTCCACGACGATGAAGGCGTTGGCCGGCGTCCCGTTGACCTGGAAGTCACTCGCCTGCACCGTCCCCAGGTCGATCGCCGCGTTGAAGTTGACCGTGTAGCTCGTCGGGCCCACACCCACCGTGGCCCCGACCGCCGGGACGGTGCTGGCGACGAAGAACGTCGGAGCCGTCGCGATCCGCTCGTAGAACACGTTGGGGTCCATCCGCGTGCCCCCGCCGGGCAGCGCCGAGCGGCTGTCGGACCAGATGACGTGGAACGCGTCGTTGGTGGCGACGGCCGAGTCGTAGTCGCCCATGTACACGCTGTTGACGACGCTGTCCCGGCCGAACTCGGGCAGCGAGGCCACGTCGCTGACGGCGAAGTCCGGGTCGAAGGTGATGGTCGAGCCGGAGATGTTGCCGATCCGCCCGTAGTACTTGAACGTGTTGTTGGCGAACAGGTCGCCGGGCACCTCGCCGACCCCGGTGTCCTCACGCCGGTCGTACCAGAAGACGCCGAGCTTGGTGCCGTCGGGGGAGACGGCCAGGGTCGGTTGCCACTGGTCGTTGAGGCCCGCGTCGGTGTTGACCCGGGTGGCGGGGCCCCAGGTGGCCCCGTTGTCGGTCGAGACCCGCAGGAAGATGTCGCCGCGGTCGGTGCCGGCGGGGTTGTCGGCGTAGACGACGTACTGGTGCCCGCTGACCGGGTTGACCGCGGCGTGCAGGAACGTGTTGCTGCGGAACCCCGAGAGCGTGGTCAGCCCGTTCCGCTGGCCGGTCAGTCCCAGGTCGCCGTTGGTCCCGGTGCTCAGGATCGAGGAGATGGTGATCGTCGGACCGAACGTCAGGCCGAAGTCCGTGGATCGCCGCATCCGGAGCGCGTTGCCCCCGTCGTCGAACCAGTAGGCGTTGACCGAGTGGTCCGGGCTGACCGTGACGTAGGCTCCCTGGACGTTGCCGGCGGCGCCGGAGGCGATCAGGGTGCCGCCGCTGGGTCCGAACGTGGCCCCGCCGTCGGTTGAGCGGAAGAAGTAGATACCGTTGCCGCCGCCGAAGTCGCGAGCAACGTGGTACACGTTGCCGTTGCCGGCGCCGGCGAAGTTATCGACGGTGTGCCACTGTTTGTCCTGGAACCCGGTCTTGCCGGGGGCCGCCTGGGTCGGGGCCGCCCAGGTGGCCCCGCCGTCGAACGACCGGAACATCGCGATCCCGGCCCCGGAGAACTGGAGCGTCGAGAAGTACAGCACACCGCTGGCGTCGTGACGGGCCAGCACCGGGTCGCCCGCGTCGCCGTTGGCGTTGGTGGGCAGCGTGCCGCCGTCGGTGAACGTCAGCCCGCCGTCGGTGGACCGGGAAAACCCGGTGAACTTGTTGCTCCCGCCCGCGTTGGACCCCGAGTCGTTGAACCCCAGGATCACGGTACTGCCGAACGCCAGGATCGTCGTCTCACTCTGGATGAAGTTGGCCGTGCCGGTCGTCCCGCCGTTGTTGTTTCCCAACACGTCCACCAACGCCGGGTCGGTGGGAACCGCACCGCTCTGGTCAGG
>CAZBXY010000635.1:0-2089 GCA_964495365.1 uncultured Frigoriglobus sp. | reverse complement strand
CCACGACCCGGCGATTACCTTCTGCCAGACCGGGGCACAGCTCGCGGGCCGGCCGAGCTTCGGCTCATGGGTCAGCTACGGCCTCGGCAGCGAGAACAAAGACCTGCCCGCGTTCGTCGTGCTCATCTCGCAGGGAAGCGGCAATCCCACCGATCAGCCGCTCTACGACCGACTCTGGGGCAGCGGGTTCTTGCCGAGCCGGTTCCAGGGAGTGAAGTTCCGCTCGCAGGGCGACCCGGTGCTGTTCCTGTCGAACCCCGACGGCGTTTCGGCCGATGACCGCCGCAAGCTGCTCGACGATTTGGCCAAGCTCAACGAAATGAAACAGGCCGCGACCGGTGACCCGGAGATTGCCACACGTACCGCGCAGTACGAAATGGCCTTTCGGATGCAAAAGAGCGTACCGGAACTCACCGATCTCACGAAAGAACCGGAATCGACCTTCAAGCTGTACGGCGAGGACGCCAAGAAACCGGGTACGTTCGCAGCGAACTGCCTGCTCGCCCGCCGGATGATCGAGCGCGACGTGCGGTTCGTGCAGCTCTATCACCGCGGGTGGGACCAGCACGTCAACCTGCCCAAGCAGATCGAGGCGCAGTGCGCTGACACCGACCGCGCCTCCGCAGCGCTCGTCACCGATCTGAAGCAACGCGGGTTGCTGAAGGACACGCTCGTGGTGTGGGGCGGCGAGTTCGGCCGCACGGTGTACAGCCAGGGCCGGCTAACGCAGGAGAACTACGGCCGCGACCACCACCCGCGGTGCTTTACGGTGTGGCTCGCCGGCGGCGGAATCAAGCCGGGGGTCACGTTCGGCGAAACCGACGACTACGGCTACAACGTCGCGAAGGACGGCGTGGACGTCCACAATCTGAACGCGACCCTTCTGCACTGCCTGGGTCTCGACCACGAGAAACTGACGTACAAGTTCCAGGGACGGTATTTCCGCTTGACGGACGTGTTTGGCCAGGTGGTGAAGGACGTGCTGGCGTGAATGGCGAACCCCGCCCGCAAGGGCAGTGGGTGGCGCTTCAAGTGTGCGCCACCCACCGCCCTTGCGGGCGGGGTTCGCCTGCCAAGCGCTCACTTCCCCTTCATCGCCTCTTCCATGTGCTTGGCAAATTCCCGCGCGCTCCACAGCGACTTCGTCACGCCCCACGCCTTGCCCGGCGTTCCCGGTTCGATGTCGGCGAAGATGAAGTCCTCTTGCATCCGCCGGCTGCGCACCTGCATCTCGCCCTGCGGGTCCATGATGTAGCTGTCGCCGTAGCCCACGCCCTCGTAGCTCAGGCCCGAATCCTTCAGCACCACGTTGTTCCCGCGAACGAACCACACGTCGTTTTCGACCGCCCGCGCGATATGGTCAGCACGGACGTGCTGGAAGTGGCCGATCAGCCCCTTCGCGCCGATGTAGTTGAAGTGCGGGGCGAAGATAATCCGCGCACCTTTGAGGGCCAGAATCCGCGCCGGCTCGATGTACCCGCCGTCGGCGCAGATGATGATGCCGAACTTCACCCCGCTCCGCTCGAACACCGGAAACTCGCGGCCCTGCTTGTGGAACGGCATGTACGCGGCGCACTTGCTGTAGATGCCGAGGATGTGCCCTTTCTGCACCACGACCGCGGTGTTGTAGAGGTCTTTGCCGCGGGTCTCGTTGAACCCGACGATGTACGTCGCCTCGAACTTCCCAGTTTTGTCGAGCAGCTTCATCATCTGCGGCGAATCGACCGCGAACGCCCCCTTGCGCGCCGGTTCCTCCTTGTCCGGGTAGCCGGTGAGGAAACATTCGGGAAAGCACACGATCTCGACGCGGTCCCTGTCGGCCCGTTCGAGCCCGGTGACGACCTTCGCGAGGTTGGCGTCGAAGTCGCCGGTTTTGGATTCGAGTTGCCAGTGTCCGATGCGAATCACGACGCGCCCTCCACTTGAGTTGGGGCCATCGTCGGGCGCGGCTGGAGCGCGGTCAACCACAATCTGTAGGGCAGGCAAGATGCCTGTCCCTACATCGTTCAGAACCCAACAGCAGGCCCATCCTCCCGGGGCGGGTCGCGCGGTTCCCGCCGGCGGGCGGCGGGTCGAGCGAGCGCTTCGC
>CAZBXY010000634.1:0-2099 GCA_964495365.1 uncultured Frigoriglobus sp. | reverse complement strand
CGACGGGCGCGGCCAGTTCGATGTGGCCCATGCGCTTGCGCCGGACGCGCGAGTGTGTGACCTTCACGCCGCACCGGTCGCAGATCATGCCCTTGTACTTCATCCCACGGTACTTGCCGCAGGAGCACTCCCAGTCCTTTTCCGGCCCGAAGATCTTCTCGCAAAAGAGCCCGTCCTTTTCGGGCCGGTACGTGCGGTAGTTGATGGTCTCCGGCTTCTTGACCTCGCCGTGCGACCACGACCGGATGTCTTGCGGGCTGGCGAGCGAGATGCGGACCGCGCCGAAGTCGTTGATCCGCTCGTAGCTGGTGCCCTCGGCGGCGTCGGCGTTCTTCCCGTTGCTGGCGGCGGTGCTCATATTTCACCTATTTTCGATTGCAGATTTTGATTGACGATTGACAAGCACACAGGTTGTTTTCGCGCCGCAACCCCAGAGGCCGTAAAACCTGCTGGGGCGCGACAATCTTTAAATCTCAAATCACAAATCATCAATCGAAAATTCTAAACCCGCTTCTTCTCCAGGCACATGTTCAGGCCCAGGCCGCGGATCTCGTGCGTCAGCACGTCGAAGCTCGCTGGCGTGCCGGCTTCGAGCGTGTTCTCGCCCTTCACCATGCTCTCGTAGATCTTCGTGCGGCCCTCCACGTCGTCCGACTTCACCGTCAGCAACTCTTGGAGGATGTACGCAGCGCCGTAGGCCTCCAGCGCCCACACTTCCATCTCGCCGAACCGCTGACCGCCGAACCGGGCCTTGCCGCCCAGCGGTTGCTGCGTGATGAGCGAGTACGGCCCGGTCGCCCGCGCGTGAACCTTGTCATCGACGAGGTGGTGCAACTTGAGCATGTAGATGTAGCCGACCGTCACCGGCTGGTCGAACGCCTCGCCGGTGCGCCCGTCGTACAGCACGCTCTTGCCCGTTTCCGAGTACCCGGCCTCCTTGAGCGCCGCGCGGATCTCCTCCTCGGTCGCCCCGTCGAACACCGGGGTCACCGCCTTGAAGCCGAGCTTCGCGGCGGCATAACCCAGGTGCGTCTCCAGAATCTGACCGACGTTCATGCGGCTCGGCACGCCCAGCGGGTTCAGCAGGATGTCCACCGGGGTGCCGTCCTTCAGAAACGGCATGTCCTCTTCGGGCAGCACCTTTGAGATGACGCCCTTGTTGCCGTGGCGGCCGGCCATCTTGTCGCCGACCGAAATCACGCGCTTCGTCGCGACGTACACCTTCACCATCTGCTGCACGCCGCTCTGCAGTTCGTCGCCGCGGTTGAGCGAGTTGAGCTTCCGCTCCTGCTCGTCGATGAAGAACTGGATCCGCTCCCAGTGCCGGTGGTGGATCTTGTTGGCCTTCTTCTGGCTGTCCGGGCTGCGGATGTCCAGGTTGTCGAGCTTGAACCCCTTCGCCTGTTCCGCGACCGTCTTGTCCTCCTTGTCGCTCGCCAGTTGCTTACCGGTGTTGGGGTCTTTCAGTTCCTTCTTGTCGAGTACATCTTCGAGCGCCTTGACGAACTCGCGGAACTGCTCCGCGATCCGCCGGTTGTAGGTCGTCTCGATCTCCTTGCGGTCCTTGTCGATCTGCTTCTTCTCGTCCTCGGTCATGTGCGCGCGGCGGCTGAACCGGTGCGCGGCGATGACGATGCCTTCCGTGCCGGACTGCACCTCCAGCGAGTCGTTCTTCACGTCCTCGCCGGCTCGGCCGAAGATCGCGTGCAACAGCTTCTCTTCTGGAGTCAGTTCGCTGCGCGACTTCGGCGACACCTTGCCGACGAGGATGTCGCCGGGGCGCACGTACGTACCGATCTGGACAACGCCGTGTTCGTCGAGGTTCGACAGCGCCTTCGGAGAAACGTTCGGGATGTCGCGGGTGAACTCTTCCTTGCCGAGCTTGGTCTCGCGGATCTCGATGTCGAACTCCTCGATGTGGATCGAGGTGTACGTGTCGTTCTTCACGAGCCGCTCGGAGATGATGATCGCGTCTTCAAAGTTGTAGCCCTCCCAGCTCATGAACGCGACCAGCACGTTGCGGCCCAGCGCCAGTTCGCCGTTCTTGGTGGCCGCTCCGTCGGCGATCACCTGCCCCTTCTTCACCTTCTGGCCCATCG
>CAZBXY010000633.1:0-2112 GCA_964495365.1 uncultured Frigoriglobus sp. | reverse complement strand
GTTCAGCAGTTAAGTTTTGATCAGCTTTTTAAGTGGCCAAATGATCAACCACGACACGCCACCGTTCACTTCCGATACCCGGTCGATACCAGATCGCCCCCGATCGGACCGTTAACAGCAGACCGCCCACCTTTCGATAGGCCTGCGGTATTATACGATTCATCTCGCGGGAAAAAAGTTCGGTTGGCGCGTTCTCCTCACCGGAGTGACTGTGATGACGAGACACGAGCGCATCCGGGTCATCGACTCGCACACCGGGGGCGAGCCGACGCGGGTCGTCGTCGCCGGCGGGCCGGACCTCGGGCGCGGGCCGCTCACCGAGCGCGCGGCGCTGTTCCGCGAGCGGTTCGACCCGTTCCGCTCGTGCGTCGTGAACGAGCCGCGCGGGTCGGACGTACTCGTCGGGGCGCTGCTCTGCGAACCGCACGACCCGACAAACGCGGCGGGCGTCATCTTCTTCAACAACGTCGGTGTGCTCGGGATGTGCGGGCACGGCACGATCGGCCTCGCGGTCACGCTCGCCCACATGGACCGGATCGGGCCGGGCGAACACCGCGTCGAGACCAACGTCGGTGTGGTCACGGTCGAATTGCACGACGCGCACCGCGTCACCGTGAAGAACGTCCCGAGCTACCGGCGGCACGCGGGCGTTACCGTTCAAGTGGACGGCGTCGGTCCGGTGACCGGCGATATCGCGTGGGGCGGGAACTGGTTCTTCCTGGTGAAGGAGCACCGCGAAGAAATCAGCGTGCGGAACGTCGAGCGGCTCACGGACGTGACGTGGCGCATTCGCAAGGCCGTTAACGCGGCGTTCCCGGAACCGGTCGATCACATCGAACTGTTCGGCCCGCCAACCGATGCCAAGAACCACTCGCGGAACTTCGTGCTGTGCCCGGGGAAGGCTTACGACCGCTCGCCGTGCGGCACCGGCACGAGCGCAAAACTCGCGTGCCTGTTCGCCGACGGCAAGCTGAGGCCGGGCGAGGTGTGGCGCCAGGAGAGCGTGACCGGGAGCGTGTTCGAGGGGCGCATCGAACCGACCGGCGAGCCGGGCGCGGTGGTCCCGAGCATCACCGGCACCGCGTACATCACCGCCGAAGCGACGTTACTTGCGGACGCGGACGATCCGCTGAGGGACGGGATTCGGGTGTAGAAGCGAGTGAGCGACATCAGATTGAGCCGCGACCGGGAGGGAGCGGGCCATTCACCTTCGGTATCAGTGGCTGGCCCGCTCCCTCCCGGTCGCGGCTCACAACAAATGCTCTCGGCGATCAATCCTCGGCCATCGGGATGAAGCCGCCCGGGGCGGCCGGTGTTCGCGGCGCGGTGCGCGGCATCGGGGCCACCGGCATTGGAGGCGCCGGCGGCGCGGCGTTCGTACTCGTGCCCGCGGCGCCGCTGGCGATTCCGGTTTTGGCCCGCTTCCACTCGCGCACGTCCGCCACAACCACATCGACCGCCTTGAGGAGCTGGCCGTCGGTCCCGCGTGCCCAGTCGTCGGGCGTGATTTCCACCGGCACGTCCGGTTGTACGCCCTGCTTCTCCATGTTCACGCCCTTGTTCGTGTAGACGCCGATCCGCGGCACGCGGAAGGAGGAACCGTCGATCAGCCGCGTGGTGCCGGTGCCGATCACGAACCCGCCGGTCGCCTGACCCACGACCTTGCCCAGCCCCAGCGCGCGGAAGGCGTGCGGGAAGATTTCGGCGTCCGAGTACGAGCGGTTGTTCGTCATCACCGCCATCGGCTTGGTCCACTTCCGGTCGGTCGCGCGCAGCACCAGCCCCTCGCCGCCGTCGCGCTGCCGGAAGAACGTGTGTTCCTTGCCGGCGAGATAGTTCAGCACCTGGTCGTGCGTGAACCCGCCGCCGTTGAAGCGGACGTCGATGACGATGGCCTCCTTGTCGAAGTGGTCCGAGTACAGGGCGCGCACGAACGCATCCAGCCCGGCGTCGTCCATGCTCGGGATGTGGATGTAGCCGACCTTCCCACCGCTGGCCTTCGACACCGCATCGGCGTTCCGCTCGACCCACCGGTCGTACATCAGTTGCGTGGTCCGCGCCCGACTCACGGCGATGATCTCGACCTTGCGCTTGGTCTTCGCGTCCTTCGGG
>CAZBXY010000632.1:0-2112 GCA_964495365.1 uncultured Frigoriglobus sp. | reverse complement strand
GGTCGAGTACGACTTCGCCCCGCCGACGCAGCTTCACCCGACGCTCGAAACCAAGCCGGTTAGCGGCCTTTACTTCGCCGGGCAGATCAACGGCACCACCGGCTACGAAGAGGCCGCCGCGCAGGGGCTGATCGCCGGGCTGAACGCGGCTCTCAAGCTGAAAGGCGAGCCGCCGCTCGTGCTCGATCGCTCGCAGGCGTACATCGGTGTTCTGATCGACGACCTCGTGACGAAGGGCGTGGACGAGCCGTACCGGATGTTCACGTCACGGGCCGAGTACCGGCTCGTGCTCCGCCACGACAACGCCGACCGGCGCCTCACTCCGCTCGGCCGGCGCGTCGGTTCGGTCAACGCGGAAGACTGGGAACGCTATCAGCGGAAAGAGCAGGGGATCGCGGAACTTCAAAATGTACTGAAGTCGAACCGTAGTGACGGTGACAGCCTTGCGACGTGGCTGCGCCGCACGGAAGTCGAATGGGCCGCGGTGTGCGAGCGCCACCCGCCGCTGGGCGAATGGGAGGCGCGGCCCGACGTGGTGGAACAGGTGATTCTGGAGGCCAAGTACAGCGGGTACATCGACCGGCAGGCCGCGGAGGTGGAGCGGTTCCAGCGGCTGGAGAACCGGCGCATCCCCACGCACTTCGATTATTCGGCCGTACCTCAACTCCGTCACGAGGCCCGCGAGAAGCTGAGTCGGGTGCGGCCCGCCAGTTTGGGGCAGGCGAGCCGCATTAGCGGCATCACCCCGGCCGACCTCGCAATGCTGTTGCTTTATCTGGAATAGGCGGTTATGGGCCGCCCGCCCGTTGGGGAGAAGCCGGGTAACCGGTAACGCCCGCGGGACCGGTCGCGGTTCACCGATCCGCCCGGTTCGCACGACGCGCACGCCGCCCGCAACTCGCCGCACCAACTGAGGGCGGATGAGAAGCTGGCAAAAACGTGTGACCGGCGCGACCTGGGAAAGTCGATGAACGAGGCGACCGAGCCGGCAACGGTGCCGGAATCTGGTGCGAGAAGGGGGACCGCGGTGATCCGGTTGTGAGGGCGAAGGAGACGGGGCGAACCCGGAAGAGTGGCGCGATCATAACAGCGGAATCTGGCGGAGGTGTGAGTTTCACACCACTTAGGCGGGTTCCGGCTCATTGATCGGGCACCATCTCCGGGTATGATGGAGAGGGGCGTCGAAACTCTCCAAGTTGCACCGTCACCCGAAGCTCTTCACCGTGGGTAATTCGACCGCCTTACCCCTCCTGCCCTGTTCGCCGGGACGCCGCAATGCGCCCCAACGGCCGGAGCAGCCAGATGGCCTGCGTGAGTCACGGACGGATTTTCGGTCCGCCGCCCGGCTCGGTCACTGTGGCCGCGCGCGGATCTCCCCCATGCGAGCCGGCTGAGCCGGCCAGGTGGATGCGCGTATGAAGACGGTGTTCACGACCGGCGAGGCCGCCAAGATCTGCAAGGTCTCCCAGCAGACCATCATCCGCTGTTTCGACAACGGACAGCTCAAGGGCTTCCGCGTGCCGGGCAGCAAGTTCCGGCGGATCCCGCGCGAGGCCCTCTACAAGTTCATGAAGGACAACGGCATCCCCACCGACGCGCTGGAGAGCGGCAAGCGGAAGGTGCTGCTGGTGGACGACGAGCCGGAAATCGTCTCGGTGGTCAACGAGGCGCTCCTGGCCGACGGCCGGTTCGAGGTGCGGATCGCCTCCAACGGGTTCGACGCCGGCATGATGGTGAAGGACTACCGCCCGGACCTGCTGATCCTCGACGTGATGCTGCCGGACATCAACGGCAAGGAAGTGTGCCACCGGGTCCGGGCCGACCCGACGATGGAGGACGTGCGGATCATCTGCATCTCCGGCATGATCGAAGAGGACAAGGTGCAGGAGCTGAAACTTGCAGGGGCCGACGACTTCCTGCCCAAGCCGTTCGACGTCGATCACCTGATCGAGAAGATGTGCGCCCAACTGGAGATCGAAACCGGCGTTCTGGCGTAAGTGCTTGGCGAACGGCCGGTGTCAGCCGGCCGGTGAGAGCGAAGCGTGGTCTGCTGCGCTGAGATTCACCAGCCGTCTGACACCGGCCGTTCGCCCAAACTAGGAGTTCCCTGTG
>CAZBXY010000631.1:0-2124 GCA_964495365.1 uncultured Frigoriglobus sp. | reverse complement strand
CTGGCCACCGAGACCGAGGCGTGCGTCGGGGCGCTGCGGGAGCAACTCGACGCGCGGGTACCCAACGCGGGCAACCTGTTCGGGGTTACCAACTGGAACTCGCCCGACGAGGTGGTCGCCGCGTTCGCGGGGCTGGGTCTGACCCTCACCTCGACCGACGACGATGCGCTGGCGGCCCTCGACCACCCGGCCGCGGCGCTATTACGGGAGTACCGGGCCGCGGCGAAGTTGTCGGGTACCTACGGGCACCAGTGGCTCCGTCACGTCACGGACGATGGTCGGGTATACGCGAACTGGAAGCAAATCGGAGCGGGAGCCTCGGGCCGCATGTCGTGCAAGGAACCCAACTTGCAGCAACTCCCCCGCGACCCGCGCTACCGGCGGTGCTTCGTCGCCCCGCCCGGTCGGATACTCGTGAAGGCCGATTACAGCCAGATCGAGTTGCGGATCGCTGCCAAGATTTCTGGCGACACGCGGATGTTGGAAGCGTACCACCGGAACGAGGACTTGCACACGGCCACCGCACGTGCCGTGCTCGGCAAGACCGAGGTTACCAAGGCCGACCGGCAGCTTGCGAAAAGTTTGGCGTTCGGCCTTCTTTACGGGATGGGCGCGAAATCCCTGGCCGCCTACGCCGCGTCGAACTTCGGCGTGGCGCTCACCGAAGCCGAGGCATCCAAGCACCGGGACGCGTTCTTCCGCACCTACCCGGGACTGCGGACCTGGCACCGTGCCGTCCCCAACGGCACGATCGCAACGCGCACCCTCGCCGGGCGCCGGCGCGTCGGTGTGAGCGCCTTCACCGAGAAGTTGAATACTCCGACACAAGGTGCCGGCGCGGACGGGCTGAAGCGGGCGCTGGCCCTGTTGTGGGAGCGCCGGGCGGCCTGTCCCGACGCGTTCCCGGTGCTATTCGTCCACGACGAGATCGTCGTCGAGTGCGACGAGGCGCAGCAGGACGAGGCGGCGGTGTGGGTGCGGGACGCGATGCGCGACGGCATGGCCCCGCTCATCGACCCGGTGCCCGTCGAGGTCGAAGTGTCCGCCGGCCGCACCTGGGCGGGTGACCCCGCGCCCGTTCGCCCACGTGCGCGTGTGTCGGGTCCGGTGCGAGATCGGCCGTTGAGACGCACCAACGAGACCGGCCCCACCGGTGCGGAGGTGGGGCCGTTGTGGGCAGCGAGTCGGTGACGTGAGTCAGGCCGCGGGGACTTTCTCCGTCGTCTCCGGGACCGCCAGTGCCTCCGCGGTGGCCTTCTTCTTCACCGCCTCCTTCGGCGTGTTTTTCTTCTTGGCGCCCTTCGTCGCGAGTTTCTCACCGGCCGGTTCGGTGATGCCGGTGGCGGCGAAGCGCCCGGGCGCGGTCTTCTGGAAGCGGCTGGCCCGACCCTTGGCGTTCAGCTCGCGCAACAGGGCGGAGTAAAGAGTGGCCGCGGGGGTTTTGCCGTTGGGGCTGGTCCACAGGCCCTTGGCGGCCATCGCCCCGATCAACTCCTGCGTGGTCATCGAGGTGCCCTTCTCGGCCAGCACTACCGCCGCCGCATCGAGCGCGCTGAGCTTCTTCCTCGGCACGGGTGCGGTCTTCGCCGCCCTCGTCTGGGGCGTGGCTTTCGTGCTCTTCGTGTTCGTCTGGGTCTTCTTCGCAGGCATGTTCGTCTCCGGTGCGTGTTTCGGCTGCCGTCATCAGGCGGCGGGGGCCACCCGCCGCGACGCCCGAAGGGGCGTTTCGGCTTCAGGAGTTGACCGGGACCGTGACGAGCCGGCCGTGGAGTTCGTGCAGGTACGCGAACACGAACCCGTGCGCCGCCAGCCACTCGGCGTCCACAGCGCTCACCACCACGAACCGCCCGCCCCAGGACAGCGCCCGGCCGCCGGCGGTGCGGGCGTGGTCGATCGCGGCTCGGGCCGTGGGGAACTCGGTCACGTCGATCTCGCGGTCGGGTTGTTCGTCGTTCGTGCAGGGCATCGGTCTCTCCGGTTCGGGGTGTGGGTTGGGGTCGGGGTTACGCGAACACGCGGTCGGCCAGTTCCGCCGTCACGAGCGTCTCCGGGGTGCGGGCGAAGGCGGGTCGAAGGTGTGACACAGTTACCTCGCGCCGCGGGACACATCCAGGTGATTCGCTT
>CAZBXY010000630.1:0-2134 GCA_964495365.1 uncultured Frigoriglobus sp. | reverse complement strand
GCGCCCAGCCCGACCCGACCGACACGCGGATGCTCACGATGCCCGCGATCGGGCCGCGGAACATCGCGTTCGTCTACGCCGACGACCTGTGGGTCGCCGACATCAGCGGCAAGAACCCGCGCCGGATCACCTCCGACCTGGGCCTCGAATCCCACCCGGTGTTCAGCCCCGACGGCCAGACGCTCGCGTTCAGCGCGCAGTACGACGGCAACACCGACGTCTACACCATTCCCATTACGGGCGGCACCCCGACCCGGCTCACGACGCACCCTGCTAACGATACTGTACGCGGGTTTACTCCAGACGGCAAGGGGATTTTGTTCTCCTCGCCGCGCCACGTGTTCTCGAACCGGCACAGCCAACTGTTCACGGTCCCGCTCACCGGCGGAATGCCGACCCAACTGCCGATCCCCTGGGGCTTCGAGGCGGCCTACTCGCCCGACGGCGACTTCATCGCCTACACGCCGGTGCGCGACGCCAGCACGCAGTGGAAGAACTACCGCGGCGGCACGCACTCGCGGATCTGGGTTTACAACGTCAAGACGCACGACGTGACCGAGATCCAGCAGCCGAAGGACCGGTGCAACGACTCCGACCCCAACTGGGTCGGCCGCGCGCTCTACTTCCGCTCCGACCGGGCCGGCGAGTACAACGTGTTCGCCTACGACACCGACAACAAAGAGGTGAAGCAACTCACCAAGTTCACCGACTTCCCGGTACTCGACCTCAACACCGACGGCAAGCAAATCATCTTCGAGCAGGCCGGCTACCTGCACACGATGACCCCGCCGCAGTCGGTGACGACGCGGCTGAAGATCGGCCTGGCGATCGACAACCCGGAGGCCCGCTCGCGGTTCGCCAAGGGGTCGAAGTACGTTCGCGACGTGAGCGTCTCGCCGAGCGGCTCGCGGGTCGCGGTCGAGTTCCGCGGCGAGATCGTGACGATCCCGGCCGAAAAGGGCGACGCCCGCATCCTGACGAACACCCCGGACGTTCACGAGCGGAACCCGGCATGGTCCCCGGACGGCAAGACGATCGCCTACTTCTCCGACGCGGGCGGCGAGTACCAGCTCGTGCTGGCCCCGCAGACCGGCAAGGGCGAGCCGAAGAAGATCAAGCTCAACGGCACCGGGTTCTACTTCGACCCGATCTGGTCGCGCGACTCCAAGAAGGTGCTGTTCCGCGACAACTCGCAGACCGTGTTCTGGCTCGACGTGGAATCGAGCGAGATCAAGAAGGTGGTCGTGCCGAAGCACGGGCTGGGCCGCGGGCTGAAGCCGTCGAGCTGGTCGCCCGACTCGAAGTGGGTGACCTACGCGATCAACACGCCGGCCTCGATCTCGCGCGTGTACGCCTACTCACTGGAGCAGCACAAGTCGTTCCCGGTCACCGACGGGCTGACCGAGGCGACCGACCCGGCGTTCGACGCCGGCGGGAAGTACCTCTACTTCCTCTCCTCCAACGACACCGGGATGAGCAAGCACGGGTTCAGTCAGTCCGCCGCCGACAGCCGCCAGCCGCGGTGGTCGATCAACCTCGTTGTGCTGAACAAGGATCTGCCCAGCCCGTTCCTGCGCGAGAGCGACGAGGAGAAGGGCGAGGGATCAGCGCCCGCGCCGAAGATGGACAAGAAGGACCAGACCGCGGCGTTCAAGATCGACTTCGAGGGCATCAACCAGCGGATCCTGGCGTTCCCGCTGCCGACCGGGAACTACGCCGGGCTGTCGGCCGGCGCGGCCGGCGCGGTGTACTACCTGACGCGCGCCGAGGCCGGTGAGGGCGGCGGGCGCGGGCCGGGCGGCGGGTTCGGTGGCGGGGCGACGCTCAGCCGCTTCGACATCGACCGGAAGCGATCGTCCGTCGTGCAAGCGGGCGTGCAGGGTTACGAACTGACCCCGGACGGCCGGAAGTTGCTCTACACGACCGGCGGCGGGAACTGGTTCATCACGACGAGCGGCGGCAGCGGCGCCGCGCCGACCGGTGGCGGCACCGGCGGGCGCCCCGGCGGGCTTCCGACCGCCCCGGCCCCGAGCGCTGTGGGCGGCGCGGGCGGCGACGGGAAGCTGAACTTCGAGGGGATCGAGGTGCGGGTCGATCCGCGCGCGGAGTGGAAGCAGATCTTCGAGGAGGCGTG
>CAZBXY010000629.1:0-2152 GCA_964495365.1 uncultured Frigoriglobus sp. | reverse complement strand
GCGACGGGACGGGCGCGGGCCAACCACGTACCCATCGCCCCGCGCCCGCTCCCTTCCGGTCGCGGCTCACTACCGGCGCGACAAACATCAATCCACGAACGCGAACTCGTTGCAGAGCAACAGCACCTGCGCTAACTGCGGCCAGCGCCCGAACGCCGCCTTCGCGTCATCGTCAGACACGAACTCCGTCGCGAGGGCGATCTCGGCTTTCGTCGGGTTGCGGCCGAGCGCCACGCGGTAGAGCGCGGTCACCTTCGCCTCGATGCCCTTCGCTTCGGTTACTTCTTTTCGTGCCGCGAGCGCTTTCGCCTGGTCCTGCACGAACGGGCTGTTCAGGAGGAACAGCGCCTGTTGCGGGACGGTCGTCTGGAACCGCTGCGGGCTGTGCGTGTCCGGGCCGGCCACGTCGAACACGCGGAACGTGCCCGGCAGGTTCGTGCGGTCGATCAGGCCGTAAACCGTGCGCCGCGTCGAGAACGGCGCCTTGAACAGGTCGATCGGCTTGCCGCCGGCGGTCAGGTCGAGCCGGCCGGCGGCAAAGAGGAGCGAATCACGCAGCCCCTCGAAGTCGAGCCGGCGCCGGTTCTGGTGCGACAAATAGCGGTTCTCCGGATCGGTCTTGTAGATCTCCGCGGAGGTCGCGCTCGACTGCTGGTAGGTCGCGGAGAGCATGATGCGTTTGTGCAAGCGCTTCACGCTCCAGCCCATACCCCCGACCGCGCGGTCGGGGTTCGCCTGGAACATGTGCGCGAGCCAGTCGAGCAGTTCCGGGTGCGTCGGCGGGTCGCTGCGGACGCCGAAATCGCTCGGCGTGCGGACGAGCCCGTGCCCGAAGTGGCCGAGCCACACGCGGTTGACCATGACGCGGGCCGTCAGCGGGTTGTCCGGTGCCGTGATCGCCTGCGCCAGTTCGAGCCGCCCGCTGCCCTTCGTGAACGGTTTGCGGTTCGGGCTAACGATTTCGGGCGCCTGTCGGGGGACTTGCGGCCCGCGGTTGTTCGGGTTGCCGCGAAGGAACACGACCGGTTGCACCGGCGCTGCTTCGGCCAGCACATGCGCCCGCGGCGGGGCGTGCGGGTTCGACGCCTTGAACGCATCGATCCGCTTTCGGATCGCGGCGAGGGCGTCGCGGTCGGCCCGGTTGAACACCTTCTCGGCGTCCGCCGGCGCGACATCGACCGGCCCGCCGGCGGCCCGCCACGCGAACACGTCGGCCTGCTCCTTCGTCAGCGTACCGGGCGGGGCTTCTGCGGCGAGCGTGCCGGCGAGCGCCTCCACCGCGGCCTTCAGCGTCTTCGGCTTCGCCTCGGTGAGCGCCTTTGCAATGATCGGGTTCGTGTCTTTGGGAAGCGCGGTGAGCGCCTTGGCCTCGAAATCCTTCTCCGGGACCGCGGCGAGGGCCAATAGCGGCGAATACACCGGCGACTTCGCCTTCCACTCGGCTTCCAGATACGTCTTCCACCGCTCGTAGGCGAACCGGTTGAGGTCGCGCTGCCGGAGGGTGCCCTGCACCGCCTCGCCGTTGGCAGCGCGGGTGTCGAGGACCGCGCGGAGGTACTCGGCAACGAGCGGGGCTTCGCGGAGCTTCTTCAGGTGGACCGCGTGGCGCTTGGCGACCTCGGCGCGGTACTCCCCTTCCCGCTTCTCCAGTTCCTTCTCGAACGCGATCACTTCCGGCGTCTGCTTCACGGCCTCGATGAGCGGCAGTTCGGCCGGCTCGGTCGTGCTCGCGAACACGCCGTAGAGCGAGTAGTAGTCCTTCGTCGGGATCGGGTCGTACTTGTGGTCGTGGCACCGGGCGCAGGTCACGGTCAGCCCCATGAACCCGCGGGTCACCACGTCGATGCGGTCGTCGATGATGTCGGCCTGGTTGTTCAGGAACCGCCGGCCGAGCGTGAGGAACCCCATCGCGGCCAGCGGGCGCTTGTCGGCGCCCAGCGCGAGCAGGTCGGCGGCAATCTGTTCCGTGACGAACCGGTCGTAGGGCTTGTCCTCGTTGAAACTGCGGATGACGTAATCGCGGTAGGTGTACGAGAACGCGAAGCTCCGCTCCTGCGTCAGCACGTAGCCCTTCGAATCCGCATAGCGGGCGATGTCGAGCCAGTACCGACCCCAGCGCTCGCCGTACTGGGGTGATGCGAGCAACCTGTCG
>CAZBXY010000628.1:0-2186 GCA_964495365.1 uncultured Frigoriglobus sp. | reverse complement strand
AGATCGTAAGGACGGTTCGGCTGACAACAGTAAACGCGACTGGCAGTCTTGCGGTCGTACCACTCGTTCTCGATGATCCCGTGAACGGATGGCGGCGCGCCGGTGGCGAGCGAGGCGTGCCCCGGTCCGGTCGAGGTGCAGGCATACGGAACGTGGCACTCGCTGAACCAGACGCCTTCCTTCTTGAGCCGCTCGAACCCGTCCGGGCCGTAGAGTTCGGCCCAGCGGGTCATGTAATCGCCGCGCAGTTGGTCGAACACGACCAGCACGACGAGTTTGGGTTGGGGTGCGGGTGCGGGTTGCCCCTCGGGCATGCCCCCGGGCGCGGTGATGGGCACGGCCGCGATCGGGTCGCCCGGCAGTGGTAGCGTCGCCAGCGGGTCTTGCGGTTGTTCTTCGCGGAAGGCGAAGTACAGGCCGACCGCGACCGCGACGAGGATGAGCGACAGGATCACGTAGCGGCGCGAGCGGGCCATGATAACTCCGAGGCAAAGAACCTAACCCCCAACCCCCTTCCCTAAAAAGGAAGGGGGAGAAAGAGCGCAGGCTTCTGGTTTTAGCCCCTCTCCCTTCAGGGGAGGGGTTGGGGAGGGGTTGCTCGCTTACTTCCCGTCGTTCTCCAGCAGTTCCCACTTCTCGCCGAAGAACCCGGCCCGCACGATCTTGCCGGGGTAGCGCGAGTTCGCCGGCGTGGTGATGTCGATCACTGCGTAGTCCGGCAGCTTCGGCACCTGACGCGCGTTGTTGAGGTAGTCGTATTCGCGGAACGTGAACCCGCTGTTGAGGACGACGTACTTCTTCGGGTTGAGTGGGTTCGGCGAGACCGCCATCGTGATCCGCGTCGGTCCGAATGACCACATCGGCAGGTGGTCCGCGATCTTACGCAGGATGGCGTTGCTGTCCGTGTCGCCCCACAGGATGAGGTTGTTGTTCTTGATGTCCTCGTCAGTGATGTCCGTGTCCGCTTTCACCGGCGCGTCGCCGCGGAACTGCTTTCGCCAGTGCTCGATGGCGCGTTTCATCTCGGCGTCCACCCACGTCCCGAGGGCCGGGTGCGCCGGCTTGCCGGTCGGCTTCACCATGACGAACGAGTCCATGAACGCGTCGTCGATCGGTCCTTGTAGTCCGGGAGTCTTGGCGAGTTTGACGGAGTCCGGTTTGGCGGGTTTGAATGGTGCCCACTTCCCATTCTCTTTGTGGACCGACACCGAGTGAATCTCGTTCTCCTTCTTGAATGCCGGCAGGGGGATCCGGGTTCCGTCGATGTTAAGGGAAATCGTGTCGATGGGGCCAGGGGCGAAAAGGGTCATGGCGGCGATGTTCTCCGTCTTCAGCGTGATGCCGGCCGCCTTGACGCCGGGGGCAGTGCGGGTGCCCTCGATCCGGGCAGGCGCCCAGTGCTTCTCCAGAGCCTCGATCTTCACGCCCGGCCCCTCGTTGTAGCGCAGCGTGTACGTCGTGAACTTGAACTTCTCCGGGAACCGCTCGCGGCCCTTCTCCACGAACGCGTCGATCCGCTTGTTGACCTCTTCCTTCGCGCCCTTCTCGTAGCTGTGCCCGGTCTTGGGGCCGATGATGTGCGTGAGTTCCAGCCCGACCTTCTTCATCTCGCGGGCCATCACGTCGGCCGCTTGCTTCTGGTTGTCGATCTCGCCGCTGTAGGCGACCGTCGGCAGATTGAAGAGGTTCACCGCGTAGTCGGTGGCGTTGTACATGTGCCAGAGTTTCTGCTCGTACCACGTCGGCTCGACCTTTTCGTTCTGGAACACTTTCAGGAACTCCGGGGTCTCGCTGAAGCCCGCACCGGGCGCGTTCGCGGCCCAGAGCGTGGGGTAATGCACCGCGAACTGCCAGCATGCGGCCCCGCCCATGCTGAACCCGCGCGCCACGAGCCGATCTTCGTCGATGCGGTAGTGTTTCTTCGCGTGTTCGAGGCACTCGAAGGTGTCGATCTCGCCGGCGAACTTGTTGGCGTTGCAGTAGCGTCCGTAGGGGTGGAGGATCAGCGCCCCGGGCGCGGGAATGATCCCGCTCGCATTAGCCGGGTTGGCCATGAAGTTGGCTTCGCTCAAGGTCTCGCCGCGCCCGTGCCACCAGAAATCGAGCCGGTGCTTCGACTTCGCGGCGAAGTCGTACTCCTTCGGAACGATGAGCCAGTACGGCTGCACGCTGCCGTCGATCTTCGA
>CAZBXY010000627.1:0-2190 GCA_964495365.1 uncultured Frigoriglobus sp. | reverse complement strand
CTGCCGCCGTGGCGGCCTTCCCGGATTTTGACGCGTACCGGCCGCAGCAGAACCTCAGCCCGGAGGAGCAGGCGGTGCTGGGCAAGCCGGTGAGCGACCTGAACCTGTCGGTCCGGGCACGCAAGTGCATGAACCGCCTGAACATCGGGACGCTGGGCGAGTTGGTTCAGCGCACCGCGGACGAACTGTTGGAGGCGAAGAACTTCGGCCAGACCTCGCTGACGGAGGTCCGCGAGCGGCTCGGGCAGTTCAACCTCAAACTGCGGGGCGACTGACCGCCGGGCGCACCCCGGCCGCAAGGCCGGGGTTGCGGCGCCAGTTCTCGCCGGGCGTCAGCACCGCACCGCTCGTACCCCGGCCGCGCGGCCGGGACCGCTCATACCCCCGGCCTTGCGGCCGGGGTTCGCCGTTCTGTTTACCCTCCACCACACCGACGGCGCGGCTCGCGCCGGCACGCTCTCCACGCCGCACGGCGCCGTGCCCACGCCGGCGTTCATGCCGGTCGGCACGCAAGCCACCGTCAAGGGGCTGACGCCGGAGATGGTCCGCGACGCCGGGGCGCACATCATCCTCGGCAACACCTACCATCTCGCCCTGCGACCAGGCGCCGAGATCGTTCGCGACCTCGGCGGGCTGCACACGTTCATGAACTGGAACGGCCCGATCCTCACGGACTCCGGCGGGTTCCAGGTGTTCAGCCTCGCCGGTCAGGTGAAGATCACCGACCACGGGGCGTCATTCAAGTCGCACATCGACGGCTCGCCGCTCGAACTCACTCCCGAACGGGCCGTCGAGATTCAGCAGAACCTCGGCTCCGACATCGCGATGGTACTCGACGAGTGCCCGCCGGCCGACGGCGCCCCGGACGTGATCCGGCGCGCGGTGACGCGCAGCATCCACTGGGCCGAGCGCTGTAAGAAGCACCACACGCGGGCCGATCAGGCGCAGTTCGCCATCGTGCAGGGTGGCCTCGATCTCGATCTGCGCGAGACGTGCGCGCGCGAGTTGGTCGCGATGGACTTCCCGGGCTACGCGCTGGGCGGGTTCAGTGTTGGCGAATCGCCCGAAGCGATGCACGCGGCCCTTCCCGCGTGTGCCGCATGCCTGCCCGAGGGCAAACCCCGCTACTTGATGGGCGTCGGGAGGCCGCAAGACCTGCTCGCGGGCGTCGCCAGCGGGATCGACATGTTCGACTGCGTGATGCCGACCCGCAACGGCCGCAACGCGCTGGCTTTTACCCCGGAAGGGCCGATTCGCTTGCGAAACGCGAAACACCGGCGAGACCCGGCCCCGGTCGCGTCCGATTGCGCCTGTTACTGCTGCCGCAACTACTCGCGGGGCTACCTGCACCACCTGTTCGCCGCCGACGAGATGCTCGGGCCGACGCTGTTGAGCCTGCACAACATCAGTTTCTACCTGCGGCTGATGGCCGACGCGCGGGCGGCGATCGCGGCGGGGCGGTTCGCGGCGTTCCGCGCCGGGTGCCTTGCCCGGTGGAACGCGGGTTCCTAGAGTGAAAGTTCCGATTGTAGCGGCCGTGTGTGGTCCGGTCACGGAGTGACCAAACCACACAAACACCGAGATTCCGATGAGCTTCTTCCTGTTCGCGCAAGAGGGACAACCGCCGGGCTTCGGCCCGATGTTCATCCCGTTCATGATCGGGCTGATGATCCTGTTCTGGATCGTCGTCATCCTGCCTATGAGCCGGCGCCAGAAGAAGGAACAGGAACAACTGATCGCCACCCTCAAGCGGGGCACGAAGGTGCTCACCAACGCGGGCATCGTGGCCACGATCGTGACCGCCAACGACGGCGAGGACGAGATCGTCATCCGGTCGGAAGACACCAAACTGCGGATCAAGCGGAACGTGGTCGTACAGGTACTCGACGCCAGCGGCGCCGCCGCCGAGCCGGCCAAGCAATAACAGGAATCCGGGGACAGGAGGCAGAGAACACAGTGCGGAGGCGGTTGGTTTTCAGCCCCGGAGGGGCGACGGATGGTAGCCAGGGGTGAAGCGAGCGCAGCGAGCGAAACCCCTGGAACCAACGCGAAAAAGAAAGAGCCCCGGAGGGGCGACGGAAACCAATCGAGCCGGAGGGGTTCCGACGCCCTTCCAGGGCTGGTGGTTTTCTTCAACACTTCCCGGGGTTGCGCTCGCAAAGCCTCGCTCCACCCCGGGCTAACAACGGT
>CAZBXY010000626.1:0-2190 GCA_964495365.1 uncultured Frigoriglobus sp. | reverse complement strand
CTTGCTCTGAGTTTACACCGTTAACTTCGTGTCCACCAAACTTGGGGAACCTCAGGTGTTCACCGCCTACGAGCAACCCGGGCAGAACCCGCACGTGAACTGGCAGCGCGTCGTCGGCACCGTCCGCGAGATGTGCGACCGCGCCGCGAGTCACGGCGGCACGATCGCGATCCAGAATCACCACGATGTTGGTCTGCACACGACCGCGCTACTCGAACTGCTTCACGACATCAACCGGCCCAACTGCAAACTCGGGTTCGATGCGTGGTCGCCGGCCCTGCGCGGTGAAGACCTGTACGAGAGCGCGAAGTTGGCGGCCCCGCACACCGCGATCACCACGAACGCCGACTACATCCGGCTGCCGCGCTACCGCTATCGGCCGGAACTCGTGAACTATGAGCCTCAAGTGCCGGAGCTGGTGCGCGCGGTTCCGTTCGGCACCGGGTTCATCGACTACGTGAGCTTCTTCCGCGGGCTGCGCGACGGCGGCTTCGAAGGGCCGGCCACGTTCGAGATGTGTTCGCCGGTCCGCGGCGGTGGGGCGATCGAGAACCTCGACGAGTACGCGCGCACCTACGTCCGGTGGATGAACTCCCCTGGGACCGCGGGCGTCTGAGCCCGCTCGTGGCACCTGAGCTTGTGCGAAGCGCGCCACCGAGCCGCGATACCACTTCCAAAGCAGCGGGCGGGACGCCCGCGGTCCCAGGGGAAGTCCGTGGCGACTCGCTTTCACCCTGCCAGTGAAAGGCACACGATTTCCTTGTCGTTCTTGATGTAGACGCGCTTGCCGGCGAACGCCGGGTGCGCCCACACCGCCTTGCGGCCCTTCGCGGCGTGCGTCGTTTCCAACACGTGCGCCGAGGCCAGAATCTCGCACTTGTCCGGCGCGAGTTTCAGGATCACGAGGTCGCCCTGGTCGGTCAGACCGTACACCGCGCTCCCGGCGTCCACCCAGAACACCGACCCGCAGAACGCGGCCTTGTCGCCGAAGATCTCGTCGCCCTTGCGGACGACCTCACCGGTGTCGAGGCGCTGGCAGATGAGTTCGCCCATCCCGGCGATGCCGTACACGTGCCCGTCCTTCACCAGGAGGCTCGTCATCACCGCGTTCACGCCATCGATCTCCTTCGGGTAGGAGTTCTTCGACCGCCACGCGACCGACGCGCCCGGCTTGTCCTTGTCGAGCGTGAGGCAGAGCGTGCCGTGGTAGAACGACGAGACGAGCAGCTTGTCGCCGGCCCGCTTCGGCGTGATGATCGACACCGCCGGGCGGGCCACCTCGCCGGCGTCGGGGTGCTTGTGCTCCCAGTACTTCGTCCCGGTCGCGGGGTCGAGCGAGTACAGTGCTTCCGACAGCCACACGATCAGTTGCCGCTTCCCGCCCGCTTCCGTGATGATCGGTGGCGAGTAACAGATCTCCTTTGTGTTGAGCGCTTTCCACTGGTCCTTGCCGGTCTTCTTGTCGAAGGCCATCACGGCCTGACCCTCGCCGCCGACGAGCGCGATGAGCGTGTCGCCGTCCAGAAGTAGGTGCGCGGACCAGCCCCACGCGGGCACCGGGGCTTTGAAGTCCTTCACGAAGTTCTTCGACCAGATCACCGTTCCGTCGGCGGCGTTCAGGCAGCGGAGGTCGCCCATCGTGCCGAGCGTGAAGACGCGGTTGCCCTCGACGACCGGTGTCGTCCGCGGGCCGGTCGGGTACGACACGTTCGCGTAGGTGCAGTCGTACTTGTGCTCCCAGACGGTCTTGCCGTCGGCGACGTTGAGGCACTGCACGCGCTCGCTGCCGGGTTGCGTGCCCTTCGGCGCCGGCTTGTCCGGGTCGATCTTCGCGGGCACGCGATCCATGATGTAGAGGTGTTTGCCGACGACCGCGGGGCCGGCGTACCCGGGGCCGATCGGCTGCCGCCACACGACCGGCGGCCCGTCTTTCGGGAACTTCGTCGTCAGCCCCTTCTCCTCCCACACCGCGTCGCGCTTGGGGCCGAGCCACTGGTCCCACTCGCCCTGCGCGGACGTGCAAAGGACCAAAAGCGCCACGAGAGAACACAGAACCGATCGCATGATTAGCCTCCGGCGATGATGAACCCGGAAACTAGTTTCGCGAAATCGTGCAATGCGGTCAATCCCGCCGTACTTAGGAACTGTGCCTTTCTAACTTCCCGGTTTCTTGGGCACGGCACGGTAGTT
>CAZBXY010000625.1:0-2212 GCA_964495365.1 uncultured Frigoriglobus sp. | reverse complement strand
GGTCGCGTTCTTCGACCGAGGAGGGTACGGACATCGATCACCGTGCGGCGGCAGGGGACACGGACGCGCTCGGCCCGGAACGTCCTTCGGGCGGGGGCATGGAATCCGCGCAACCCTAGAACAGGTTCAGGCCGCACGCAAACCCGTAGCAGTGGGCAGTGGGCAGTGGGCAGTGGGCAGAAAGATGAGCAGAGTGGAGGGCGATCCACTCGCTTCCTCTGCTGCTTCTGTCTTTCTGCCCACTGCCCACTATCCACTGCTCAGGCTCGCGAGCCGAAGTACCCCGCGACCGCCGCGATAATGATCCCCTCCCACACCTTCAGCGTCTCCGGGCTTTTTTCCGTAAGTCCTGGCAGGATAAGGAATTGGAGAATCGTCTCCACGAACAGGAGGAGCATCGCGATCACGCCCACCCAGGCCCGGACGGTCATGAAGAACTCGCTCCGGCGGCCGAGGGCGAACCGCAGGAACAGGGCGACACCGAACCCGCCGGCGAGGCAGCCCAGAAGCACCGGCCACTGGGTGATCTCCTCCGGGCTGGGCGTCAACCGGGCCGCGGCCTGGTGCGGGTTCTGGAACACCGCGAGCGCGACCACGACCGCGCTGCCGCCGACGAACAGCAGCTTCATCAGCCACGGCAGCAGGTGGGCCTTCATGTCGAGGAGCGGGTGCGACGCGAACGTCATGAACACCAGCGTCAGCAGGAAGAAGTGCCCGAGCGGGGCCTTCACCTCGCTGCCCGCCGGGATCAACAGCACGATCCAGAAGAACGAGCAAATGAGGACCGACAGGAACCCGCGGACCGATCCCGACGGTAGTCCGAACGTCGGATATTCCTGAAGGTGGGCCGGAGCGGCCGGTGCGACGGTAGCCATTCGTGTACTCCGTTGGGTGATGGTGGCCTCAGTATAAGGTGATTCGGCGGCCGGGCGCGAAGCTTTCCGCCGCAGTCGCCTTGACGGCCGGCGCCGGTGACGTAGCATGACTGTCTTCCGGTTGTTCCAACCGGAACGGGCTTCCCTATTCCCCGGTGCGCCGGGCGCGGATCGAATAACCGATGTCTACGACCCTTGCGAACGCGGCGACCGCACAACAGAAGTGGGTGCTGATCGACGCCACGGACCTCGTCGTCGGCCGGCTCGCCGTGACGATCTCGAACGTCCTTCGCGGCAAGCACAAGCCGGAATACACCCCGCACTGCGACACCGGCGACTTCGTGATCGTGATTAACGCCGAGAAGGTGCAGTTCACCGGCAAGAAGTGGGAGCAGAAAGAGTACCAGGACTACTCGCACTACGCGGGCGGGCAGAAGATCACCTCGGCGAAGGAGATGCTCGCCAAGAAGCCGGAGGAGATCATCCGCCGGGCCGTCAAGCGGATGATGCCCCGCGGCCCGCTCGGCTACAAGCAACTGGCCAAGTTGAAGATTTACGCCGGCAACCAGCACGAACACCAGGCCCAGCAGCCGCAGGAACTCAAGCTCAAGAACTGAAGACAAAGAGAAGAGCCACGGATAAACACAGAAAACGCGGATCAAGACAGAAGAGAGTTCTTCTGATCTCTGTTTTTATCTGATCCGTGTTTTCTGTGTTCATCCGTGGCTGATTCTGTCTTCAATTATCCACCCGCAAAGCCACCGGGATCGTTCAAGGACTCCGACAATGGCCGAGAAGAAAGCCGCCAAGCCCGCCGCGAAGGCGCCCCGCACGTTCTACCTCGGGACCGGCCGGCGGAAGACCGCCGTGGCCCGCGTCCGCATTACCGAGGGCAAGGGGCAGATCCTCATCAACGGCAAGGCCCTCGACGACTACTTCCACGAGGACAAGGACCGCGCCGCGGTGCTGGGGCCGCTGAAGGTGACCGACCAGCTCACCCGGCTCGACGTGTTCGTCAACGCGAAGGGCGGCGGCGTGACCGGGCAGGCCGGGGCCGTGTCGCAGGGGCTGGCCCGCGCGATCAAGACCATGTTCAGCCCGAAGGAAGAACAACGGGCGAAGATGTTCGACAACACGACCGTCATCAAGGCGTACCGCGACGAGAAGAAGGAGCGGGAGAAGGCGAAGGCGATCCCGGCCAAGCCCGCCGCACCGGCCCCCGCGCCGACCGAGAACACCACGCCGCTCATTCCCGGCACGCCGGCGGCCCCCGCGACCCCGGCCGACCCGACTGCCGGCATGGTGAAGAAGCTCCGCGACTCCGGCTACCTCACCCG
>CAZBXY010000624.1:0-2231 GCA_964495365.1 uncultured Frigoriglobus sp. | reverse complement strand
ACCCGGCCGGCGGGTACTACTACGGTTCCGGCTACGGCGGTTACTACGGTGGCGGGCACCACGTCCCGCACCACCACCATCCCCGCCACTGAAGGTGTGCGAGTCGGTCCCGCACCACGCCGAATCCCTGACAGAACCACGCCGGCCAACTTGGTCGGCATTCCTGGAGGACTGAATGATGATGACAAAAGCGATCTTCGGCCTGGCGGCCCTGTTCGGGCTGGCCGGCGTCGGGTTGTCCCTGGCCGAGACTCGGACCGGGTGCTGCTACCTCGGTGCCGACTGTTGCTTCCCAGGCTCCCCGTGCTGCGCCGACGACTGCTGCGCGCCGGGTTCATCGTGCTGCGTGCCCGGTGCCGGGTGCTGTGACCTGACGGCGGTCAGCGCCGATGTCGCTCCGGCCCCGCGGGCGAAGGCGGATCGGAAGGGCGGGTGTTGCGCGGGCGGTTGCTGTGCCGCCAGCCAGCCGGCCCAGCCCGCGAAGGCCGACACTGCGACCAGCAAGATCACGGTGGACGGGATGTCGTGTGCCGGGTGCGCGAAGACGGTCGGCAAGGCCGTGTCAGCGGTCGAGGGCGTCGAGTCGGCCGTCGCCGACGTCAAGACCAAGGCGCTCACGGTGGTCGCAAAGAAGGGCGCGACCCCATCGCCCAAGGCGATGTGGGAGGCGGTCGAGAAGGCCGGGTACACGCCGACCCGGATCGAGGGCGCGGCCGGGACGTTCGAGAAGAAGCCGGAGAAGTAATGCGACGCGCCCCGGCCGGTGACAGTTCCGGCCGGAGCGCGACTTAACGACTCACAATCTGGGTGAACCATGAGCTTCAAGACGACAGGGTTCGCGCTGCTGGTGGTCGCGATTGCGGTCGGGGGCGGTTACGCCGCCTGGAAATACTACGGCCACGGCTGCTGCCGGGCCGTCGCGGGTGCGGACGAGCCGAAATCCGCTGGCACCACGCCGGAGCCGGACGACGCGGCGCTGATTGCGTCCCAGGGGTACTGCCCGGTCATGCCGGACACCAAGCTCGGCGAGATGGGGGAGCCCATCAAACTGATGGTCAAGGGCAAGGACGGGAAGGAAGAGCCGGTGTTCATCTGCTGCAAGGGGTGCAAGCGGAAGGTTCTGGCCGACCCGGATAAGGCGCTTGCCAAGGTGACCGAGCTGAGGGCCGCTGCCGGGAAGTGACGGATCGGCGCGGGCGCACCGGACGCGCCTGCGATTCTCACGGCCCGATGTTCGGGCCGATCAAGGAGGACTGAAGGTGATTAAGCAGTTGCTCGTGACCGTGCTGAGCGGGGTGACGGTGGCACTGTTGGTGCCGCTCGTCACCGGGTGTTCGAGCCCCGGCGGGTGCCGGACCTGCCGCAAGGAGTCGCCGGGGCCGCCCCCGGCCCCGACCCTGCCGGCCGCCCACCCAAGCGTCGGGGCAGGTGGCCCGGCCCAGCCTTCCGGGCCCGCGAGTGCCCCGACCGCCGCCCTACCGTTCGGGGGGCAGAAGACGTGCCCGGTGACCGGCGAGGAACTCGGGTCGATGGGCAAGCCCGTCGCCGTGACCGTGAAGGGCCAGACCGTTTACGTGTGTTGCCGCGGGTGCGCCGCCAGGGCCCAGGCGGACCCCGACAAGACGCTCGCCGCCGTCGCGGCCGAGCGGGCGCGATAGCCCTGCGACCTCGGCCGAAAGGCCAGGGGCCTCGCGCCGTCCCGGGTTTCGGGCGCTCGTGCCCGCCAGCCGACGTCCTGACCCGGGCGGCCGGGGTCCGATCCCGGTGGCGGGGCGGACCGACCTGTCCCGAACGAGGGAGACCGACCATGACATCGGTTCGACGCTCCTGGGCCTTTGCCCGCAGCCGCTGGCTGTCGCTCGCCGTGCTGGTCACCGTCGGGGTCGCGGCCCTGCTCGCGCATGAGGGCCACGCCCCCCTCCCGACCAAGGGGGCACAGGTTGACGCCAGCGCGGGTACCGTCCTCCTCACGGCGGACGCCCGCACCGGCATCGACGTGGAGACGGCGGCCGTCGAGGTGCGGCCGGTCGAGGAGAAGGTACTCGCCTACGCCTCGGTGGTCGCCCCGTGGCGGAACCACGCCTTCGCCACCGCGAAGGTGGCGGGCCGGGTCGTCCGGGTGTCCGTCATCCCCGGCCAGACGGTCGCGGCCGGGGACACGATCGCCGAGGTCGAGAGCATGGAGATCGACACCCTCCAGCTCGACGTCCTGGCCGCCCGCAACGACATCG
>CAZBXY010000623.1:0-2253 GCA_964495365.1 uncultured Frigoriglobus sp. | reverse complement strand
GCTTGCCGTGCGTGGGCTTCACGTTGTACTTGTCGATGAGCGCCGGCGGGGCGCGGAGCGGCGTGTGAACTGCGTAGTGCGGCAGGTACAGGAAGAACCGCTTGTCCTTGTTGGCCTCGATGAACTTCTCCGCCTCCGCGGCGAGCCGGTCGGTGAGGTATTCGCCCTCCTCCGCTTTCTCAAGACCGGGCATCTTCTGCCCAGCCTTGTTCTCGAACGGCGCGAAGTAACTGCGCGGGGTGCCGGTCTCGTCGCCGGCGATGTTGATGTCGAAGCCCTGCTGAGTTGGCTCGAAGCCTTTACCGCCGAGGTGCCACTTGCCCATGATCGCGGTGACGTACCCGCGCTGCTTGAGCGCCTCCGCGATCGTGACTTCCTCCAGCGGCAGCTCGTTGCGGATTTCGGGCCGCTTCATGCGCTGGTCGGGGTTGTCCTTACGCCCGGGAATCCAGTCGGTGATGTTCATGCGCTGCGGGTAGCGGCCCGTCATGATGCTGGCGCGCGTCGGCGAACAGACGGGGCACGCGGCGTAGAAGTCGGTGAACCGCAGCCCGTCTTTGGCCATCCGGTCGATGTTCGGTGTGCGGTAGAACGTGCTGCCGTAACAGCCGAGGTCGCGCTGCCCGAGGTCGTCGATCACGATGAGGACGACGTTGGGCTGCTTCTCGGCGGAGCAGGCGGAAGAGGGATAACCACAGAGACACAGAGACACAGAGAAGGCAGAGATGAGACGAAGCACAACGGCACCGGGGAGCGAGGAGAAGGCGAACCCGGAGCGTAAGCGACGGGGTGCGGGTACTCAAGTCCCCGATTCGCGAATCACCAAACCGGGTCGTCTCCGTCGGCGTTGTTCGTAGGGGTAGAATTCCTTCCGACCCAGGCGGCAATCACAGAGCAGATCGCGAAGGGGTACTGCACGGAGAATGCTAGCGACGCGACGAGGAGATGCTTGCGAACGATGCCCGACTGTCTACTCTCCAACCGCTCACCCGCCACCTGCGTTGCAACAAGCATCGCTGGGATCCCGCTCAGAACTACGACGACAGTGTAGCGTCTGACCCTCCGCCACTGACTCCCTCCAAAGGGAGCAAGCCACAAACTGACAGCGCAGAGAAGGTAGGGTAACCCCAGGTAGATCGACCACTCCAACATCCATGAACTCACAAGCGTCGCGAACTCTCCGTACACCAAGTGTTCTGCCCAACACGGCACGCCAAGAATCGTCCCGCAAATTGTTACTCCAGCAACGAGGCTGGCGAGCGGCCAAGCCATGCGGGCGCACGGTGACGGCGGTTCTCGCGTCACGCGATGATCTCCTTAATCACGCTCCCGTGATCGACATCCAGCCTCTTCCTTCCCGGAATCTCCAGCTTGCGCGAGTCCAGCCCGAGCTGGTGCAGAATGGTGGCGTGAACGTCGGTGACGTAGTGGCGGTTCTCGGTCGCGTGGAAGCCGATTTCGTCGGTCGCGCCGTGGACAACGCCGCCCTTCAGCCCGCCGCCGGCCATCCACACGCTGAAGCCGTAGATGTGGTGGTCGCGCCCGTCGCTGCCCTGCGAACCGGGCGTGCGGCCGAACTCCGTACAGAACACCACGATCGTTTCATCCAAGAGTCCGGTGCGCTTCAGGTCTTTCAGAAGGCCGCCGATCGGCTGATCGACCGCGCGGCAGTTCGCGGAGTGATTGGCCTTGAGGCCGCCGTGCGCGTCCCACACGCCGGCGCCGCCGGCCCCGTGCTGTATCTGGATAAACCGCACCCCGCGTTCCACCAGCCTACGCGACGCGAGCAACTGCTGCCCGAACGGCCGAGTTTCGGCGCGATCCAGGCCGTAGAGCGCCTTCACCTTCTCCGGTTCTTGCGAGAAATCGAGCACCTCCGGCAATGATTTCTGCATTCGGAAGGCCAGTTCGTAGCTCTTGATGCGGGCATCCAGTGCCGCGTCGCCGGGGTAATCCTTCTCACGCAGCTTGTTGAGCTTGCCCGATAGCTCGAACCCGGCTTTTTGCTCCGCCGGCGTGACCGGCACTTCCGGTTTGCCGTAGTCGAGCGGGTTGGCCGGATCGACCCGCATCGGCACCGCGTCGTGCGCCGGGCCGAGATAGTGCCCGTCCTTGATGTTCCAGTATTCGCGGAAGCCCATCGAAATGAACTGCGGGAGGTTCTCGTTGAGTGTGCCGAGGCCGTAATGCACCCACGCGCCGAGCGTCGGGTACTCGCCGTCGAGCATGTGGCGGCCCGTGTGGAACTGCGTT
>CAZBXY010000622.1:0-2277 GCA_964495365.1 uncultured Frigoriglobus sp. | reverse complement strand
CAGATGTTCAGATCGTACCCGCGGGCGATGATCGCGTCGCAAATCCCGACGACGTGCCGCTTGTTCAGCACGAACATCTCGTCGGCGATCTTGATGTTCCGCACGCCGTACTTGTTCACCAGTGTGTCGATCTGCGAAACGACGTGATCGACGCTCCAGAACCGGTAGCTGTTCGGCAGTTGCTTCTCGCCCGGTTCGCTCACCTCACCGTTCTTGAATGGGGCCTGAATGCAGCAGAACGAGCAGTGGTACGGGCAGCCGAGGGTGGTGTAGACCGCGGCGTACGGCTGTCGCTCGAGACCGCCGAGGCAGTGCCAGTTGTGCGCCCGGTAGCGGGGCATCGGGAGCAAGTCCCACGCGATTCCCGGCAGTTCGCTGTCCAGTTTCGTGACGAGCGCAGCCTCCGGGCCGCGCAGAATGCGCCCGCTGTCGCGGCGGAGCAATCCCGGCACCGCGGCGAGGTCGGGAACCGGTGTCTTCAGCGCTTCGACGAGCGAAACGAGCGTCTGGAGCCCCTCGCCGGCGGCGACGAAGTCGGCTTCCTCCTCACGCAGCGTGCGTTCCGGCAGCGCCGCGACGTGCCCGCCGAGCAGCAGCACCGGTTGATCGGGCGAAGTCGCCTTCACCGCGGAACAGGTGCGCCCGACCGCGCCCATGATTTGCGTCGAAGCCGACGGTTGGTGGCCATAAGCGACGACCGCCGTAAGCACCGGCCGAAGGTGCGCGACGCGATCCGCGACTTCCGACACCGAGAGCGATTCCGCTTCGGCGTCGATGATCTCGACCGACACCCCGCGGGCGCGACAGAAGTTGGCCATGAGGCCCGCCCACACCGGGTTCTCGATCGCGGTGAGTTCGGTGCCCAGCGACTGGTACACCTGCGCCCGGCTGTTCGGGTTGATCAGAACGAGATCGAGAGTCGTGGACATGTAGCTCGTCCGTGATTGGTGTTGGAGCACAGGCTGGAAAGCCTGTGCCACAAGAAGCATTTGCTTTGTGGCACAGGCTTTCCAGCCTGTGCGGTTTGCTACCTCAGCCCGTTGAGCAAATCACACAGCCGCAGGATCGGCTCCGCGTCGAGCGTCGGGTAGTTGCCGATGTAGAACCCGTAGAAGTGGACGTGATCCGCGTTCGGGCACTGCTTCCACGCATCCGGGCCGAGCAGCCGGCGCAGGTACGGTTGGCGGAGCTGGTTCCCACCGCCGGCGGTGCCGCGCCGGAACTCGATCCCGCTCGCGCGGAGCGTACTCATGACGCGCTCGCACAACTGCGGGTCCGCGTCCTTCAAGATCAATGTGAAGGCGTAGTTGCAACTGCCTTCCGTCTCGAAGTCGGTGCGGTAGAGGGTCGGGTCGAGGTTCCGCAAAAACAGCATGAAGTTGTCGGTGCGGCGCTGGTTGTTGTCGTCCAGGCGCCGGAGTTGCGTGCGCCCGATCACGGCATTGATCTCGGTGCTGCGCACGTTGTACGCCGGGAACGCGAAGATGAACTCGGGGTTCAGGTCCGGGAACTCTTCAACGAAATCGAACTTGCGGCCGTCGGTCGAAAGCTCGCGCACCATCCCGTGCGAGCGCATCATCCGAACCGCTTCGTAGAGGTTCTCGTCGTCGGTGCAGACCATCCCGCCTTCGATCGTGCTGAGGTGGTGCGCGTAGTAGAAGGAGAAGTTCGACGACCAGCCGAACGTACCGAGTTTGGTGTCGTTGAACGTCGCCCCGTGCGACTCGCACACGTCCTCGATCAGCGGAACGTTCCGTTCCTTCAGAGCGTCGAGCAGACGCTGCGACAGCGCGTTGAAGCCGAGGACGTGCGTGAGGAACACGGCCCGCGTGCGCGAATTCACCTTCGCGAGAATCTGCTCGGTATCCATTCCCAGCGTGCGCGGGTCGATGTCGGCGAAGACCGGGGTGAACCCGCAGTGCAGCACCGCGGCCACGTCCGACACCCACGTCAGCGGCGGGACGATGACCTCCCCGCCGTCGGGGTGCCGTTCCTTGAGCGCTGCGAGCGTGACGAGGTTCGCGGACGACCCGGAGTTCACGAACACGCTGTGCTTCACGCCCAGCCACCGCGACCACTCTTCTTCAAACGCGCGGACGTTCTTTGATTGAGTGAGGACGGGATCGTCCTGGCGCAGGAAATCGATGACCGCGTCGAGGTCTTCGCGGAGGATGTTGTTCTTCATCAGCGGCCAGGAGAGTTTGGCCGCGGGCGCGGTGCGGGTGGTCGGCATGGATGCTCCGTGATGTCTTCAGAGTAGTAGGCACACTCCGTGTG
>CAZBXY010000621.1:0-2295 GCA_964495365.1 uncultured Frigoriglobus sp. | reverse complement strand
CACGTTGAACGCCTACGCGCTGCCGAAGGACGACGACTCGCTATTGAAAGAACTGTTCGGGCCGTGATTTCAAGGTGGTCCGGTCACTCCGTGACCGGAAGCTTCGCGGGTGAGGAGGCTTCACGGCTCTCGGTTCAGCAACCCACGCCGGATCACTTCCGGTCACGGAGTGACCGGACCACAATCGTCAGGTTCCCATGATCTCGCCTGCGCCGACTACCACTTCCACCGAAGCGCCTATAACGGAAGCTCCGCCGCCGGAGGCGCCGCTCCCGCCGACCCCGTGGAAATGGCGGCTCATCATCCTCGCCGCGCTCGCGGCGGTCGGCGCGGCGGCCTACCTGGGCAGTACCGCGCTCGCGAGCCAACCGCAGATCGCCTACCGCGTGCAGGCCGGGTGCGGGATCGTGTTCTTCCTGGGCCTCGCGGCGCTGTTCTCGAAAAGCCTTCAGTCCGTCAGCCGCAAAACGCTCCTCTGGGGCATCGGGCTTCAGTTCCTGCTCGCGGTCGCGGTGCTGTACTCGCCGCAGGTGCGCACGGTATTCGAGTGGGTCGGCGAGGGGATCAAGGCGCTCATCACCGCGTCCGACAAGGGCGCGGATTTCGTGTTCGGCACGCTGGCGCACCCGGACGGCAAGGCCGGGTTCGTGTTCGCGTTCAAGGCGCTGCCGCCGATCATCTTCGTGTCGTCATTCTTCAGCGTGCTCTACTACCTCGGCGTCTTGCAGTTCTTCGTAAAACTGATGGCCCGCGCGATGATGTACCTCATGGGCACGAGTGGGGCCGAAACGCTCTCGGTGTCGGCGAACGTGTTCATGGGTCAGACTGAAGCCCCGCTCATCGTCAAGCCGTTCGTGCCGAAGATGACCCGATCCGAACTACTCGCCCTCATGGGTAGCGGGATGGCGCACATTTCGGGCGGGATGATGGCCGTCTACATCAGCTACGGCGCCGACCCCGTGTCGATCCTCTGCACCTGCGTGATGGCGTGCCCGTGCAGCCTGTACCTGACGAAGCTGATCTACCCCGAGGCCGGAAAGCCCGTAACCGCGGGCGCGGCTCCCATCGCGGTTGAAACACCCTACGTGAACGTGATCGACGCGGCAGCCGCCGGCGTGAAGGACGGCGTGTGGCTGGCGATCAACGTCGCGGCCATGCTGATCGCGTTCATCGCGTTCATCGCGCTGTTCGACATCATCCTCGACGGCGTTTACAAGGGCATGACGCTCGACCGGATCTTCGGCTGGGCGTTCTCCCCCGTCGCGTTCCTTCTGGGGGTGCCGCTCGACGACTGCGACAAGGTCGGCAACCTGCTGGGATTGAAGCTCGCTGCCAACGAACACGTCGCGTACCTGAAGTACAAGGACTGGAACACGACCGGCTCCGTGGTACTCGATCCGCGATCGAAGATTCTGGCGGTGTACGCGCTGACCGGGTTCGCGAACTTCGCGTCGGTGGGCATCCAGCTCGGCGGGATCGGGGCGATGGCCCCCAGCCGCCGCGCCGACCTCGCGAAACTCGGCATGAAGGCACTCTTCATCGGGTTCCTCGCGACCCTCATCAACGCCGCCGTCGCCGGGATGCTGATGTCGTGACCGGACCCGGTGCCGCAGAACTTTTCGCGCCCCCGCGAACCGCGCCCCGGTCCCGAGGCTCCCTCTCTCACCTCGCCCCCGCACTCGCGAGCCGCCCGCGCACCGCGGGCCGGCCGCTCCACCTCTCGGAGACCCGACATGGACCGCACGCTGATCGACGCCTACGAGACCGCCCCCGCGCGGCTCCGCGCCGCCTGCGCGGGGCTGACCCGCGACGAACTCACCGCCCGCCCCGGCCCCGGCGACTGGTCGATTCACGAGTGCGTCGTTCACATCACCGACAGCGACGCCATCAGCATCGACCGCATGAAGCGCATCCTGACCGAAGACGACCCGCCGCTCCTCTACGCCGACGAAACCGCTTACGTCCAGCGCCTCCACACGCACGAACAAGACCTCGAAGACGCATTCACGCTACTGGAAGTGGGCCGCCGGCAGTGGGCGCGGGTGCTGCGGCTCCTCCCGGACGAGGCGTTCGCACGCACCGGGCAGCACAACCGCCGCGGCACGGTCACCCTCGGCGGGCTGGTGGGCGCTTACATCGAACACATCGACGATCACCTCAAGTTCATCCACGGCAAGCGCGCCAACCTCGGCAAACCGCTCGCAGGCGCGTGAAACGGACGGGCCGGGCGGCTCACAGCGCCCGGCGCCCGGGGTAGTCGTCGTCCGGGCGGAACCGCTCCTCCGCCCACGGGTC
>CAZBXY010000620.1:0-2333 GCA_964495365.1 uncultured Frigoriglobus sp. | reverse complement strand
ATGACTACAACACTAACAAGCAAAGACCCCATCCCCGAATTCCAGGTCTCTATAAAGTTGACCATATAGATCAAACGGAGTTCCGTCACCAGTTCCGGGTAGTTCACCCGCAGGTACGCGCGCACCGATTCCTGATAGATCGCGTTCGTTGCGTTGAGTGCGAGGTGAATGCCCGCGTAGAGCGTGAACGGCCCGGTGCAGTCGTGCATCGCGACGGGCCGCTTGTACGCCTCGGCCATCGCGCACACCTTCTTACACTCCGTGATGCCGCCGGCCCACGTCGGGTCGATCATCACGATGTCCGCGGCCTGTTTCTCCAGGAGTGGCTTGTACTCGTAGCGGGTCGCGAGATACTCGCTCGCCAGAATCGGTGCGGTCGTTCCGCGGCGCAGTTCCGCGAGTGCGTCGATGTCGTCGGCCCGCATCAGGTCTTCGAGCCATGCTGGTTTGAACTCTTCGAGCGCGCGGGCGATCTTGAGCGCTGCGGGCAGCGACCACAGACCGTGCCCCTCGACCATGATCTCCATCTTGTCGCCGGCGACCTGCCGAATCTTGCGGAACGGCTCCAGTGCGCGGTCCAAATCGGCCGCGGAGATGTCGTGGCCGCCGAGCGCGCGGAGGTTCGGCTCGAACATGCCGCGGAACGACCGCCAGTTGTCCCACCCGCTGCCGGGAAAGTGCGCGACGTAGTCGAACGGCCAGAGTTTCATCCCGGTGATGCCTTCGGAAAGCAACTCGAAGGCGAGTTCGTCCGGGCGCTCCATGAACGCGATCAGGTCTTCGTACTTGCCGCCGGCGGAATCGGTGCCGTAGCCGACACGCCCCTTCGCGGCACGGCCGTAGTTCGGGCCGCCGCAGGTGTTGTAGGTGCGGATGCGGTCGCGGGCCGCGCCGCCGAGTACCTGCCACACCGGCATCCCCGCGGCCTGACCGAGGATGTCCCACAGGCACACGTCGATCGCGGAGAGTCCGCGCAGCTCCGCGCCCTTCCCGACCGTGTGCGCGATCACCTCGTACAGCCTGCGCCAGTGGAGTTCGATGGAAAGTGCGTTGTGCCCCAAGAGCATCGGCGCGGCGAACTGGTGGATGTACCCCGCGACCGCGTCGGGCATGTAGCAGGTGTCGGCGTACCCGACGAGACCCGCGTCGGTGTGGACCGCGACGAACAGGATCGACGGGTAGTCCGGGAGGTAGATCGTTTCGAGCGCGGTGATTTTCATTACGAAGCTCGGCAAAAAGAACTAACCACCGAGGCGCGGAGGCACAGAGAGAACAAGAAGAAAGAATCCGTTCACTAGGGTTGTAGCGCAATTACCGTCGGGTGGTCAGTGGCGTAGTGTATCGGCAGGAGGAACTCGCGACGTCGTGCGGGTTGTTCGGCCCGCCCGTGCCCGGCGCCCGCGGGTGGGTACTGGTGGACGCCGGGCTTTCGACGTCGCTGGGTGCTATTGTCGCCGCAGCGGCCGCGCGCTTCGGCCCGAACGCCCGGCCGTCAGCGATCGTGCTCACGCACGGCCACTTCGATCACGTCGGCTCGCTCGAAGCGCTCGCCGAGATGTGGGACGTGCTGGTCTACACGCACCACGGGGAGCTACCCTACCTGACCGGCCGCGCTGACTACCCGCCTCCCAACCCGTCGGTCGGCGGCGGGGCGATGGCGTGGCTGTCGCCGCTATACTCGCGCCGTGGGATCCACCTCAGGGGCCGCGCCCGCGAGTTGCCGGCTGACGGCTCGGTGCCGTTTCTCCCAGGCTGGCGGTGGGTCCACACGCCCGGCCACGTCTCCTTCTTCCGCGATGCCGACCGCGCGCTGATCGCCGGCGACGCGTTCGTCACCACCAAGCAGGAATCGTTCTCGCGGCGCTCTTCAAGCCGGAAGTGGTTCACGGCCCGCCCGCGTACTTCACCCTCGACTGGGAACGGGCCCGCGCGTCGGTGCGGCGGCTCGCGGCACTGAATCCGGAAGTCGCGGCGACCGGGCACGGGGTACCAATGTGCGGGCCGGTGATGCGGGCGCAATTGAACCGCCTCGCGGCGGGGTTCGACCGAATTGCGGTTCCCGCGAATGGCCGCTACGTCCGCACCCCAGCTCGGCCGGACGCGAACGGCGCGCTGAGTGTGCCGCCCCCGGCGTTCCCGACTGCCGCGATGCTGCCCGCGGCCGGCGCGGGCGCGGCCGTCGGCGCGCTGACCGGGGGCGTGCCGATTCGAGAAAGGCGTAGCACGTATCTCGGGGCCGCGCCACCTGTGCGGCCTTACTCCGTGCCGCTCGGTTCTCCCCAGGGCAACACAGTTGTTGATCTTGGGCGAGTTGGTGGAGTTGGGTATGGGTT
>CAZBXY010000619.1:0-2334 GCA_964495365.1 uncultured Frigoriglobus sp. | reverse complement strand
AGACCGCTTTCGACCCACGCGCAAGTCCCGGAAAAGTCAACTGCGTAACTCCTACAAGATTGAATCCTGCTTCCTTGCGGCCCCGGTTATGATTCGGCATCTTATGTCCTGCTCCCTGTTGTGAACGTCTCGCTTTGAATCGATGGGCGTTTGGCTCGAGTACGTACCACTTGTGCTCCCGAATACTGGCGTGCCAGTCTGTTCCCGGGCCAAGCGGGTCCCGTTCCCTTCAGGCGCGAGGGCGCAGCGCGAAGCAGCAAGGTGACACCGTGCCCTCGGCGTCTCCGACTGCTCGGCCGTGAGGGCTCCCCGTGCTGGAGTCGTCCACCCACGACCGCGGGTCGGTGGTCGCGCTCTCGACCACTGCCTTCCCCTTCAACCCCGTCACCCCGACGAGTGTTGCGACCCGGTGCTGTTTCTGCCCCGAGACCGCCAGGACTGTTCGTTCCCTTGGGCGCCCTTTCTTGTGCGGTTGTGTGGGCGGGGATTATTTCTGGTCCAGTCGGCTCCCGCTGGTGTTCCCCTTTATCGACGCTGCGCACCTGCTCTCGGAATCGGCCCGTTGTGGATCGCTGCCCACCTGCTCTCGCGACACTGGCCTCAGAAGCCGCACGAGACCGCGGGTGCCACTTCTAGAAATCGATAACTTTGCCGCTCACCGCAGAAACGCCCAGGCGATTCACGCGGCCGTTCGTCTCCCACCCCGGTGCTTTGACGTGCGGGGTGATTGCCCAAGACCAGCGAACCATCATCATGGCCACCAAACTCTTCGACAGCACCATCGTCGGGAACGCCGAACAGGCGCTCGATTTCATCGGCAACGTTCTGGAGTCGTCCACCGAGTACTCGGTGATCGGCAAGGATCTTGACGGCAAGATCCTGCTCTGGAACGAGGGCGCGCGGCGGCTGTACGGATACGCGCCCGAAGAGGTCGTCGGCCGCGCCAACTCCACAAGCCTGCACGTCCCGGAAGACGTTGCGGTCGGTAAGCCGCGCGAGATCCTCGACGCGGCGCTCCGCGAGGGTAAGTGGGAGGGCACTCTCCAGCGGTTGCGAAAGAACGGAGAGCGGTTCACGGCCCGCGTCGTGATCACCCCGCGGCGCGACGCCGGCGGCCGGGCGGTCGGGTACCTCCTCATCTCCAAGGACATTTCCGACGAGATCCGGCTGACCGAGGAACTGAAGGCGACGCAGTTTTACACGCGGAGTTTGATCGAGTCGAACATCGACGCGCTGATGACGACGGACCCGCTGGGGATCATCACCGACGTCAACCAGCAGATGCAGGCACTGACGGGGTACACCCGCGAGCGACTCATCGGCACGCCGTTCAAGACCTACTTCACCGACCCGGCGCGAGCCGAGGAGGGGATCCGGCTGGTCTTGCGCGAGGGGCGGGTCACCAACTACGAACTCACCGCACTGAACAGAGACGGCCGTATGACGGTCGTCTCCTACAACGCGTCCACGTTCCGGGACGCGGAGGGGCGGCTCCGGGGGGTGTTCGCCGCCGCCCGCGACATCACCGAGCAGAAGAAACTGGAGGGCCAGCTCCGCGACTCCGAGGCGTACAACCGCGGGCTCATCGAGGCATCGGTGGACGGGCTGATTACCGTGGACCCGTCCGGCACGATCTCGGACGTCAACGATCAGATGGGCCGGATGTCCGGGTACCGCCGGGAGGAACTGATCGGCACCCCGTTCGCCGACTACTTCGTGGATTCCGAGCGGGCGACGGCCGGGGTCCTGCAGACCTTTGAGCAGGAGGTGGTAACCGACTATCACCTGGTCCTCGCGACGCGCGACGGCAAGCAACTCCGGGTGTCGTTCAACGCGTCGGTGTTCAAGGATCCGTCCGGCAACGTGCGCGGGATCTTCGCCAGCGCCCGCGACATCACCGACCAGGCGCGGCTCCAGGGTCAGCTCGCCGAGGAGCGGGCGTACAACCGCGGGCTCATCGAGGCCTCACTCGACGGCCTCATCACGGTGGACCCGCTGCTCGCCATCACTGACGTGAACGAGACGATGTGTCGGATGTCGGGGTACACCCGGACCGAGCTGATCGGCTCCCCGTTCCCGGGGTACTTCGCCGACGCGAAGCGGGCGGCCGAGGGCGTGCGGCTGACGCTCGACAAGGGTGGGGTGACGAACTACGAACTCACCCTCCGGGCGAAGGACGGCCGCGAGCGCCTGGTGTCGTTCAACGCCGCCGTGTTCAAGGACCAGACCGGCGCGGTTCGCGGGATCTTCGCCAGCGCCCGCGACATCACCGACCAGGCGCGGCTCCAGGGTCAGCTCGCCGAGGAGCGGGCGTACAACCGCGGGCTCATCGAG
>CAZBXY010000618.1:0-2378 GCA_964495365.1 uncultured Frigoriglobus sp. | reverse complement strand
GAACTGCTGGAACGTGAAACTCGGGAACCTGGAACCTGGAACTCCTAGATTCGGTGTGATCCATGCCCGATGTGCCCCCGGTCCCGACGTGGGTCGCCGCGACGGTCCCCAAGCGCGGGAACCGGGCGGACGAGAACGAGGACGCGACCGCCACCGCGGCCGATGCGATGCGCTTCGCCATAGCCGACGGGGCGACCGAGGGCTGGGAGTCCCGCCGCTGGGCCGCGCGCCTCGTTTCCGCGTACATCAAACGGCCGCCCGAACCAGCGACCTTCGCCACCTGGCTGGCTGCGGCCCGCAAGTGGGCGCCGCCGGCCCCGCCCGGCGCGGTACCGTGGTACGCGGAGGAGAAGCAGGAGCAGGGATCGTTCGCGACGCTCCTGGGGTTCGAGTTGCGCCGGTCGCGGCGGACCACCGAGTGGGCGTGGCGGGCGGTCGCGGTCGGGGACAGTTGCTTGTTGCACGTTCGCGGGGAGAAACTGGAACTGGCGGTCCCGCTGTCGGCGCCCGAGCAGTTCGGGAGCCGGCCGGCGCTGGTCCCGAGCGCGGCCGTGCGGCCGTGCCCGGAGCCGGAGTGGTTCGCGGGCCGCGCCGCGCCGGGCGACCTCTTCCTGCTGGCGACCGACGCCGCCGCGGCCCGGTTGCTCGACCCCGCGGAGCGATCCGCGGCCCTGTCGACCGTCCGGGCCGCGCGCGACTCGAAGGCGCTCGTCGAGTGGTGTAAATCCGTTCAAAATTCGACAAACGACGACGTGTCGATACTTGCGATCACACTCCCTCCCGCCCCGCAGTCGGGGTGAACCCGCTTCTTTGTAGGGCACGCCAGAGGCGTGCTCCACGATGAACTTCACCCGACGAAGATTCCCGCAGCGCCGCCGGTCAGGGCCGGGTACACGGAACTTGCGCCGCTCCCGCCGGACAGTAGTTGATCGTAGGTGTACGATCGCGCGACCGGGATCGCGCCGCCCGCGACGATCAGCTCCGCACGCCCGTCGCTGTTCAGGTCGCGGATCGTCGCCCGCGCGCCGGACGCATCGATCGGCAGCGCCAACAGCGCGGTGACCGGCGCCCCGGCCGAGCCACTACTGAGCGCCCGACCCGACCACAGCGCCACGAACGGCGGGGCGCCACGTTCGAGCGCCAGCACGAGTTCCCCGTACCCGTCGCCGTCCAGGTCGCCGACCGCCGCGTTCAGCCCGACCGGCAGCGCGCCGAACGGGGCGAACGTGCCGACGAGCTGCGTTGCCGTTCCGGTCCGCAGGCCGGCGCCGCTGTACACCGACACGAACCCGAACCGCGAGCCGGTCGTCACCACGATATCCGCGAAGCCGTCGCGGTTGATGTCGCCGGCGGCGACGCGGATCCCGCCGCCCCAACCGGGCGCGTCGAACGCGACGAAACTCGCGTGCAACTGCAACCCGCCGCTCACGCGGTACGTCATCACGAGCGGCGGGGCGCTCTGCCCGGCTGCGAGTACCAGTTCGGCCGTGCCGTCGCCGTCGATGTCGCCCGCGGCGACGTACAGCCCGCCCGCGTACCCGCCGAACGGCGCGGTCGGACCGATCAAGAACCCGCCGTCCTTCCCGTTGAGAACGGCGACCGTTGCCGGCGCGCCCGCGCCGGTGGTGACCGCGTAATCGGTCACCCCGTCGCCGTTGAAATCGCCCCCGGCGATCCGCAGTTCCCCGCGATAGCCCGCGAACGGCGCGTACCGCATTCCGGTCGCCGAAAGCGTTCCGCCGTCGAGCCGGTACACCGCGAGCGTTCCGTCGGCGCCACCCGCAAAGGCCACGGTCGGCGCCGGCTTCACGACCGGGGGCGAAACCACCGGCCGCGAGGTCGCGGGCGGAGGCGGCGACGCAACCGGTGGAGGCGGTGAAGTCGCCGGCGGGGGCGAACCCACGGGCGGAGAAACGACCGTGCCCCAGCCCAGATCGCGCAGCGCCGCCGAGTCCAGCGCGGTCCACGCGACCCGCGTCCCGCGGGGCAAGATCGGGTCCATCACGGTCGCGGCGCCGCCGAGCTTCACCCCGTCGGCCCAGTGCGCCTTGTCGGACGAGAGCGGCACCGCGCCGCCGTACGCGCTCCGCACCGACGAGCCGACGAACGACGACCCGCTCACGTTGGCCGTCCACTGCGCCGACGTGCCGATGCCGAGCAGGTGCCCCATCTCGTGCATCGCGACCGTGTAGAAGTCTTCTTTGGTCGCGGTCAGTCCGGTTGTGGTCTGGCCGAAGTGCCAGTTCTCGCTGCTGTCGAAGGTGATGCTCCCGCCCCACGGCGCGTAGCCGGTGTGGCCGCGAGTCACCGTGCTGTTGTTCCATGCGGTCGAACCGGACAGGACGTAGCCGCCGGCCCCGCCGAACCCGCCCTCGTCG
>CAZBXY010000617.1:0-2380 GCA_964495365.1 uncultured Frigoriglobus sp. | reverse complement strand
GTGAGCAGTGGGCAGAAAAAAGCAGAGAACAGAAGACGAGTAGCGGCCGAGATTCCGGTTCTTCTCTGCTCACTGCCCACTGCCCGCTGCCCGCTGACGACGAGTGGTGGGAAGTGCACGTGAACGGCGGGCGCGTGCCGACGGGCCTGGAAGCGGTCGCGTGGGCGCGGCGCGTGGTCGAGTTGGGCGCCGGCGAGATCGTCCTCACGTCGATGGACGCCGACGGGACCAAGACCGGCTACGACATCCCGATGCTGCGCGCGGTGACACAGGCGGTGAACGTGCCGGTGGTCGCCAGCGGCGGGGCCGGGCACCCGGAGCACCTGCGGCTCGCGTTCGAGGCCGGGGCCGACGCGGCGCTCGCGGCCAGCATCTTCCACTACAACGAGTTCTCGATTCCCGACACGAAAGCGTACCTGGCCTCGAAGGGGGTTCCCGTGCGGATCCCGGCGCCCCCGCGGGGCGACCGCTAGACAATATTGCGTCGTTATTCTCGTTCTCGCGTATTCAGGAGTAATGCCATGCCGAAGCTCGATCCGCCGGCCCCCCCGCCCCCCCCGCCGGCGGCGTACCAGCCGATCCCGATCAACTCCCCGGAGCCGGGGCTGAAGGTGGCCCCGCTGCCGCAGGGCGAACCCCAGATCAACCAGTTGTTCCGCACCGTGATGCTGCACAAGGGGTCCGACCTGCACCTGAAGGCCAACCTGCCGGGCATGATGCGGCTCCGCGGCGTCATCCAGAAGATGAACACCCCGGTGCTCACGCAGGAGATGCTGGAGCGAATGATCTTCCCGATCCTGCGGGAGAAGGACAAGAAGGTGCTGGAGGACACCGGCGGGGCCGACTTCGCGCACGTCATCGGTAGTGGAGAGGCCCGGTTCCGCGTCAACCTGCTGAAGCAGCGCGGCCAGTTCGCGATGGTCGCCCGGCTCGTCACCCAGAACATCCCGTCGTTCGAGAAGCTGTTCCTGCCGCCGTCGATCGAGAAGCTGTGCCACTACGAGATGGGCATGGTGCTGCTCGCTGGCGTCACCGGGTCGGGCAAGAGCACGACGATCGCGTCGATGCTCGACTACATGAACCAGAACGAGCCGCTGCACATCCTCACGATCGAAGACCCGATCGAGTTCGTGTTCACCGACAAGATGAGCGTGGTGAACCAGCGCGAGGTGTACCTGGACGTGTCCGACTGGCACACGGCGCTCAAGCACGCGGTGCGCGAAGACCCGGACGTGATCCTGGTCGGCGAGATGCGCGACTGCGACACGTTCGAGGCCGCGGTTCACGCCGCGGAAACGGGCCACGTGGTGTTCGGGACGATCCACGCGTCCAACGCCTACAACACGGTGGACCGCATCCTGGGGCTGTTCCCGCCCAACCAGCACGGCGCGGTTCGGATGAGCCTGTCGTTCAACCTCAAGGCGGTGGTGGCCCAGAAGCTGTTGCCGTCCATCCTCCCGGGGGTGCAGCGGGTGCCGACGAACGAGATCATGATCGTCAACCCGCGCATCCGCGAGATGATCCTCAAGGGCGAGGACTCGAAGCTTTTGGACGCGATCCGGGCGAACTACAACGACGGGATGGTCGATTTCAACGAGAACCTGCGCCAGTTGGTCGAGCTCGGGCGGATCGACAAATCGACGGCGCTGGAGTTCTCGCCCAACGCCGACCAGCTCCGCATGATGCTCAAGGGCATCAAGGTCTCGGCCAGCGGCCTGGTGTGATGCTGCGATGAGCGGGCGCGGGAACGTTCCCGCGCCCCGCACAAGCTACCCGGTCGGGTTCGGTGCGGCGCCCGGTTCGCCAGGCCTTCGTTCACCTCGCCCAGAAGCTGCATTGGACACAGTTCTCGTACAACGTGCGACCTATCACTTTGCCGTCGGGTCCGAAGATCACAACGAGCGAACACTGAGGAGTATCCCACCACCGCGCCCAACCTACTACTTGGCTATCGGCTTCCCGCCGATACAGGACCGCACCATCTGGACGGTTCTCGGAGACCACCTCCGAATTGGCGAAGTGAGCCATGCCATCTTCCGCCATCAGATCGAGCGGCGGGCGCTGCAGTCCGCTGATGGCGTGCGGTGATGAGGGTAGGGTGATTGCCGCGAGAACCTCGGTCTCAGGCGTCCCGAGTTGGGCGCAGTCGTAGGCTTCACGCCCGGACTGTTGGTGACGGCGCGGCCAATCGAGAACAATGGCAAACAACACAACGATCGCCACAATGCCTACCGCAACTAGTAACCGGCGTACACCTCTTCTCATAAACGCCTCGGCTGCTGTGGCCGAACTTGTGTTTATGCCGGTTGGCATAAATAACACGGGGGCTCATGTCAGTTATTGGGTGTTTCCTGTCCATCCTGTTTGGCGTAGACCCCCA
>CAZBXY010000616.1:0-2383 GCA_964495365.1 uncultured Frigoriglobus sp. | reverse complement strand
GTGGGCGACACACGGCGTACCCCCCCTTCCTTCTCAGGGAAGGGGGCCGGGGGGTTAGGTTCTTCCCCCTCCAACGGCCACCCGCTGCCGCCGGCGGCACCGTCGGTGCGGATGCTCGCACGCAAGTTCGGCGTCGATCTGGCGCGTGTGCGCGGGAGCGGGCCGCACGGGCGCATCTTGCTGGACGACATCACCCCGCTGCTGGCGCCCAAATCGACCAACGGCCCGCGCCCGGCGCCCGCGCCGAGCACCGACCTCTCGAAGCTCGATCTCGGCGTCGCCGGGACGCGCGTCAAGCTGATCGGAATGCGGCGCAAGATCGCCGAGCACATGGTCGAGTCGAAGCGGCACATCCCGCACTACTCATACATCGACGAGTGCGACTTCAGCGACATGGTGCGGCTGCGGGCGCAGCTCCGCGAGCCGCTCGCCGCCACCGGGGTGAAACTCACGTACCTCGCGTTCTTCGTGAAGGCCGTTTCGCGGGCACTCAAGGAAGTGCCCATCGTCAACAGCTCGTTCGACGAGGCCGCGGGCGAGGTGGTGCTGCACGGCAAGTACAACGTCGGGTTCGCGGTCGCGGCGCCCAGCGGCCTCATCGTGCCGGTCGTGAAGGACGCCGACAAGAAGGACGTGCCCACGATCGCCACCGACATCGAACGCCTGAGTAACGACGCGAAGGCCGGCAAGAGCAAGATCGACGACCTGCGCGGCGGCACGTTCACGGTCACGTCGATCGGCAACATCGGCGGACTGATTTCGACGCCGATCATCAATCACCCGGAAGTCGGGATCATGGGCGTGGGCAAGGTGGTGAAGCGCCCGGTGTACGATTCGCACGGCAACCTGAAGCCGACGGACATCGTGTTCCTGTCGTTCTCGTTCGATCACCGCGTCGTGGACGGGGCGATCGGCGTCGTGTTCGGCAACGCGGTGCTGCGGTACTTGCAATCGCCGGCGACGTTGCTTCTCGGCGAGCGGGGGGCGTAAGCCCCCTGTTCTCTGTTCTCAACAGAGACCATCGTGCCCACAGCGATATCCGAGCCGGTCGAGAACAGGGGGCGTAAGCCCCCCGCTCGCCTGATTCCACTGTTCGCCGCGCTCCTGCTCGGCGCGTTCGCGCTCGCGCAGGCGCTCACCGCGAACAACTTCCCCGACCTGTTTATCTACCGCATCGGGCCGGTACTCGTCTCCGAAGGGCAAACGCCCTACAACGTGCCGCTCGTACGCGAGCGCGTGGCGGCGCAGTTCCCGGACCCCGAGCCGAAGTTCGACAGCCTCGTGAACAACTGCGGGTATTTCCCGCCGCCCTTGGCGATCATGGTTTACCTGCCGTTCGCGATGCTCTCGTGGACCGGCGCGAAGGTGCTGTGGGCGCTCGTCACCGCGCTGACCGCGTGGGCGATCGCGCAGTTGCCGAACCAGTTCCGCGCACCCGATCAGCCCCCGGCGCCGCGAACGCTCGTCTGGATCATCGTTCCGCTGGCGCTGGTGCTGAACCCGCTCGCGGTGGCAACGGTCGTCGTGGGGCAAACGTCGCTGTGGTCGGTCGCGTGCGTGGTCGCCGGGCAAATGTGCTTTGAATGGGCTAGTCGATTGCGACTCGCAACGGCCGAACTGGAAGAGGAAGAAAACTGGGACGCCCTGCTGCGAATCGAACGAAAAAGTACGTTCGCGTTCTGGCTCGGCGCGGCGCTGTGGGCGATCCCCTTTGTGAAGCCGCACCTCGCGCTGCCTTTAATTGCGCTCGCGTGGTATCTGGGCGGCTGGAAGCGCGCGGCGGCGATCGTCGCGATTGTCGCGGCGCTCAACCTCATCGGGGCGACGCTCGCGGGCGGTTCCCCGCTATACCTGAAGGACTACCTCGCGTACCTGCCGAGCGCGCACAAGGAAGTGCTGTACAACCGGGCCGAACTGAACCCACAGATCACGAGTTGGAACCGGCTGTTGTTCGCGTTCGGCGGACCGCTCATCGAACAGACCATCGTGACGACCCTCGCGGGCTATCTGGTGTGGGGCGGGTTGGTGTTGGGGCGCATCGCGCTGGCCGGGGAGCGCCCGTCGGCGGCGTGGGCGCTGGCCGCGACCGTCGCCGGCGCGCTCACGTGCTGTCAGGTACTCGGTTATGAACTGCTGGCGCTGACGCTGGTCGTGCCGCTGATCCGCGACCTGTTCGCCGGCGGGTGGAAAGTGCGCGGGTGGGCCGCGGTGTTGCTACTGCTGAGCCAGCAGCTCCCGCTGGAGGTGTACGGCTACCTCGGCATCGAATTCCACCGCCCGCTGGGCGCGATGGTGCTGGCGATACTGGTGCTTATCGGGCCGATCGCCCCGCGCCGTTCGCCTTACTGGCCGCGTTCGCTTTATCCAGAAACACCACACGCGG
>CAZBXY010000615.1:0-2407 GCA_964495365.1 uncultured Frigoriglobus sp. | reverse complement strand
GACCTTGACGGCCCGCGCGAGCTTCGAGATGCCGCGCTTCATGGCCTCGCGGGCCTCCTGATCAAACGCAATTTGCTTGGCTGACATTCGGAATCCTCGGTATGGAGTGTTTGGGTGTTCGGTGTCGTGTGCGGTCAGCCCAGCACGCAGAGGACGTCGCCCTCGTGCATGAGGAGGATGTCGCCGTCGGCGGCGCGGTCCTTGAACTCGTCGCCGGCCCAGGAGGTGAACAGCACCTTGTCGCCGACCTTCAGTTGCATCTCGGCGCGCCCGCCGTCGGGCTTCATCTTGCCTGGGCCGACCGCCAGCACGGTCCCGCGCTGCGGCTTGTTCTTGGCGGTGTCGGGCAGAAGGATCCCGCCGGCCGTTTTCTCGTCGGCGGCTTCGCGGCGAACGACGATACGGTCGCCGAGCGGTTTCAGGCCCATGAAAGCGGCTCCGGGAGGCATGAACTCACGATAGACGCAGCGCTGTATGCAAGAACCGTGCCCTGCCGGTGCTCGCGTGCGAAGTGTGGATGGAGAAAGGAGTTACGGCGAGAAGCAAGCGCGGCGAGGTGGGCGTTCCTGTCAGGATTGCGGGGCGAACGCGAACCGCGGCTGACGCTTTGGCAGGGTGCGAAAGCCGTCAGCGGCGAGCTTTCAACGCCCGCTTCACGGTGCGGAGCCAGTCCACTTCGATCCAGTCGTCGCCGATGGGCGGGACGCGGTGATAGATCCAGCCCGCGAGTTCCAGTTCGCCGATTATCGCGTCGCCACGAACGCCGTTACTCGTGTGAACGATGACCGGGCACACGGGCGGGAGCGTCGCGAGGTGTTTGGCCACGTCCAGCCCGTCGCCGGGTTCGATGTCGTGGATCGGCACGAGGTCGTGGTCGAGCGAGATGAGCGCGGCCGACAGAAGGTGTGCCGACAGTTCGGCGATCATCCGGCGTGCGTCCGCCCAGACGACCAGTTCGATGCCGAGCTTCGCCGCGACCGCCTCGAAGCGGTCGAGCCGCTCGACGTCGTCTTCGAGCATCAGGACGATGGGCGGCATTGCCATTTCCTGGGACTGTGGGCGCCCCGCCCCATGCTCGTTAAGTGCGGGCGCTTGCCAAACAACCCGAAACAACCACGATTGGAGTAACCGCGGGCGGGACGCCCGCGGTCCCAGGAAAGTCACCCGCTCCACGATCATCGCGACCGCGTTACCGCCGAGGCAGAGCGACGCGAGGCCGTAGCGCGTGTTGTGGCGATTCAGCGCGTGAACCAGCGTCACGCGCACGCCACCCCGTCGCTGACGCTCCGGGTTCGCCCAACACCGGCCGGCTCAGGCCAGAATCTCCTTCACCACGTGCCCGTGTACGTCGGTGAGGCGGTAGTCGCGGCCCTGGAACTTCACCGTCAGGCGCTCGTGGTCGATACCCAGGAGGTGCAGCATCGTCGCGTGGAGGTCGTGGATCGGGAACACCTTCTCCTCCGCGTTGTAGCCGAACTCGTCGGTCGCGCCGTGGGAGAGGCCGCCCTTGATCCCGCCGCCGGCGAGGAGCACGCTGAAGCCCTTCATGTGGTGGTCGCGCCCGTTGCCGCCCTGCGACATCGGGGTGCGCCCGAACTCGCCGGTAAACACCAACAGCGTGTCGTCGAACATGCCGAGCCGTTTCAGGTCTTTCACCAGTGCCGCGAGCGGGCGATCCACTTCCTCGACCTTCAGTTTGATCCCGTCCTTGATGCCGCCGTGGTGGTCCCAGTCGCGGTGGTAGAGTTGAATGAACCGCACGCCCTTTTGAGCGAGCCGCCGGGCGAGCAGGCAGTTCCCCGCAAACGACCCGTCGGGGCCTTTCGCGCCGTACATCTCGATCACCTTCGCGGGTTCGTCCTTGAATTCCATGAGCGCCGGGACGCTCGTCTGCATCTTGAACGCGAGTTCGTACTGCGCGATTCGTGTGGCGATTTCGGGATCGTCCACCGCGGCGTTTTGGAGCTTGTTGAGTTCCGCGACGGCGTCGATCACGTCTTTCTGCTCGTTCTGATCGACGCCCGGGGGCGTGGGGAGGTACAGCACCGGATCGCCCTTGCTGCGGAGTTGCACGCCCTGGAACTGCCCCGGAAGGAACCCGGCGGCCCACTGCCGCGCCGCGATCGGCTGGTTCTGCCCGCCGCGCCCGTTCGATGTGAGCACCACGAACCCCGGCAGGTCGTCGGCTTCCGCACCGAGGCCGTAAGTGAGCCAACTTCCCATGCTGGGGCGCCCGGACACCGTGCTGCCGGTGTTCATGAACGTGTGCGCCGGGTCGTGGTTGATCGCTTCCGTCTTGCACGACCGCACGATGCACAAATCATCGGCCACATCGGGAAGGTGAACGAACAGCTCGTTCATTTCCTGCCCGCTCTGGCCGTGCTTCTTGAAGCCCCACTGCGGGGCG
>CAZBXY010000614.1:0-2414 GCA_964495365.1 uncultured Frigoriglobus sp. | reverse complement strand
CGTTCATGGGCGTGCGGATCTCGTGGCTCATGTTCGCCAGGAACTCGCTCTTGGCCTTGCTGGCGGCCTCGGCGGCGGCGGTCGCGCTCCGCAGCGCCTCCTCGCCTCGCCGGCGGGCGGTGATGTCCTGGATCTGCGAGACGAAGTGTACCGGCGCGCCGGCCGCGTCGCGGACCAGCGAGACGCTCAGCAGCACCCACACCACGCGCCCTTCCTTGTGGAAGTACCGCTTCTCCATCTGGTAGGTGTTCGTTTCGCCCCGCAGGCTGCGGTTGAGGTGCTTGACGTCGAGCCCGAGGTCCGCCGGGTGCGTGAGTGCCTGGAACGTGGTCGCGAGCAGTTCGCCCTCGGAGTAGCCCACCAGTTCGCAGAGCGCGCGGTTGACGCGCAGGAACCGGCCGTCCGTGGCGACGAGCGCCATCCCGGTCGCGGCGTCGTCGAACGCGCGGCGGAACTGTTCTTCCTTCTGCCACAACTCGGCGGTGCGCGCGACGACGCGCTCCTCGACGGTCGCGTGCGCGGCTTCGAGTTCGGCCTCGCGCTCGGCGGTACGCCGCAGGTCGGCGTCGCCGCGCAAGCACGCGTACCCGAGGAACAGGTCCATGAAAATGACCCACCCGGCGTGTTCGATCCACCGCCAGTTGGCCCCGATCAGTGTTCCGTAGATCGATTCGGGCCAGGCGAACCCGCGGACCAGGTGATCGACCGCCGTCACCGCGGACGCCACCACGAGGACGCGCCAGTCGCGGTAGAACGCGAGGAACGCGAGCGAGCCGAACACGTGGAAGTGCGTTTCGATGCGCCCGCCGGTCAGGTGGATGAGCACCCCCGTCGAGAGCATCTGCGCCGCGGCGATCACGAACCGCGTGTTCGTTCGGCCCGGGCGGGCGAGGGCGAGAAACACGGGGAGTACCACGACGGCCCCGCCCAGCGCGACCGCGGCCCAGACGTGTGGGTGTGTGCGACTGGAAGTACCGGCCCAGGTGAGCGGCGAGACCCAGAGGGCCAGAACGACCATCGCGACCCACTGGAACACGAGCAGACCAGCGAACATCTGGTCGGTGCGCCGGTAGATCGCGTCGCGGTAGCCCGCGAGCAACTCCTGAACCCGCGGTTCGGTTTCCGACTTCGCTCCGGTGGCCACAGATATCCTCCGCGCCGAATCATGTGTTCTGTATGAGGTCGTTTCTGGTTCAGTCGTCGGGGGTGAACAACGGGCAGCCGAACACCGGAGCCGTCGCCGCTCCGGTTCGCGATCCGAGCCAAGTAAGGACCGCGCGGCCCCCGGCACTTTCGCCCGTTCGTCCGCGCCCCCGGGTGAGTCCTCCGCGAAACACGACCCGGCCGGTGGTGTTCGTCAGAACCGCGAACCCAGAGGTCTCGGCCCCGAACCGACGCGCCTCTGTGCCGTCCGCGTCACAACCGACTTCCGCACCGGGGATGAGGGCCGCCGTGTCCCACGAATCGCCGCGTTCCCAATCGTCGCGTGCGCCCGCGGGACGGACGAACAGCACGCACACAGACAACTCCGGCGCGGCGCGGGCAATGTCGGCGAGTTCGCGGAGCGCCGCGAGCGTACACGGGCAACGGGGGTGAGCGAAGACGATCAGGCGCCAGCAATCGCGGGGCGGTTCGCCTGCCGCATCCGTGGCCGCGCCCGCGCGGCCCGGGGTGGTGTCGTACCGCTCCCAGACCCAGAACCCTATCCCGACCGCCGCGAGCCAGCCGGCTGCAACGGCCCAAACTGTCACTTCGTGCCTCACTCCGACGAGCCTCCGAGTGCCGTTGCACCGCCCTCCCGACCCGCACACGACAGTGGTGGGAGGAAGCGAAACAGAGCTTCGCACGACCGAAACTCCGGATGTCGAAACCATAGTTCAGGCCGGGTGTACCCGATCCAATTTCGGGCGCGTCGCGTGACTCCTCGACGTTCGCAGAACGTGAATTGTGGCGGCAGACGAAAGGTCCAGTCAGACGAGAGCCGGAACGTGGTGCATGAGGTGGGTGCGGTTGCTGATACTTGCATTCCAGCCGAAGAGCCGTTGGTCGTGAGGTTAGCCTCCTCGAACACAACGCTCCTCGAAAATTCGCGCCAATCCGGGTGCGGGTGCCCTTTCGTAATAGTCACCAATCTCAGGGATTTTACAGCGCATTTGGAGTTAGCAGGCCGCGCGATAGGATGATGGCTCGAGCGATTTCGGATCTCGTTCGGTGTCCGAGTGAAACACCCCTCGAACGCCTCACGTCGCGCCGAGTGTGTGAACGAAACCGCCCAGGTCGGGGAAGCGAGGGCGCGGAGGGCGGCCTCACCCAACCTGGGCGGTGTCCCGAAGGCGACCCGGGACAAAAGCGGAAAAAAATCGGCTCATGTCATCCAGTGGGTGGTTGGCCTTCTGCGGGTGGTGGGTCTCTGG
>CAZBXY010000613.1:0-2428 GCA_964495365.1 uncultured Frigoriglobus sp. | reverse complement strand
CGATCGGCCGCACCCCGCGGTCGAACCCGGCCACCTACATCAAGGTGTGGGACGAAATCCGCGCGCTCTACGCGCAGATGGCCGACGCGAAGGTCCGCGGGTACGCCCCGGGCCGGTTCAGCTTCAACAAGCCCGGCGGCCGGTGCGAGGCGTGCGAGGGCAACGGCTCCAACAAGCTCGAAATGGACTTCCTCGCCGACGTATGGGTGCAGTGCCCCGTCTGCGAGGGCCGCCGGTTCAACCGCGAAACGCTCCAGGTGAAGTATCGCGGCAAGTCGATCCAGGACGTGCTGGAAATGGAGGTCGCGCAGGCGCTGGAACACTTCGAGCACATCCCGAAGGTCCGCGCGATGGTGCAGACACTGCACGACGTAGGCCTCGACTACATCAAACTCGGCCAGCCCTCCCCGACCCTCTCGGGTGGCGAAGCTCAGCGCATCAAGCTGGCGAAGGAACTGGTCCGGCGCAGCACCGGCAAGACGCTCTACATCCTCGACGAACCGACCACCGGCCTGCACTTCGAGGACGTGCGCAAACTCCTGGAAGTGCTGCACGGATTCGTCCAGCAGGGGAACACTGTACTGGTAATCGAACACGATCTGGACGTGGTGAAGACCGCCGACTGGGTGATCGACCTCGGCCCCGAAGGCGGCAACGGCGGCGGTCACATTGTCGCCGAAGGCCCCCCCGAACTGATCGCAAAGCGCAAGGAATCTTACACGGGCCAGGCGCTCGCCCCCGTCTTGTTCCCCACGAAGAAACCAACGAACGGTAAGAAGTCGCCACTCACCACTCACCACTCCCCACTCACTAAACGGCAAGAATACATTACCCACCTGTGCGTAGAAGGTGCGTGCCAGCACAACCTGAAGAACGTCTCGGCGAAGTTGCCGCGCGAGAAAATGTCGGTCTTCTGCGGCCCATCTGGCTCCGGCAAGTCGTCGCTGGCGCTCGACACGATCTACGCTGAGGGCCAGCGGCGTTACGTCGAGTCGCTTTCCAGCTACGCACGCCAGTTCCTCGGGCAGGTGCAGAAGCCGAAGGTGGAACACATCACCGGGCTGTCGCCGGCGATCAGCATCGAGCAGAAGACGACGAGCAAGTCTCCGCGAAGCACGGTCGGTACGGTCACCGAGATTTACGACTACCTCCGAATCCTCTATGCACGCCTCGGCCAGCGCCACTGCCCGAAGTGCGCGCGGCCGGTCGGCACGCAGACCGCCGACGAGATCGTGGACAAGGTGCTGTCACTCGCGGAGGGGACGAAGCTCTACATCATGGCCCCGCTGGAGCGCAAGGGGCAGGAGAAGTACGACACGCTCTTCGACGAGATCCGCCGCGCCGGCTTCACCCGGATGCGCGTGAACGGAGCCAGTCACACGATCGACGCCCCGCCGCAGATTGACCACCGGCGCAAGCACAACGTCGAGGTGATCGTTGATCGCAACGTGGTCAAGCCAGGGACGCGCACCCGGATCGCCGAAGCCGTCGAGCAGGCGCTCGACCTCGGCCGCGGGGTGATGCACATCGCTTACGTCGAGGCCGACGTTGCGGAAGAGAAGTGGAAGGTCGAGAAGTTCTCGCAACACCTCGCGTGCGAACACTGCAACCTGAGCTTCGAGCCGCTCAACCCGCACCACTACTCGTTCAATAGCCCGCTCGGCTGGTGCCCCACGTGCGAAGGACTGGGCTTCCAGCGCGGAGCAAACGCGAACCTGCTCTTGGGCGATACGCGCCTTTCGCTCCGACAAGGCGCCGTCACCGCATGGCCGGCCCTCACCGCCGGCTCGCCGTGGCTGCCGTTTGCCGAGGCGCTCGCCAAGCACGCCGGGTTCTCGCTCGACACGCCGTTCAACGCGCTCGACCCCTCACATCAGAGGACGGTGTTGCACGGCACCGGCGAGACGTGGATCGAGTTAGAGGCGAACGGCCGGCGTGAGCCGGCCGGTAAAGGCAGGAAAACCACCGGCCGGCTGACACCGGCCGTTCGCCCCGCCAAGTTCCAATACAAGGGTCTGTTCCCCGCGGTGGACGAAGCCTCGCGCGTGTCGTGGGTGTACCGCGCGAAGCTCGAACACCTCGTGGACGAGGTGCCCTGCACCGCGTGCCACGGCGCGCGGCTCCGTTCCGACGCCGCGGCCACGCGGTTCGCGAACCTCACGCTCGGCGACATGTGCGCGAAATCGCTCGGCGACACACTTTCGATGTTCGACTCGCTCAAGCTCACGAAAACCGACCGGCAGGTCGCCGGCGAAGTGCTGCGCGAGATCAGTTCGCGGCTGAAGTTCCTCGTCGATGTCGGCCTGGATTACCTCACACTCGGCCGGCAAGGACCGACGCTCTCGGGCGGCGAGGCGCAGCGCATCCGGCTCGCCTCGCAGATCGGTAGCGGGCTGACCGGCGTGCTGTACGTCCTCGACGAACCGAC
>CAZBXY010000612.1:0-2483 GCA_964495365.1 uncultured Frigoriglobus sp. | reverse complement strand
GCCGGTGTCGGCGAGTAGTACGTTGGCCGGCTTGATGTCGAGGTGCAAGATCCCGCGCCGGTGCGCGTGATCGAGGCCCGCGGCGAGCCCGGACAGTAACCGCAGCACCCACCGCACGTCCACTTCCGGACACGGAAGATCGTCGGGTCCGGGCGTGTTCCCGTCGATCGCGGGGGCGAGCCGCGGCCTCGTCGTGGAGCGCCGGGTGCTGCTGCGCGGGGCCAGCCGCGTGGAGAACCACGAGTCGCGGCGGCCGGCGGTGATGACGTTCGCGAGCGTGTGGCGCCCCAGGAACGGCATACAGATGAGTTCGTGTTGACCGTGTTCGTGGACCGAGTGGATCGGGACGATGTTGGGGTGCTGGAGCCGGCCGAGCCGTTCGGGCTCGGCCGTGCGCGCCGGGGTGACCTTCACGACCACGCTGCGCCCGGCGATCGCGTTTTGTTCGGCGAGAAAGACTTGCGCGAACGCGCCTTCGCCCAGGCGCTCGATCAGCGTGAACCCCAGGACGTTCTGCCCCGGCTTCAGGTCGGGGCGGTTGTTCTCAACGACCCGAACGGCCAGGTCGGAGCGGTGCAGCGGCCCGACCGGGGTCGGCGCGCTGTTCCGCGCGGCCTCGACCCGAACCGTTTTGGGCGGTTCGTTGTTGGTCTCGCGTCCCGCCGACGTGAGGTCGGCGCGGTTGGTTTTGGGCGAAACGCGGTTCATGGGGCGCGTCGGAGCAGTAGAACGGAACGCCGCGCGGGGGTGCGACGGCGCGATCAGCGGACCCGGGCGCGGTGCGGATTACGGCGCACCAACCCGCCCGGGTTGACTCCAACCGTTGGCCGATTGTGGAGTGTGAAGGGATAGATCGCAGAATTTGGGGAGGCAAATCCGATTCGGTGGAAAAGTCGGATTGTAGCGAGGGCCGGGTTGCGCTTTTTGCCGGGCCACAACTTTGCGCTCGCCCGACGACCCAACTTTGGTCCGGCAAGAAATCCGGCCGCCGATTGCCTCTGGGATCAGAGGTGGAACACGAACCGCGAGCGGAGCCGCCAGAGGCTGAGTGACGCGAGTACGACCAGCACGGCAGTAAACCCGGCGCCGTAGATGTAGAGCTTCGCGTCCGGGAGCTGCCCGGTGGTGAGCGGGTAGCGGACCAGTTCCAGGTACACGTTCACCGGGTTGAACCGGGCCATCCACCCCAGCCCGCGGGCCACCAAGAGGCTCGGTGGGTACACGATCGGCGTCAGGAAGAACAGCATCTGCGAGCCGATTTCCAGCAGGTGCTTGGTGTCGTGAAAGTACACCTGGGCGAACGACGCGATCGTCGCGAACGCCCACCCCGCGACGAAAATGAGCAGAAGCGAGGGCACAACGGCCCAGAACATGAGCAATTTGTCGAGGCGCGCGTCCAGAAGCACGATCGCCGCCGCGGCGACCGCCAGCGCGAACAGCGCCTGGATCGCGTACCCCGTCACGAACCGCAGCGAGTACAGCCCGATCGGCAGGTCGAACTGCCGGACGTAGGTTTCGTGCGAGACGATCGACAGGCACCCGTTCACGGCGCAGTCGCGGAAGAAGCTCCACACCGCGAGGCCGATCAAGAGCGTCTTGGTGTAATCCTCGGTCGAAAGGCCGACGATGCCGCTGAACACGACGAGGTACGCCCCGGCCATCCCGATCGGGTGGAGGACGGCCCACCCGGCGCCCAGCCACGACCGGTGGTACCGCTGGCGGAAGTCGAGCCAGACGAGCGCCAGCAGGAAGTACCGAAACCTCCACAGCGCAACGGCTTGCGTCACCATCCCGGCCCCCACGTCGGCCCCGAAACCCTCGCAATCGTCGCGGACAATAGCGAGGGGCCTCGAATACCGGAATGCCAACTGCGGGGCCTTTCAAAGTAGTAGGCACACTCCGTGTGCCGTTGCTTCTCGAAGTAGCCGCACACGCCGTGTCGTTGCGTCGGGAGTAAAGAACGGCACACGGAGTGTGGCTACTACTTTGCGAGCCGCGAATCGGGCCGATTGACCGGCTCCCTCGCGCCCGGTACGATCAGCTTTGTACCTCTCGCACTGTTCCGATTTCACCGCACCGCGCCAAACGATGTTCACCAAGCGGATCATTCCTTGCCTGGATGTGGACCGCGGCCGGGTGGTGAAGGGGACGAACTTCGTGGACTTGCGCGACGCTGGCGACCCGGTCGAGGTCGCCCGCCGGTACGACGAACAGGGCGCCGACGAGCTGGTTTTTCTCGACATCTCCGCCAGTCACGAGGGGCGCGCGATCATGCTGGAGATGGTGCGCCGGGTGGCGGAGCAGATCTTCATGCCGTTCACCGTGGGCGGCGGGATCCGCACGCTCGACGACGCGACGCAACTCATCCAGGCCGGCGCGGAGAAGGTGAGCCTGAACTCGGCGGCCGTGAAGACGCCCGAACTGATCGCCGAGGTGAGCCGCAAGTTCGGCACCTGTGCAACCGTCGTGAACATCGACCCGCG
>CAZBXY010000611.1:0-2503 GCA_964495365.1 uncultured Frigoriglobus sp. | reverse complement strand
ATCCTCCTCTACGAACTGTCAAGGCCAAAGATGTGAGGGACTGTCAGCCGCAAGGCAGCGGGCTACGCACAGGAGATTCGTCATACGGTTCTGCATTCTGTAGCCCGCTCCCTTGCGGTCGCGGCTCGCCAAAACACCTACACGCGGATCGGGTCGAGTACCTCGCCGGTGAAGTCGGCGAACCACAGCCGCAGCGCGTCCCACTTCTTGTGCGGGTCGATCACGTGAACCGCCTGAAAGGCGTTCTGCTGAACGTAGCCGCCGCGCGGCGGCCGCGGGAGCATTACCGTCTGCCGGAACAGGATCACCGGCGGCAGTTCTCCCCGTTTTGCGCCGGAGAGCAGATCGCGGGCGTGCGACGCGACAAACTGTTCGTGTCGCAGATCGAGGACCGATACGTGCCGCAACGGCTTGAAGGCGAGTAACCCGCCGAGGAGCACGACCCGCGAGCGGAGGGTGAGTACCTTCACCCCTGCGAACAATGGCTCCTGCGCGTGCGCCTCATCTTTCGACCACGCTCGCCAGCCGGCGACTTCCAGCGCCTGGATCGGGCCGAGCGACGCCACGAACGCCGCGTGTGCGGCCAGTCCGTCGGCCGGCAGCGAGACGCGCGCAATCATCCCGCGGTGGTAGTCCCACTTGCGGATCAGCCCGCGGCGCGAGTCGATCAGCCCGAACAGCCCGCGACGGTGCAGCGCGTGGTGGATGCGCCCGTTCCAGTCGCGCTTGTGCTTCTGGACGAGCTTGGCTTCTTCTTGGAGCAGCCCGGCGCGGTTAGGGTCGAACACGTCGAGTTGCGAGCGCCGCACCTGGAGCCGGACGAACGCGGCCTGCGTCGCGAACTTCTCACCGCCTTGCTCTTCGAGCCAGTCGGCGTAAACGAGACGGAGCGTGTCGTCGTCCGGCTGGGCCTGTGCGGCGCGGAGAAATGCGGCTTCGTCACTCACGGGTTCGCCCTCCGAAGGACCGCGTAAGGGACAGCCCCGCGGCGCGGCAGGTTCGCTCGCGGGCACCGGTCGTCTAATGAGTAGGACCACGGCTTGTCAGGCCGTTAGCGGCGGTGCAATTCCGCCCCGGTGCGCTCAAGCCCCGTTCTTCTAACGAGCAAGATACCGGGACTCATAACCCTGGGGATGGAGGTGCAAGTCCTTCACGGGGCACCGAACCCGAGTCGCACGGCACCGGTCGTCTAATGAGTAGGACGCCGCGTTGGCAATGCGGAGGTGGAGGTGCAATTCCTTCCTGGTGCGTTTCGGGTCACGGCATCGGTCGTCTCCGGGTTCCTCGAAGGGAAAGCAAGTGAGCGGAAGCGGTGCGTTGTCGGGGAGCGTGGCCGTTTCTCACCAACGAGCGCAGTCAGACCGCCGTGGAAGTGGCCGAGCGCCACGCGGACGAACCCCTGCCCGACGACGAATTGGAGCTCGTTCGCCGCGACGCGCGGGCGTTTCGGGCGGCGATGACTCCCGCCTGTCGGGACGCGCAGGGGCCGCGCACGGCGACTTGTGCCGGCGCGCGGGCAGGGACGCCGCGGCCCGGGCCGCATTCCAGTCGGCAAACGCCGCCCGGCGCGCCGGGGGTGGATTTCATCGCCGCGTTCGACCGTACCCACCGCGCACAAGCGGTTCTGATTCCCAACGTCTTCGGAAACCTGTTCTGCTCCATCACATTTGACCCCGCGGGACGCACGTCGGACGTTCTCGCGCTGGCGCGCGGTATTTATGAAGAGGCGTTCGATCGGATGCCGATCCTGGCCGACGCCCTTCAAGACGCCGGGTGCAACTCCGGCGCCCTCCTCAACTACTGTCGCGGCAACGGGCCGCACGTTCGCGGGTGCCGGGTAGCCGATTTGATTCTGGAAAAGGAGTACGCCCGGCTGAGCCGGGCGTACTCCTACTGACACGCGTCACTTGCCAGGCTCGTCCTTTTTGGGTTCCTTCTTTTCCTCTTTCTTCTTTTCCTCTTTCTTTTCCTCCTTCTTCCCGTCCTTCTTCTCGACGACCTTCTCGAACTCCTCCTTGATGCCGTCCGGGTCTTCGATCACCAGTTTGGTGTCGGTCAGCGTCTTGATCTTGGAGATCTCGCCCCGCTCGGCGCCGTTCTCGTTGATGGTCCAGTCGATCTTGTCGTCGCCGACCACCTTGTACTTGCCGTCGGAAATGAACGCCTTGCCTTCCTTGGGGACGCGAGAAAAGGTCATTGCCCCCTTCGGCTTGTACTCGATGAAGAACTCGTACTCGGTGGGCAGTTCGCCATCGGTCTTCACCAGCTTCCACTTGCCGGCCAGCTTCTCCTCGACCGTCTTCTCTTTGGGAACCGGGGCCGCGGTTAGCCCGTTCGCCAGCAGCACGCCGGCGGTCGTCAGAATCAGCGCTCGCATCGCACACCTCCAGAATGGGACAGTACCGACTTTACCGGGTCGGCCGCCCGCGTGCAAACGCGCCCCGGAGCAAGTGTAGGCATCATGTTTGTGGGTAGTAATTGTGTCCGTTGCGAGACCAGTATG
>CAZBXY010000610.1:0-2522 GCA_964495365.1 uncultured Frigoriglobus sp. | reverse complement strand
TCTCGATGGCTCAGCCATGATGCCTCCGAAGGTGGAACTGGGGTGGCCCGGCCTACCGTGAGCCGGGCCACCCACGAAGTCTACCGCGCCGGTCGCGGCTTCGGCTTCTTCAGTTCCACCAATCGGGTCCTGTTCTCCCACGTTCGGGCCAGCCCGTGCAACGCGCGCAACCGCCGGCGCTCGTCCGCATCGGCCCAGATCACCTGGTGATTGTCGGCATCGCGCCGCACGTGCACCCACCCGGACCGCATCCACCGACGCACCGTGTCGCGGTTCACCTTCAGTTCACGGGCCAACCCCATCGGGCGGTACTCATCCGCACCCAGGCCGACCCGGCTCCCGTGCCGCGGCCGGCGGCTCAAGTTCAGTTGAACCGTCAACCGGCGGACCATCTCGGTGGTGAACGCGGGCGCCCGTTTGGGCGGGCGGAACCCCTCGGCATTGAGCCGCCGGGCGATCTCCGCCGACCCCAGCCGCTCCCCACAGAACGACCGCAGGCGCTCGACCAGCCGCGGGTAGTCCGACTGCTGATCGTACGCCCGCACGGCGCGGGTCAGGGTGTGCGGCCGCACCGCGCCGCCGATCCAGTGCAGCGCCACGTCCACGCGCTCGCTCGCCTTGTCCACGGTCACCACCACCCGTTCGAGCAGCAATCGAGCAACGCGCTGGCGATCCGCCGACGTCGTAGTCTCCGCCGACCACACCGCCGGCAGGTCGGCGGAGAGCGCGCGGATCGCGGACACGGCGGTGTCGTCCAACGGGTCCGGGGCCGCGTGCTGCCACCGCTCGTACTCGTCGTCGAGTCGCCGCTTCGCCTTCAGCGCGTCCTCCCACCGGCGCTCCAGTTCCCGGGCCACCAGCCGGTTCTCCGGCTCGCACGCCTGGTATTGGCGCTCCGCACGCCCGGCCTCGATCGCGGCCCGCTCCCGCTTGAGTTCCCACTGACGGGTCAACGCGCCCCGCTCCCGCTCCACGTCCGCAACGGCCGCCAGGCTCGCCTCCAGCGCCGCCGGCGCCACGGCCTCCAGCAGTTGTCCGGCGACCAGCGCGTCCAGGGCCGATCCGCACGACAGCCCCTGACAAAGCGGCTCGCCGTAGTCGGCCGCCGCCCGGGAGCACGAGTACGAGACCCGGCCCCGCCGCCCGTCGTACCGCACCACCATCCGCTGCCCGCACCGCCCGCACCGGACCAGACCGGCCAGCAGGGACGGACCGTTCCGCGGAGCCCCCGGCGTCGCGGCCGAGTTCCGGTTCGCCGCGAGCCGCGTCTGGTTGGCTTCGAACCGATCCCAGCTGATGTACGCCGGCAGGTGGTCGCGGATCAGCACCAGGCACTCGTCCGGGCGACGAACCCGCTTGCCCGTGCCCGGGCGCCCGGGCCGCTTCTGGCGCGGATCGACCGGCCGGTGCCCGTACCGGTACGCGCCCGCGTAGCCCGGGTGCCGCAGCAGGTTCAGGAGCGTCGCGCGGCTCGGCCGGTGCCACTCCAGCTTCCCCTTGTTCGGCCCGCTGGCGGGCCGCACCGGGATGCGGATCTGGTTGTGGACCAGGTACCGCAACAGCCCGTGCATCGTGGCCTCGCGGTCGAACTGATCGAAGATCAGCTTCACGACCTCCTGAACGTGCTCGTCCGGGTCGATGGCCCACCGGCGTTCGGGCGACCACACGTACCCGATCGGCGGGGTCGCGAACAACTCGCCGCGGCGCGCCTTGTTCAACTTGCCCTGGTACATCCGCTGCTTGAGGACATGGAGCTCGGCCTCGTTCATCATCCCGTGCAGGCCCAGGATCAGGCGGTCCGAATGCTCGGTCGGGTCGTACACCCCGTCGGCATCGGCCAACAACACCCGGAACCGGGCGCACAGTTCGAGCAACTGGTGCCAGTCCTTGCACGAGCGCGCCAGCCGGCTCATCTCCAGACCGAGGATCAGGCCGACGCGATCCAGTGCGACCTCGGCCAACAGCCGCTGGAACCCGAGCCGGCCCTCGATGGACTGCCCGCTCTTGCCCAGGTCGTCGTCGATCACGGTGACGCGGTCGCGGGTCCAGCCGAGCGCGACGGCGCGATCGGCCAGGGCGTACTGTCGGGCGGTCGATTCCTTGTGGTCGGCGACCTGCTGGGGCGTCGATTGGCGCACGTAGACGACGGCCGCGCGGTCCAGGTGCCAGGACTGGAGCTTCGATGACCGGAGTGCGTCACTCATGACCGGCCTCCTTGCGGGCGTTGGCCGCGTGGAGCCGGGCGAGCAGTTGGCCGAGCAGGTCGCGGAGTTGCTCCTGCCGGTCGGCCGGGAGGTGTGCCCACACCGGCGGCGGGTCGCTCGGTGGCGGTAACGGGGGCGTCAGGCGCGGGGGGGAGCGGTACGGCGGCGGGTGTCGGACATGGGTCGGCTCCGTCGGGGTTGGCGAGTCGCTGCCGGCACCAGGCGGCCAGTTCGAGCAACGCCGTCACGTCGATGGTAACCGATGCCGCGGGTGCCGACCCACCTCCTGCTTTGGGGGTAGTCTGCTTGGGTCTTCTC
>CAZBXY010000609.1:0-2546 GCA_964495365.1 uncultured Frigoriglobus sp. | reverse complement strand
TGGGTCAACAGGGTGCGCGGGGTGAGAAGGGAATTCGCCCCACCCCGGCGCCGCGCCACCTGGCGCATTCGCGCCATGCGCCAGGCGCGGCGCATTCGCGCAGCGCGTTATAACCGGGCGCCACGTCATTTGCCGCGCGAAACTTCAACGACAATCAACTCCACCCAGGTTTGTGATTCCGGTGAATCGGCCGCTAGCCGAACGCGGAATCCCTCGCCCGACATCATGACCCGCGTGGAACGCGCCGGCTTGGCCCCCGGAATCAACCCGGGGGCGCCCCGGACTCCGATCACATCAATCCACAACTTCCCGTCACGCAGCGCGAGCGCCAGCACATCGACGGTCGCGACCGGAACTGGGCGACCGAACACCGCAGTTGCGGACTTTTCGTTCGGAATGGTGATTTCCGCCGTGGCCAGCAGTTTCACATTCCCGTCGGCCAAACAACCAAGTGGATCGCCCTCGAACAGCACGAGCCAAGCGCGAAATTCCGGTGGCCGAACCGGTGCGTTTAGCGCGCCGAAAATGATCGCTACAGGTAGTAACACGTTCATGTTCGGCTTCCTTGAGAACGATCGCTACCCCAGCAGTTTCTTCGCTTCCAGGTACTTCAACACCAGCTCCACGCCCTGCTCAGTGGTCTGGGCGGTCGCGTCGAAGGTGATTTCCGGGTTCGCCGGCGGTTCGTAAGGGTCGTCCACCCCGGTGAAGCCCATCCCCTTCCCGCTCGCGACCGCGGCGCGGGCCTGCTGATACAGCCCCTTCGGGTCGCGCTTCTCACACGTTTCGATCGGTGTATTCACGTACACTTCAATGAACGGGATCGCGCCCGCCTTGTTCTGTTCATGCACCTTGCGCGCCGCCTCGCGGTCCTTGCGGTACGGGCTGATAAAACTGGTTAGCGCGAATAGGCCGGCGTCGGCGAACAGCTTCGCCACCTCGCCGATGCGACGGATGTTCTCCTCGCGGTCTGCGGCCGAGAACCCCAGCCCGAACCGCTTCGCCATGTCGTCGCCGTAGCCGCGCGTCTCGGTCAGAATTTTCGGCCCGGCGTTCAACCCGAACCGCACGTTGTCGCCGTCCAGCGCGTACGCCGCGTGCCCGCGGGCGATGAGTACCTGTTCGAGGGCCATCGCGAGCGTCGATTTGCCTGACCCCGACAGTCCGGTGAACCAGATCGTCGCCCCCGTTTGCTTGAGCAGCTTCGCCCGCTCCTCGCGGGTCACGGTTCCGGCGTGGAAGAAAATCTGCGACATAGTTGGGAGTGAGCAGTGGGTAGTGGACAGTGGGCAGTTACGAGCCGCGCGGCCCCGTCATCTGGTTCAGGTTACAGAAGCCGCGTTCGGCGGTCAGGTGCCGGCTTTCTGACTGCCCACTGTCCACTACCCACTGCCAACTTTTTCACGGGCCCGCGACGCAGAACTGGGCCGGTTGCGTCTTGACGGTGCGGCGGCTGACCGGGTCGCGGAGTTCGACGGCGATCGTGTACACCCCGGGCGCGGGCGGGGCGGAGAAGATGTACAGCACGTGGAAGTCGTGCAGCGGCGAGCTGCTCGGCAGCTCCTTCTCGAACCGCACCACCGGGACGCGGCGCCGGTAGTCGTCCTTATCGACCTGCTCGACCAGTTTGCCGTGCGCGTCCCGGATCTCGACGGCCGCGTGAACGCGGGTCTCGAACCCGGTTCCGACCACCTGGCTGCCGAGGTTCCGCACTTCGAGGTAGAACTGCACCTGTCCGTGGGGCCGGTACGGCTGGTTGTCCGGCCACGGAGTGAACCGACCGAACCCGTCCACGTTCTTGCAGAACACGGCCTTTTCGATCCGCAGCGCGGCCCGCGGTTCGAGCCGGTGGGCCGCGGCTTGTAGTTGCTCGACCAGCGCCGCGACCGTCGCCGGGTCGTTGTTCAGGTCGGTGCTGGCCCCGCGGGCGAGGATCGGCAAGAGCGCGAGGATCAGATCCTGATTGGGCGTGTTGAGCGTGCGGATGATTTCGATGGCGCGGTCCGGGCGGCTCTCGGTGTAGGCGCGAACCGCGGCCAACAACGGCGCCTCGGGCAGCGGTGCGGTCTGCATCACCGGGAACGGCTGCGGTTCGCCCGCGACGGGCCGCACCGGCTCGACCGCTTTGGGCGCGGGCGCGGGAGTCGGCTTCAGCGAGGCGGTATTCGCCGGCGGGGTGGTGTTCGCGTTCGTGCCGGTTTTCGGAACGACGGTCCCCGGGGCGCGCGGGAGCACCGCGAACTCCATTCGCGGTGGTTGCTGGGTGGATTCGGCCCCGTGCGCCGCGATTTTGGCCGCCTTGTCGGGCGTAGTGATGGGTGTCGTCGGCGTGGTGCTGATGTGCAAGCACGCGGAGAGCGAAGCGGCTGACAGCGCGACGAGTGCGACCGACAGTCGGCGACCTAGCATCCGCGACCCTCGAACCGGACCCGCGTGAGCGCCCGCGGGTCGGTTCTCATACCGACGCCGCCGGGCCGCCGCAAGTCGGTTCCAGTCGGTTCCAGTCGGAAGACACGGAGACACGGAGACACGGAGACCCGGAGACA
>CAZBXY010000608.1:0-2573 GCA_964495365.1 uncultured Frigoriglobus sp. | reverse complement strand
TTGATGCTGGCATCGCGATACCCTCGTATTGAGGCCGTTACAGGAAACACCTCCAGACCGCACATTGCCGGTTGGAGGTCGATCGCCACTTCAAACTATCGGCCGGGACGGCGCTTCGGGATGATCAGATGGGGATGGCTCGCACGAATCCGAGAGTTCTTGACTTTCACGATCTGCTTGAGCCGACGAATTTCGTCCTTATCAGCCCAGACGATCAGGTGTTTTCCCGAGGGCGTGCGGCGGGAGTGGATCCATCCCTCCTTCACCCAGTAATGGATCTTCTGCGGGATCACACTCAGTTGGCGGGTCAGGTCGGGAATCCACCATTCGCTCTCTTGGAGCAGATCGTCGCGAAACATCTCACCCACCAAACCCAACTCGCGCGCCAAGGCACCGACCCCTCCTTCGGTGAAGGCACCGCGCCGGTGGGGTGGAACGAAGCCTTCGGCATTGAGCTTCGCAGCGATCGGCCCGAGGTGAAGTCCCTCGCGATGGAGTTCCTTCACCCGCTCCGTGAGACGCGGGAAGTCTTTCAACTGCTCGAAGGTGCCGACGGGGCGGGCCACCCGGTGTTGGGTCGTTATCTCGCCCTTCCAGACGATCGTCACGTCGGTGAGTTCGGTCGCTTGATCGACCATGACGGCCGCTCGCTCGACGAGGCAACGCACGATCTGCTTGCGATCCTTCGCCGTGGTGCCGGTGGCGGACCAGAGCGACTGGACGTTCTGCGAGAGCGCCCGAATCCGTTCTCGGTCCGTCGCGGTCAGCGTCGCCGGCAGTTTCGCCAGGAAGCGGTGGTACTCTTCTTCCACCTGACGCTGTTTCTTGAGGGCGTCCTCCCAACGCGCCTCCAGCGTTCGCGCCACGAGTCGGTTCTCGGGCTCGGTGGAGTGGTACTGCCGCTCGGCCCTCCCGGCCTCGTGCCGCACACGTTCGAGCTTCTGATGCCACTGGTCGTGGAGACGCTTCCGCTCCTGCTCGACGTTCTCGATGGCCCGGAGGCTGAGTTCCAGGGCGGCCGGCTCCAAGGCGCGAAGCAACTCCCGGACGACCAGATCGTCCAGCGTCGATGCCGTGATGCGACCGCACGGCTCCTTCCGATCCGAACGCCAGTACTCGTTGCAGTAATAACCCGGTCGGTTGGCGGCCTTGTAGCGCGTCGACATGCGGTGACCGCACTGGCCGCACACGACCAAGCCTTGCAGCAGGGCATCGCCACGCTTGGGCACCCCTTGCGTATCGGGGAGCGATCGATTCTGTTTGAGGCGTTCCTGATTGGCGAGGTATCGGTCCCAAGAAATGTACGCCGGGAGCCGGTCCCGCAGGAGTACCGGGAGTTCTTCGGGTGGCACGAACCACGTTCCGCCTTCGACGAGTCCCGTCGCCGGATTCTTTGTGCCGGCCCGGTGCATCCCGTAGGCGTAGGCCCCCGCGTAGATCGGGTGTCGCAAGATCCCCAGGATGCGGTTGGGGGACGGCGACCGCCATTCCAATTCCCCGACGCGCTCTTTCCGATGACGCCGAAATCCGAGCTGCAAGTGGTTCGCGACGAAGTAGTGAAAGACCGCGTAGGTCGACCCGAGTTCCTCGAACTTGTCGAAGACCAATTGGGTCGCGCCCCGCGCCTGTTCGTCCGGCTCCTGGACGACCTCCCCGCTGGGCGTCTTGAAATAGCCGACGGGCACGGACATGAACAACTCGCCGCGCTGGGCCTTGTTCCGGCTGCCGCGCAGCAAGCGGTTGCGGAGCGTCACCAGCTCGAATTCGCTCATCGCGCCTTTCATCCCCAAGAGGAGGCGATCGTTGCCGTCCAACGGGTCGTACACGCCGTCCTGATCGCCCAGTAGCGTTTGGAAGATGCCGCAGACATCGATGAGCTGATGCCAGTCCTTGTTGGAACGCGACAACCGGCTCAGCTCCAGACCGAGTACCACGCCCACGTGGTTCAGGCTCACCTCGGTCATCAGGCGTTGGAACCCCGAACGGTCGTCGGCCGTCTTGCCGCTACGGCCCTGATCCTCGTCGATGATCACCACCCGCTCGGCCGGCCAACCCATGCGCTGGGCGACCTGCGCGAGGGCGTACTGCCGCTCGCGCGACTCCCGGTTTTCGACCACTTGCTGCGGTGAGGACTGCCGCACGTAGACGATCGCCATACGATTCAGATGCCGGTCGTGAATCTTCGACGACCGTGGTGCGACGGTCGTGGCCACTGGGCCAGTATCAGCTCCTCGTTGCGAGTCACGCGCCTTCATCGGGCACCTCCTTTTCGTCGCGAGCGCCGTCGAGTTGGCGAAGGAGGACGCGGCTGAGCGTCACGAGCGTTCTTTGACGCTGGTCGTCCGTGATCAGGTTCCAGAGTTGATCGATTGGCAGCGGGGTCGCCGGGTGCGGGGGGGATCGGCGGCTGCGGTCGTGTCGCGTGGCATGGTTCGCTTCCTTGAGCCTGAGTTCGATGGGCTTCAATCCATCCGGCTAGCTCCAATAAGCCAGCGAGCGAGATTATCGCCGCGTTGGGTGGCTTCTGTAAAGGGGTAGGTAGGGGGGCAGACTGCCGCTTGCTTCTTCGAGCG
>CAZBXY010000607.1:0-2580 GCA_964495365.1 uncultured Frigoriglobus sp. | reverse complement strand
AATGCTAACGACCATCACGACTTCCGACATCCCCAACTTCCCGGATAGACTCTAAGACGGAGGGATGTCCCTTTTGGGATTTGTGACTTGGAATTTGAAGTTTCCCGCCGTCAGGCCGGTTCGATGCTCGCCGGCAGCCCGCGGTCGGCGAACTGCTCGACGAACAGCTCGGCCCGCTCCAGGTGCGTGACCAGCACGAGCGACCGGCCGCGGTGGTGGACTTCCCACATCCGGTACTCGGCCTCCGCGGTGCCGAAGTGCGTGAGTTCCATGACCACGCGCGCGACGAACATCAGTTCCTTGTCGGCGGATTTGTGCAGAACCACTTTGAACCGGCGGACGGGAAAATAACCGCGCGCCAGAAGGCTGGGGCGGTCGTTCCGCCGGGATGGGGGGCGGATGGACATGGCGGCCTCGTGTTGCCCCGGTTCGCCTCGCGGCGAGCGGGCACCGCGGCCTGGGGGAAGAGGGCGGTCCCAGGCAGCCGGATCCCCGAACTTCCTTTACCGTACCGCGCCGGGCGGCGCGCGGTCAAACTCGGAAGCGGGGCGATGTGAAGGGGCTGCGAAACATTCGGGCGAACTTAACGGTTGTGCCTGAGATGGTAGTCGTCACGCGGAGCGTGATGAACCGGGGCATCAGGTCAATATCAGGTCCGCAACACGCTCCGATCTCGCGGGCTCATCACGCTCCGCGTGAGGACTCCGATTGAAATCCCGGACAGGTCCGTCGGCCGGCCTGTAAGCCGGGTTTTGTCTTCGCTCTTGCGAGCGAGAGACGGTCATTTATCTAGCCCCGCCGTCGCCGGCGGGATCGAGCGGTCTACCCGAGGATCGTGGCGGGCCGGGCCGGCCCTGTCCTCTGCTTGACCTTGCTTCCGGTGGGGTTTGCCAAGCCGGCGGGTCACCCCGCCGCTGGTGCGCTCTTACATTAAGGGCTTGCGCCCCGCACCTTTTCACCCTTACCGGATCAGTGGTTAGTGTCAGGGTTAGTGTCAGTGAAGACAAATCGCATTTCGTCTTTGTCTTCACTGACACTAACCACTGACACTAACCACTGATCCGGCGGTACGCTTTCTGTTGCACTTTCCCGCCCGTTGGCGGAGCGAGCCGGGATGCCCGCGCCCGTTACTGGGGGTGGACGTTATCCACCACCGCGCCCTGCGAAGCCCGGACTTTCCTCCCCAGTGTAGTGGGCAGTGGTAAGTGGGCGGTGGGCAGAAAATACAATAGCCAGCTTTCTTCTCTGCCCACTGCCCACTTACCACTGTCCACTACACCGCGGCGACCGTCCGGCCGACCGACGGACCCGAACCGCCATCATAGCCCGAAGGCCGTGGCACGGGAATAGACGTGTTCGGCGGCAACCAGGTTCGCGACCGGTCGTTACCAGCCGAGGTGTCGGTCGGTGAGGAGCGCGTTGAGGCGCGTCACGTCCCAGACCCGCAGGGCGTGTTCCTGGGCCAGAAGTACCAGCAACCGGTCGTCGGTCGGGCTGAAGTGCAGTTCGCGGACCGCGCCCGGCAGGTCGGGCACGGTCAGCAGCGGCACGAACCGCTCGCCGGTCCGCTTCCACAGCCGGACGCACTGGTCGCGCCCGCCGGTCGCCAGGAGGGTCCCGTCGCGGTTGATCGCGACCGCCGACACGCCGCCGGGGTGGGCCGGAACGGCCGGGTGCTCGGTCCGGGTGGCCGGGCACAGCAGCCGCAGTTTGCCCTTCTGTGTGCCGGCCGCGACGAGCGAATCGTCCGGCGCGACGGCGACGGCCAGCACGGGGTCGCCCACCCCGTGGAACCCGCGGGCCGCCTCGCCCTTGGGCCCCAGCGGGTACACCGCGCCGTCGCGCCCGCCCGCGACGGCCCCGGTCCGGCCGGCGGTCAGCGCGTCGATCGTGCTGACCCCGAATAGCGCGATCGAGCTGGAGTTGTCCCAGGTTCCGCGCCGGGCCCGAGTGACCGGGTCGAAGGCGCACACCGTTCGCGGGCCGACGACCACCCAGAGGGTGTTTCCGTCGGGGCTGAGCCGCGGCGCGCCGACGGGTTCTTTCGCCAGTTCCGCCGCGCGCGGGGGCGTGCCCGGCTTCCAGACGGCCCCGCCCGCGCCGGTCCCGATGAAGACGGTGCCGTCCGCGGCGACCGCCAGCCCGGGGTGCTCGACCCCGTGTGGGTCGTGCGCGCGGGCGCGGTCGGTCCCGACGACCACCTCGCGCCACCCGTTGACCGGCTCGCCGACCGCCGCGCACCGGCCGTTGGGGGCGAACGTCGCGGACGCCAGCCACCCGCCGCTGGCGCACGCGAACTGTCGCGCCGCGGCCGGGGCGAACCGCCACCGCGATACTTCCCCGTTGGCCGTCGCCAACAGGTACTCGCCGTCGCCCGACCACGCCACCGCGATCGGCCCGGTCCCCGCGACCGGCACGACCGCGAGCCGCCGGCCGGACGACAGCTCCCACACCTTCACCACGCGCTCCTGATCGCTGGCCGCGGTCGCCGCGAACGCGCCGGACGGGTGAACCGCGATCGCCCGAACGCGGTCCTCGTGCGCGCTGCGGCGCAGCGCCGGGTCGGTGAACACGTCGGTC
>CAZBXY010000606.1:0-2598 GCA_964495365.1 uncultured Frigoriglobus sp. | reverse complement strand
GAGGCCGTTGACCATCGTCGTGTGGCTGTCGGTGCCGACGAGCGTGTCCGGGTAGGCGTTGCCGTCCTTGTCGGAGAACACGCCGCGCGCGAGGAACTCGAGGTTCACCTGGTGGCAGATGCCGGTGCCCGGCGGGACCACCTTGAAGTTGTTGAAGGCCACCTGCCCCCACCGCAGGAACTTGTACCGCTCCTGGTTCCGCTCGTACTCCAGTGCCACGTTGTCGCCGAACGCCTTTGAGGTGCCGTACTCGTCCACCTGAACGGAGTGGTCGATGACCAACTCGACCGGGACGAGCGGGTTGATTTTCGTCGGGTCGCCGCCGAGGGCCTTCATGGCGTCGCGCATGGCGGCCAGATCGACCACGCACGGCACCCCGGTGAAGTCCTGCATGAGTACGCGGGCCGGGGTGAACGCGATCTCGACGCTCGGCTCGGCCTTCGGCTGCCAGAGGGCCAGCGCGTCGATGTCGGCCTTCCGCACCGCCAGCGACGCGCCCTCGTTACGGAGCAGGTTTTCGAGCAGGATCTTGAGCGAGTACGGGAGCTTCTTGGCCTGCGGGTGTTCCTTCTCGACCGCCGCGAGTTTATAGATCGTGTACGCCTTGCCGCCTACGGAGAGAGTGGAGCGACTTTCGAAGCTGTTGCCGGTTGGCATGAGAGGATACCCGCGGGTGTGAAGAGCCTGATACGGGTATTGTTGGAGTGGCTGCGCCAGTGGCTAGTGTCAGTGGTCGGTGGTTAGTGAAAGACAGGAAGCAGTGAAGACAGAGGACGGAGTCACTACGGTTCTGTCCTCTGTCTTTCTCTTCCTACTCTTCACTGTCTTCTCTTCACTAACCACTGACCACTGACACTAGCCACTGTGGCTCCGAAGGAGCCGAAGATACTCCCGCATCCACGCCGGGTTGTCGTGCCAGGTGCGGCACGTCACGAGGTTCCCGCTGACGACCACCTCGCGGTTCACGTAGATCCCACCGCTGAACGTGCAGTCCAGCGCGCACTTGGCGACGGTTGTCACCTCCCGACCGCGGATCACGTCGGCCGCGGCGATGATCTCGATGCCGTGGCAGACGCTCGCGACCGGCTTGATCGCCGCGAACACCGCTTTGGTGATGCGGATCAGGTCGGGGTCGTAGCGGAGGTACTCCGGGGCGCGCCCGCCGGTGATGACCATCCCCGCCAGCGCGCCCGCGTCCACGTCCTTGAACGCGATGTCGGCTTCGAGCGTGTAGCCGGGCCGCTCCTGGGTGATGTCCCATCCGTCGGGGCGCTCGTGCAGGACGAGGTGATACGGGCGCTTCTGCGGTCCGGCGACCAGGACGCGATAGCCCTCTTCACGGAGGCGGAACAGGGGATAATACGTGTCGAGTACTTCGGCCGCATCGCCGATCGGCATCAGGATGGTTTTCATGCTGCTCCCATAAAGTGAAGTGGCCGTTTCGCGGTCGCAATGTATCTCTCGGAGGAGAGTGTTCGTTTCATCCTCTCTACCCGAAAGGGCCGTCCATGAAACCGCTCGCTCGCTCGCTCGCGTTCACCCTCACCGCGGCCCTGTTCCTGCTCGCGACCGGGTGCGGGTCCGACGACAAGAAGAAGACCGACGCCCCCGCGGGGAAGGAGCCGCCGGCGACGGTCGGCGACCCGAACGCGCTGCCCGTCGTCAAGGACCAGAAGGGCAAGGCGCCTGTCATCAACACCGGGGACGACAAGTAGCCGGGAGTCAATTCCAAAACTCAAAATCCAAATTCCAAACAAGACCGACGTCTTTGCTTGTTTTCGTTTGAAATTTGGGATTCGGGTTTCGAGATTCTTCTCACACCACCATCCGGCCCTTCAGGAACCCGCCCTTCAGCCCGGTCACGGTCAGAAGCATCTGGCGCCGCACGACCGGGACGTGCGGCAGGAACGGGAGCACCATGTCGCGGCCCCAGGCGAGGACGCGCCAGTCGGACTGGAAGAACGGCGAGAGGAACCACGTCACGCTCGCGTAATAGCGCACGTAGCTCCGCTGCGCCGCGCCGAACGCCTTGAACGCCCCCGCGGGCGTGTCGGCCGCGCGCAGGCACGCGGCCAGGCGCCACGCATCGACCATCGCGAGGTTGATTCCCTGCCCGAGGTGCGGACTCATCGCGTGCGCCGCGTCGCCGATGAAGATCACCCGGCCGTCGTGCCGCCGGCGCATGTAAACGTGCTGGTAGGCGGTGTGCAGGAGCTGGTCGAAGTAGTGCAGGTGTTCGAGCGGCTCCGCGGCCTCCGGGCTAAACGCGAGGATCTCTCGCTTGAGTGCGTCCAACCCGCGGGCCTTCAATTTGTCTACTGTGCTGTTGCGGATACCCCAGTAAAGGCTCAAGAGGCCGTCGCCCAGCGGGAGCAGCCCGAGCAGTTGCCGCGTGCCGCGAACGACCTGGAGGAGCTTGCCCGCGACGCCCGCGCCCGGCACCGTGACCCAAAGGGTTCCGTGGTCGTACTTGAGGACCGACGCCTTGAACCCGAACACCGCGCGCAACTGCGACCGCGAGCCGTCTCCGCAGATGACGCAATCGAACGGGCCGTGCTGTGTGCCGGCGGAATCGAGCAACATCACTTCGCCGCTGGG
>CAZBXY010000605.1:0-2624 GCA_964495365.1 uncultured Frigoriglobus sp. | reverse complement strand
ACCAAGGGGCGCGTCGAGGACGCGCTGCACGCGACCCGCGCCGCGGTGGCCGACGGGATCGTGCCCGGCGGCGGCGTGGCCCTTCTGCGGTGCATCCCGACCGTCGAGGAACTGGCCGAGAAGCTCAAGCACGACGAGCGGCTCGGGGCGGAGATCGTGGCCCGCGCGCTGTCGAAGCCGGTCCGCACGATCGCCGAGAACGGCGGCGTGGACGGCGCGGTGGTGGCCGACGAGGTGACGACGCGGGGCGAGAAGAACCCGAACATCGGCTACAACGCCAACACCGGCGAGTACGAGGACATGTTCAAGGCCGGCGTGCTCGACCCGCTCCGCGTCACCCGCAGCGCGCTGCAAAACGCCGCCAGCATCGCCGGGCTGATGCTGACGACCGAAGTGATGGTCACCCGCATCGACGAGGACGACAAGAAGAAGCCGGTGAGCGGGGCGGTGGCCTGATTCAGGAGTCAGGGAGCAGGAGTCAGGAGTCAGAAATCGGGGGTCAGGGATCAGCGGTCAGGAGTCAGAAGCTCAAGCTTCCTCTGATTCCTACCTCCTGTCCCCTGACCCCTGCGTTTCGGCTCCTGTTTCTGTTATTCTGACTCCTGACTCCTGCTCCCTGACTCCTGGAAGAAAATGGCTGAGAAGCGCGATTACTACGAAGTTCTCGGCGTCGCCCGCACCGCCACGGAGGTGGAGATCACCAAGGCGTACCGCGTGCTCGCCAAGCAGTACCACCCGGACCGCAACATCGGCGACGAAGAAGCGAAGGTCAAATACGCCGAGGTCGATGAGGCGTACGCGGTGCTGAACGATGCGAACAAGCGCGCCCGCTACGACCGGCACGGGCACGCGGGACTGGAAGGGATGGGCGCGGCCAGCGGCGGCCCCGGCGTCGATCTGGGCGATTTGCTCGGCGACTTCCTCGGCAACTTCTTCGGCGGGGGCGGCGGGCGCCGGCCGCGCGGCCCGCGGCGCGGCGAGAACGTCGCGGTGCTGCTGGAACTGGAACTGCTCGAGGCCGCGACCGGCACGACCAAGAAGTTCACGCTCCCCACCGAACAGAACTGCCGCGAGTGCGGCGGGACCGGCGCGAAGCCCGGCACGCAACCGGCCCAGTGCCGCCGGTGCCGCGGGCAGGGGTTCGAGGTCGCCGACACCGGGTTCGGCATCTCGACGCGGATGCGGTGCCGCGGGTGCCAGGGGCGCGGCGCGGTCATCACCGACCCGTGCCCGGCGTGCCGCGGCGCCGGCCGCGTGCGGGCGAACGAGGAGGTCGAGGCGACGATCCCGTCGGGCGTGGACAACAACACCGCGATCACCTACCCCGGGCGCGGGCACGCCGGCGAACCGGGCGCCCCCCGCGGCGACCTGGAGATCCACATCCGCGTCCGCGAGCACCGCGTGTTCCAGCGCGACGGGCACAATTTGATTTGCCAGTGCCCGGTCTCGTTCGCCCGCGCGGCGCTCGGCGGCCCGGTCGAACTGACCGCGCTGACCGGCGAGAAGGTGACGTTCGAGGTGCCCCGCGGGGCACAAACGCACGCCACGGTCGTCCGCATCCCCGGCCACGGAATGCCCGGCCCGCCCGAGACCCGCCGCGCGAACCAGAAGGGCGACCTGCTGGTGCAACTCGTGGTCGAAACGCCCACGAAACTCTCCGCGGAGCAGGAGGAACTGTTCCGCAAACTGGCCGACCTGGAGGGGACCGCCGCCCCGGTGCCGAAGAAGGGAATTTTCGGCAAATTGAAGGATCTCGTGAGCGGCGACCCCCCTCCAAATGAGAAGAAGAGTTAGCCACGGATGAACACAGATGAAACACGGATCAAGCCAGAAGACAGATTGAACCGAACTCAATCTGCTGCCTTTGTCTGATCCGTGTTTCGTCTGTGTTCATCCGTGGCTCACTCTTCCTGTCTTCGCCGAGATTTTGTAATGCCTGACGAAACCTCCGACACGCCGAGCGAACCCATCGTCGCCGACGCGACCGAACTGGACGCGGTGCGGGCGAAGCTCGCCGCGACCGAGCACGAACTGAACAACTACAAGCTGAAGCTCGCGGACTTCGACAACGCCCGCAAGCGGATGCTGCGCGACGCGGAGGTCGAGCGGAAGTACGCGGCCGAGCCGCTGGTCCGCGACCTGCTCCCCGCGCTCGACAACCTGGACCGCGCGCTGGGCGCCGCGAAGCGCGCCGGCGACACCGGGCCGCTCGCCGCCGGCGTGTCCGCGACCGCGGCGCAGTTCCTGGAAGTGCTCAAGCGGTACGGAATCACACGCATCGAGTGCGGGCCGGGCACCGCGTTCGACCCGAACCTGCACGAAGCCGTCATGCAGCAACCGGGCACCGAGTTCGAGGCCGGTCAGGTGGTTCAGGTGGTGCAAAGCGGGTTCATGCTCCACGACCGCGTGCTGCGCCCGACAACGGTAGTGGTCGCCGCTTAGGCGAACGGCCGGAGAGACAATGCCGACCTACGACTACAAGTGCAGCGCCTGCGGCCACACGTTCGACGAGTTGCAGTCGTTCTCCGAGCCGGCGCTGACGAAGTGCCCCAGGTGCAAGAAGAACAAGCTGGAGCGGCTGTTCGGCGGGGGCGGGGCGATCATCTTCAAGGGCGGCGGGTTCT
>CAZBXY010000604.1:0-2628 GCA_964495365.1 uncultured Frigoriglobus sp. | reverse complement strand
GTCCGCACCTACGATGCGCCGCAGGAACCGGGCTTCGCCGGACTGGCCCGGCGCGTGACGTGGGACGAATGGGTGGCGCGGTGGGAGTCATCGAAAGGCGCACCCGGGGCGTGAGATCCGTTGCGTCCGGCCCGCCAATCGCGCTTGCTGCGCGCGCGGGGTCGGGTACGATAGTCGGATAACCGCCCCGCCGTATCAGGCTCTCCCATGCTGCACACTCGCGCCCTCGTCGCGCTCGTCGCACTCGCTCTCGCGGTCACTTCGCGTGCAGAGGACAAACCCCCGGCGAAGCCGAGCGCTGAGGGCGTCGAGTTCTTCGAGAAAAAGGTGCGCCCGGTGCTGGTCAAGCACTGTTACTCGTGCCATTCTGCCGACGCGAAGAAACTGAAGGGCGAACTGCGGCTCGATTCGCGCGCCGGGGTGCTCGCTGGCGGCGCCAGCGGCCCGGCGGTCGTGCCCGGCGAGCCGGCAAAAAGCTTGCTCATCAAGTCCATCAATCACGCGGAGGGTGTCGAGGCGATGCCCCCGAAGGAGAAGCTCCCGGCGGAGGTGATCGCGGACCTGGAAGTGTGGGTGAAGATGGGCGCCCCCGACCCGCGCGACGGCGGGACCATCAAGCGCATCGACCTGGAGAAGGCGAAGGAGTTCTGGGCTTACAAACCCGTGATGCGCCCACCTGTCCCCGTTAGCCGCAACCCGAAGGGGAACGCGAACCCGATCGACGCATTCATCCTCGCCAAACTGGAAGCGAAGGGGCTGAAGCCGGCTCCGCCCGCTGACAATCGCACCCTCATCCGCCGCGCGACCTACGACCTCACCGGGTTGCCGCCCACACCCGAAGAGATCGAGCAGTTCTTGAAGGACAACGCGCCCGACGCTTACGCGAAGGTAATCGATCGGCTGCTCGCCTCGTCCGCTTATGGCGAGCGCTGGGGTAGGCACTGGATGGACGTGATCCGCTACGCCGACACCGCCGGCGACAACTCGGATTACCCCATCCCGCAGATGTACCGCTACCGCAACTGGATCATCGACGCCTTCAACCGCGACATGCCCTACGACGAGTTCGTCCGCCAGCAGCTCGCCGGCGACCTGCTCCCGTTCAAGGACGAGGCCGACCGGTACGCGAAGCTCATCGCCACGGGTTATCTTGCGAACACCAAGAGGTTCGGTTCCTACGAGGACGACCGCTACCCGTGGTACCTCACTTATGAGGATCAGATCGACAATCTGGGGCGCACGTTCCTCGCGCTCACGATCAACTGCGCGCGGTGTCACGACCACAAGTTCGATCCGGTCTCGCAGCAAGATTACTACGCGCTCTACGGCTTCTTCAGCAGCACCCGCTATCCGCGCCCCGGCATCGAGCTGGACAAGGTCCAGCGCGACTTCGTGCCGCTGGCACCCGCGGATCAAGTTGCGGAATTCGAGAAGGAGCGCGGGGCGAAGCTGGCCGAACTCGACGCGAAGGTGAAGGCCGCAACGACTGAAAAAGCCGCCGCGGAGAAGGAACTGGCCGCCGCGGAGAAGATCGTCGATGAGGCGGAGAAGAAGGCGAAGATCGCAGAGCTGAACAAGAAAGTGGATGCCCTCAAGCAGAAGATCAAGACGGCGCAGACGGAACTGGAGAAATTCGCGAAGCAACCGCTGCCGTTCGAGACGGCCTACGCGGTCGCGGAGGGCAAAACCGAAGGGAAAAAGAAGGTCGGGAACGCCTGCGTGCAGATCAAGGGCGACCCCGAACGCCTGGGGCCGGAAGTGCCGCGCCGGTTCCCCGAAGTGCTCGGCGGGCACGTTCTTCCCGCGGGCGCCACCGGCAGCGGCCGGTTGCACCTCGCGAACTGGATCGTGGACGCGAAGAACCCGCTCACCGCGCGTGTCATGGTGAATCGCCTGTGGCACTACCACTTCGGCAGGGGGTTGGTGCGCACGCCGAGCAACTTCGGCGTGATGGGCCAGCCACCCACCCACCCGGAGTTGCTGGATTGGCTGGCGACCGAGTTCGTTGAGCAGAAATGGTCGATGAAGGCGATGCACCGGCTCATCATGCTGTCGCGGACCTACCAGCAATCCAGTCGCGACGACGAGGCGAACGCGAAGATCGACATCGCGAACGATTACTACTGGCGGTTCGATCGCCGCCGGCTCGACGCGGAAAGCATGCGCGACACGCTCCTGGCTGTGGCCGGGAACCTCGACCGCACGCCCGGCAGCGTGCACCCGTTCCCGGACCAAAAGGGCTGGAACTACACCCAGCACAACCCGTTCAAGGCGGTGTACGACACGAACAAGCGGAGTGTGTACGTGATGACGCAGCGGTTCCAGCGGCACCCGTTCTTCGGGCTGTTCGACGGCGCGGACACGAACGCGAGTACCGACCGCCGCATCACCAGCACCACCCCACTTCAGGCGCTGTATGTGATGAACGACCCGTTCGTTCACGCGCAGGCGAAGAAGTTCGCGGCGCGGATCAATTTCGGGAAAAATACTGGACAAGAGAGCATTATTCACGCATACTTACTTCTGTACGGCCGAACACCAACCGTAGACGAGGTGTCCGCAGCAGAGGCCTACCTCGCGCGAGTCGCGAAGCAGATTGGCGGCGACCGCGCAACGGAAGTTGCGTGG
>CAZBXY010000603.1:0-2630 GCA_964495365.1 uncultured Frigoriglobus sp. | reverse complement strand
TTCCAGAACGCCGCCCACGAGTTCGTAACTCATTCCGTCTTCGGCGAACACTTCCAGACAGGCTCGGTAGCCTTCGTCTTTTAGCCGTCGGTTGAGGCTACCCATGAGCGACACTACCCAGGCCTGAGCGATCGTTGGCCACGGCAGTTGGCGTTTGCCCGGTTGATGAAAGTGATCGATCAGTGGCATCTCGTGTTCCTCCCTTCGCCTCATTCTAACCGACCGCGAGGGCGCGTTCGAGGTCGGAGCGGAGGTCGGCCACGTCCTCGATACCCACGCTCAGGCGGATCAGACCGTCATCGACGCCGCGGGCCTCGCGCACCTCCTTCGGAATGCTCGCGTGCGTCATCGTGGTGGGGTGACACACCAGCGATTCTACCCCGCCGAGGCTCTCCGCGAGGCTGAACAGCTTCGTGCGCGTCAGGAACTGCTTCGCCGCCGGGATGCCACCCTTCAGCTTCAGCGAGATCATCCCGCCGAACCCGCGCATCTGACGCGCCGCGACCGCGTGCCCGGGGTGATTCGGCAAGCCGGGGTAGTACACCCCGGCGACTGCCGGGTGAGCCTTCAGCCACGGCGCGAGTGTCATCGCGTTGTCGCAGTGCCGGTCCATGCGCACCGCGAGCGTCTTCAGCCCGCGGAGTACGAGGTACGAGTCGAACGGCCCCGGCACGCCGCCGGCGGCGTTCTGGTAGAACTTGATCGGGTCGAGCAGTTCCTTCGCGCCGACCACACACCCGCCGACCACGTCCGAGTGCCCGCCGAGGTATTTGGTGGTGCTGTGAACGACGATGTCCGCGCCGAGCTTCAGCGGCTGCTGAAGGTACGGAGACGCGAACGTGTTATCGACCGCGAGCTTCGCCCCGTACTTGTGGCTCACTTCCGCGATCGCCGCAATGTCGAGTACCTGCAACAGCGGGTTGGTCGGCGTTTCGATCCAGACGAGCTTGGTCTTCGGCGTGATGAGCTTCTCGAAGCCCGCGGCGGAGGAATCGTCGGTGTAACGCGCGACGAGGCCCCACGGCTTGAACACCTTGTCGAGGAGCCTGAACGTGCCGCCATACAGATCGGCCGAAGCAACCACTTCGTCGCCGGGGCGCAGCAGCGCGCCGAAGACCGCGGTTGTGGCCGCCAGCCCGGAAGCGAACGCCAGCCCGCGTTCGCCCTCTTCGAGCGCCGCGAGAGCCGTTTCGAGCGCGGTACGCGTCGGGTTACCGCTGCGGCTGTACTCGTAGCCCTTGTGCTGGCCCGGCGCGGCCTGTGTGTAGGTGCTGGTCGCGTAGATCGGCACGACGGTCGCGCCGGTGGCCGGGTCCGCGTCCTGACCGGCGTGAATCGCTCGCGTGCTGAAGCCCAGCGCGTCGTTGTCGGTTGCCATGAGTTCTCCGTTGGTGTGCTAATTCGGGGACCGAGTTCGCTGGCACGCTTCCGTGTAGGTGGCTTCGAGGTCGAGCTTCAGGTGCATCGCCCCCACCGGCACGGTAACGGTGGGCAGAGGGAAGCCGGCTGCGACGGCGTAGTGCCACACCGCGTACTTTTCCGCGCCGCCTTCGATCCGCGGATGAACGACGAGCACCGGGGCTTCGCCGTTGCGCGAGCGTCGCGGCAGCGGGTACACGCCGACGAGACTGTGCAGGTGCGTGGCCCAGCTCGGCGCCCCTGGCACCGGGTCCACGATCACCACGCCAACGCCGCCGGTCACGAACGCCGCGACGCGGACCGCAAACGCCAGTGACGCGTCAGAATCGCTCTTATTGTCCGGCGTGACGAACAGCACCACGGCCTCGGCTCCCTCGGCGAGCGTATCGGACACCAAAACGCTGACGTGGTCCGTAAATCGTGCCGGCGCCACGAACGTCGGCACGTCCGGCGCTGGCTTGATGGAAGCGATCGCTTTCGTCACACGCGCGTGTGTGACGGTTTCCGTTTCCACCGCGAACCGACCCGCCGGCAGGGCCGCGATGAGCGCGGCGGCCACCGTTTCGCTCCACACGGTCAGGAACGCACGCGGGTCGCGAGAATCCTTCGTCCAGTCGATCTCTGACGACGGCATGATGCCCTCGATGGTCAGTTCTTCCCACGGTTCTGGTCCCAGTAGTGGATCAGGTCGATGCGCGTGACGATGTCCACCACCGCGCCGTCCTGCGTCGCCAGCACGCCGGTGTAGCCCGCGAGCAGCAGGCGGTACGCTTCGTCCAGGTGCGTCATCACGTCCAGCGTCGGCAGCGGCCGGGCCATCAGGTCGGCGATCGTCACCTGCGACGCGTCCTTGCCGTCGTGGAGCATCCGGGCCAACGATACCTCCTGCACACTGCCCACCGGCTTGCCCGCGTCAACTACCGGCAGTTGCGAAATGCCGGTCGCTTCCATCAACTGAATCGCCTGCTCCGCGGTCGCGTCCGGGGTGATTGTCACCAGTTTCCGCGCGCCGCGTTTCTTCAACAGGTCGCCGACCGAGTGGGTCGGGGCCTCCGTGTAGTTCAGCTTGTTCGCGGCCAGCCAGCCGTCGTCGAAGAACTTGCTCAGGTAGTTACGGCCCGTGTCGCAGCCGAGCGCGACCACCAGTTGCCCCGGCCCCAACCGGCGGGCGTAGCGCAGCGCGGCGGCGACGTTCGTCCCGGTGCTGCCGC
>CAZBXY010000602.1:0-2659 GCA_964495365.1 uncultured Frigoriglobus sp. | reverse complement strand
GTCGAGTTGATGCGCGCCCTCCGCGACTCGCTGGAGGGCCACGGCTACGACATCACCGGCGTGTCCTCCCCGGCGGACGGCCTGGCCGCGCTGGAGGCGGGCGGGTTCGACGTGCTGCTCAGCGACCTGATGATGCCGGGCATGGACGGCATTCAACTGCTGAAAAGCGCGCTGCTGATCGACCCCCACCTGGTCGCCGTGATCATGACCGGGCACGGGACCATCCAGACCGCGGTGGAGGCGATGCGGCTCGGGGCGTTCGACTACGTCCTCAAGCCGTTCAAGCTCCAGGCGATGCTCCCGATCCTGGCCCGGGCGGTGGAGGTGCGGCGGCTGAAGGTGGAGAACGTCCGGCTGCGGCAGCAGGTCGAACAGCTCGCGTTCGAGTCTCCCCGGTACGAACTGGTCGGGCACAGCCCGGCCATGCGGGCGGTCAAGCAGCAGATCGAGAAGGTCGCGGCGACGGACGCCACCGTGCTGATCCGGGGGCCGAGCGGGACGGGCAAGGAACTGGTCGCCCGCGCCCTGCACCACAACAGCCCGCGGCGGGACCGGCCGTTGGTCGCGGTCAACTGCGCCACCCTCCAGGAGTCGCTCCTGGAGAGCGAATTGTTCGGCCACGAGAAGGGTGCCTTCACCGGGGCCGACCGGGCCAAGCCGGGGCTGTTCGAGCAGGCCGAGGGCGGCACCCTGTTCATCGACGAGGTCGGCGAGATGACCCCCGCCCTCCAGGCCAAGCTGCTGCGGGTACTGGAGGACGGACACTACCGCCGCGTCGGCGGCACCCGGGACCTGTACGCCGACGTCCGGGCGGTGGCCGCGACGAACCGCCCTCTGGAAGAGGACCAGAAGGCGGGCCGGTTCCGGGAGGACCTGTACTACCGGCTGAACGTGATCACCATCACCCTGCCCGCGCTCAAGGATCGCCGGGAGGACGTTCCCTCTCTGATCGACCACCTGCTTGCCTCCCGTCAGGTCGGCCCGGTCCGGTTCACGGTCTCGCCGGACGCCCTCGACGCCCTGCGACGGTACGACTGGCCGGGGAACGTCCGGGAACTGGCCAACGCCTTGGAGCGGGCGCAGATCATGGCCGAGGGGCACGAGATTACCCCGGACGACCTGCCGGAGACCATCGCCCGCCTGCCCGCGCCCCAGCCCGACGAACCGTCCGATTCCTGTACCCTCGACGCGATGGAGAAGCGGCACGTTCAGGAGATGCTGGGGCGCAGCAAGGGCAACAAGGTGGCAGCGGCCAAGGCGCTGGGCGTCAGTCGTCGCACTCTGTACCGGCTGATCGACCGCTACGGCCTCGGCTGAGGCTTGCCCCTCGGTCGCCGAGACTCGATTCGGCCCTCCCGCCGCAGTCCCGAAAGCCGCCGGTGGGAGTCCACGTTGGGATCGAATGATCGCCCCGTTTCGAGCCCTCTCGGCTGACCCCGCAACCAACCGATCAGCCTCCGCCTCCAGTCCTCGGCTGAGTCACTTCCGGCTCCGCGGTGTGCGTCTCTGGCACACTCTCGCAAATCCATTGCTGCTGAATTCCCACGCTTGAAGCTCGATTCCAGGCGGAAGTCGCAACCGATCGTGGCGTTGTGTCGTTCCGAATGCGTCCGGCACGTTACCTGCTTTAGGACCCGTCACGTCCTGCGTGTGGCACCGGGTGGCTTGGTACGAACGCCCCCGGCTCGGACTATCCCGGCGGCGATTCGGGCATCGTGTCGCCGCCATTCCCCACTTGAAGGTGCTGTTATGACCTGGCTGCAATCGACTCGGAGCAGGTACGTCGCGGTCGGGATGGTCTCGGCCGTCCTCGGGTTCCTGGTCGCCCTGCCGGTGACCGGCACCGCCCAGGACAAGAAGGACCCGGCCCCGACCGTCCCGATGAACCAGCCCGGCGACCCGAACAAGGACTTGGTCGAGCAGATCAAGCTGCTCAACGCGAAGGTCGCACGGCTGGAAGTGGCCGTGGCCAAGATCGCCCCGCCGGCCGGTGGCGGCATGGCCGGCATGGGCAGTTCCGGCGGCGGGATGATGATGGACGACATGATGGGCGGCATGGGCGGCAAGAAGAAGGGCGGCGGGATGGGCGGGATGTCCGGCGGCGGGATGATGATGGACGACATGATGGGCGGCATGGGCGGCGGTTCGGGCGGCGGGATGATGATGGACGACATGGACATGATGGGCATGGGCAGCATGGGCGGGTCGAAGGGGATGAAGATGAAGATGACCGCCGCCCTGCCCGGCTTTCCGGGCGCGTCCCACATCTACCACATCGGGGCGACCGACTTCTTCCTCGACCACCCCGAGCACATCACCCTCTCCACCGAGCAGAAGACCAAGCTGGCCCACACCAAGCAGAAGGCGACGACGGACAAGGCGACCGCCCAGCGGAAGATCGAGGAGGCCGAGCAGCAGCTCTGGGAGTTGACCGCGGCGGACCAGCCGGACGCGGGCAAGATCGACGCCAAGGTGCGGGAGATCGAGAAGCTCCGCGGGGACCAGCGGATGGCCTTCATCCGGGCCGTCGGCGAAGCGGCCCAGGTGCTGACCGATGACCAGCGAAAGATCCTGCTCGGGTTCGCCCCGCCCGCCCCGGCGGCCCCCCACGTCCACCCGAAAACCCCGTGAGCGACCACGCGCGGCCGCCCGACGAACT
>CAZBXY010000601.1:0-2662 GCA_964495365.1 uncultured Frigoriglobus sp. | reverse complement strand
AATAGTCTGGCCATGACCTCAGCATTTTGCACCCACATTCTCCGGACGCACCCGTCCGGGGGGTAAGGGAGCGACGATCACCGGATCGTTGCTCGTGTGGGCCCAGTGCCAGGGGCGTCGTCGAGGGTCACGTGGAGGTGCCCGATCCGCGGCGACACGGTGGCCGCGGGGCCGAACACGGGCACGACCTGCACGTTCTCGGTGCGGAACTGAATGATCGCGACACCCTTCGCCAGCAGTTCCGGCTTCGGGGGATCGACGATGATCTTCGCCGGGGGCCGCTCCGCTTTCGGCGCGTTGGCGGCGTGGCCCTCCCGCGCGGTCGGGCCCGGACTGGCCGGGCGCTGGGGTTCTGCGGGCGGAAGGGCCTGTCCGCCGGAGGCGAGAAGGACCAGCGCGGAGACCGCCGCGACCGCCGAAGCGGCGAAAACGCTGCGCCGGGTGGGGACTGTCGATGTCGCGAACATGGTCGTGCTCCTTTCGAGTGGTTGCGATTTGCAACTGACCGGATATACTGGAGGTGTGGTTGCACCTTGCAACTAAATTACACATTCGCGGAGGAGGCCATGAAACGCACGAGTTTCGCAAAGGCCGTGTGTCCCGTCGCGCGGTCGGCGGAGGCGATGGGAGACTGGTGGTCGTTACTCATCGTCCGCGACGCGTTCGTGGGCAAGAAGCGATTCGGCGAGTTCCAGAAGTCACTCGGGGTGGCGAAGAACATCCTCACCGTGCGGCTCAAGAAGCTGGTCGCCAACGGGGTGCTCGAACCAGTCCCGGCTTCCGACGGCAGCGCGTATCAGGAGTACGCGCTGACCGGGAAGGGGCGCGGACTCCTGCCGGTCATCGCGGCGCTGGGCCAGTGGGGCTGCGCGGGATCGGAGTTCTACCTCGTGGACCGGAAGAAGGGGGAGTCGGTGAGGCTGTCGGGGAGCAACTTGACGGCCACGTCCCGGTCGAGGGCCAAGTCCTTGGCCCGGTAGACGACGCCCATGCCGCCGGGGCCGACCTCGCTCAGTAGCTCGTAGCCGGGGACCGGCGGCAGGTCGGTGGCGGGGGGCACGGGTGTGCCCGCGCCGAGACTCGCGGTCGTCTGAAGGCCCGGGAGCAACTCGACGACTTGCGAGTCGGTCAGGCGGAACTCCTGCCACCGCCGTCGGACTTCGGCGAGCAACTCAGGGCAGTCGCGGCACACCTCCTCGGGGGTCTTACCCGAGTCGAGCATCTCCTCGAGCAGGCCGAGCACGCGAGGGTCGCCGGCCATCGGCAGTCCTCCTCGGGCATGAGTCAGGAGTCAGGAATCAGGAACCAGGAGGTAGGGTCTGCTGACTCCTGTCTCCTGGCTCCTGTTGAGGGCCGAGGTCGGCCGTTCATCTAGGCGGCAGGCCAGGTCATTGAGTTACCACTGCACGTGTGGGCAGGCCAAACCGAAGAACTGGTGGACGGTTGTCGCCGGGGCTTCGCCTCTGGTCGGGGCACCGGGGAACAATCCGACGCGGGCCAGTTTACCGCTTTTTGTGTCCACCTGCCCCTCCAGGAATGGTGTGAGACGGGAATCTGGCATTCACCCGGTCAGATGGGGCGGGGGCAAACCGATCCGGCCTGTCACAGAATCGCCCGCCCCGTCGTCCTTGTCGCCGAACCGCCTGCATCAGCGGCGGTGAAGCGCTCAACCAACTCGAGGAACGATCATGTTTCGGACTCTGCTTGTGCTCGCGGCCGGCATCGGCGTCGGGGTCGGCGGGATGAACGCGTCTCACCCCAACCACGACGGTGAGTCGGTGAAGGTGACCCAACTGTCTCAGCGAGACATCATCGAGAAGTTGGACGGGAAGGACGCCAGTGCGACGGTGAAGGAAGTAACCTTCGAGCCCGGCCAGAAGGATTCGCCGCACCGCCACGCCGGCCCGGTGTTCGGCTACGTTCCGGAGGGCGAGTACGAGCACGCCATCGACGACGAGCCGGTCGAGGCCCGTACTGGTGCACACGACACCTCGATGGCCGAGTCTCTGACTAGAGTTTCGGACTTTTGTGAGTTGTAAAAGCGGCGGGCTACCCGTGTCGGAATAAGGTGGAAGTTACCACACTGACACCCGATCCGGCACGGAGCAACCCGCCGATGGATTATCCTATCGCCTCCTTCGCGGGCCTTCTGGATTTCTTCGCCGGCTGCTTCCGTGCCGAGGTGTTCGGCACGTTCAAGACGATGGTTGTGGGGTGGGCCATCTGCCCCGGGCCGCGAACTATCTCTGAGGTCTGGCAGGCGACCGGACTTGCCGCGCGACGGCACCACGACACCGCCTACGCCTTGTTCCATTCCGCCAAGTGGGACTGGGCTGTGGTATTCGGGATCGAAGACGGAGCCGGTGACGCTGGTACTGGTGCGTGATCCGAAGGGCGTGTGGCGTGACGAGGTGCTGTTGGCGACGAGTGCGGACGTACGCGCGGAGTTCGTGGTGTCGGGCTACTGTCGTCGCTGGAGTATCGAGGTGGCGTTTCACGACAGCAAGCAGTTCATGGGCTTGCACGATCCACAGGTGCGGTGCCAGAAGAGTGTGGAGCGTGCGCACCCGCGGTAACATTCGGGGGCGACAGCCGGGAGTTCTAATTGACGTGTAGGCATCATGTTTGTGGGTAGTAATTGTGTCCGTTGCGAGACCAGTAT
>CAZBXY010000600.1:0-2663 GCA_964495365.1 uncultured Frigoriglobus sp. | reverse complement strand
AAGGCGAACGGCCGGTGTCAGCCGGCCGGTGGGACCGACAAGCAGCGTGAGGCGCAGAGGTCTCACCGGCCGGCTGACACCGGCCGTTCGCCAAGAGGCAGCCAATGCAAGTCGCGTTCGCGTATCGTGGTCGAAGTGGCGTCGTCCAGACGAACGTCGGGCTGGCGGTCGCGCTCGCGCCCAACCTCCGGCGCGATCGCGTCAGCTTCGTCGGCACGCTCCGCCAGCCGCTGCGGTTTCGTGAGGCGATGAGCGCGCTTCACGATGTCGTCATTTCCGATTTGCGCTTCAAACCGAAGGACAAGACCGCTTACGAAACCTGGAAGAAGGCCGAAGCGGCACGGGAGAACGCGATTCGTAGCGAGGCCGTGAAGCTCAAGCGGGCCGAACTGGAGAAGGAGAAGCACCGGCCGATGCCGCCGGGACTGGAGCGAAAGTACCAGACGTGTCGGCAGCGGTACTGGGACGCACGCAGCAAGTACGGCAACATGCTCTCGCGCGAAGACCCGGAGTTGTGGCGGCTGCTGATGCCGTGCGATCCCGTCATCACGGTCTCGCCGGACGTGCTGTTCTTCGAGTGCTTCAGCGCTGACGAGAGTAGTTACGGCTGTTTGAACGTCGAGCGCGAGGCGTTTGAAGCGGAAACCGACGTGGCGCTCGGCACGACGAACGTCGATTACTCGTGGCGCCTGTACGAGCACTTCCAGACCATTCGCAGTTACCGCGAGACGCGGTTCAGCATCGACCCCTCTGGATTCGAGGTGCAAACAGCAGCCGACGAGGGCGCGTACCGCGAGGAGAAGATCGACCTCCCGCAATCGTGGCTCCGCGGGTTCTCGTCGCTGCAAAGTGCGATGAGTCTTCCGATGCGCCGCGTCCCGGTGAGCCGCGAGGGCGTGTATTCGCTGGTCGCGTTCCTCAAGAAGCACAAGGCGAAGGCGTCGCCCCGCGCGGTGCGGTTCGAGCTAACACCGGGGCAACCGGTGAAGATCGTGCTGGAGCCGTGGAACAAGGAAATCGTGCTGCACGACACCCCGTACCCCGGCGCGAAGAAGGAAATAGTTCGCACCTGGGGCCGCGATCGATTGCGCGTACTCGGCCGGTTGCTGCCCCTTCTCGACGGGTGTGATGTCTACCTGCTCGGCACGGGGTTGCCGAGCTTCTGGGTCGCGCGGATGGGCGAGATGAAGCTGACGCTGGGTCTCTCCGGCTGGACCGCGAACGACTGGACCAGCGGGGGCAGCGCGATCGACCAGCTCGCCCCGCCGGCGGCCCCGAGTAACGACGTGATGCGACTCGTCGCGGAGGCGTTCAAGGAGAACCCGAGCTGGACGCTCGACGCGCTGGCCACGAAAACGCGCAGTTCGACGCCGGTGATCTCCGCGGGGCTGAACCGGCTCGCGCTCCTGGGGCAAGTGATTCACGACCTGCCGCACGGCGTCTACCGGTGGCGGCAGGTGATGCCGGTGACGCTCTCGGCCGAAGTGATCGGCCCGGAGAACGAGGAGACGGTCGCCGCGCGCGACATGACCGGCTGGAAGTGCCGCATTACATCCGACAAGACCGACGCGAAGGGCCAGCGCCACGTCGTCGGCATTGTCGAAGGTCGATCGAGTTCGGAGGTGACGCTCGACGCCGACGACCGCATCGTGGCGGGCAAGTGCGGGTGTTCGTACTTCTACACGGGCGGGCTGCGGAAGGGGCCGTGCCGGCACCTGCAAGCGATTCGCAACAAGGCGCTCGGTTTCGGCGACGCCGGCGGCACGCTCGACAACTGGTTCAAGAAGTTTAGCAGTTGATTAACGTAGCCTCGCAAGTTGATGGCCGAAGTGTCAAGAAGCAAGAATGTCTTCGTTGCCCCGGGCTACGTTGTCCCAGCCCTTCGGGTTGAAAACGAAGAACACCGCTGCTGGAACCTACGGGCTTGCGTGGAGGTACGAGTGACGAAGCCTGTTTTGCTCGCGGGAGTGTTGGGCGGAGTCCTCGGCGCGCTCCTGTCGTTCGCACTGGGGCGGGCGCTTCCGGCGCCGATCAAAGCGCCGCCACCCGCGCCGCCGAGCGAGGCGCGGCAGTTCGCCGACGAGGTGATCGGCAAGCTGAAGGACGGGAAGAACGACGAGTTCATGCAGTACCTGCGGCCCGCGTTCGCGCAGATGACCGACGAGCAGTTCGCCGAGTTCCGCAAGGGCGTGTTCGACCTGCGGGCGGGCGCTGCACAGGCTTACGGGGCGGGCAGCGAGTTCGAGTTCTGTCGCGAGTCCGCGTCCAGCCCGACGCTCGTGCGGGTCACGTACCTGGAGAAGTTCCCGCGCGGGTGCATCGTGTGGATCATGGGCGTGTACCACGCTCCCGACGGGTGGCGGGTGGCGTCGTACAACTTTCAAACGTCGGAATCGGGATTCCCCGCGCTGCAGTAGCGCGGGCGGTTGAAGCCAAGCGGCCGGCTCCGAGACTCAAACATCCTGCGGTGTTCCGCCGCGGGTGAGGTCGCTTGCGATTGCGTCCCCCGAGCCGTTGGTCTTTTCGCCGGCCAGGGCGGTCCTGGACGGAGCTGAATCGACCTGCGTCCTCCGTCCAGGACCGCCCTGGCCGAGCGCCCAGGCGCGCGGCCGCGCGATGGGGCCGCGCCAGGGCCAGGCCGACGCTGGCGTGGTCGAGGCCGT
>CAZBXY010000599.1:0-2684 GCA_964495365.1 uncultured Frigoriglobus sp. | reverse complement strand
TGGAGCGCCGGATGCTCCACCGGGCAGGAGGCGTACTCACTGGCGATCACCTGCCTCGCCGACCCGGCGCTGGCGGGCTGGCGGATCGAGGTACTCGGAACGGACGTGAGCCGCACCGCGCTGGCGCGGGCCGCGGCCGGAGTGTACAAGCCGCACGCGCTGACCGACGTACCGGAGGTCGTGCGGCGCCGGTTCTTTGAACCGGCCGGGACGACCGAGTTCCGGCTCGCCCCGAACGTGCGGGCCGCGGTTCGGTTCGAGGAACACGACCTGCTGACCGGGCCGCCGGTTCCGGCGCAAGACGTGATCTTCTGTCAGAACGTGCTGATTTATTACCGCGCCGATTGCCGGGCCGAGATCGTGCGCCGGCTCGCCGGCGCGCTGACTGCGGGCGGGTACCTGTTCCTCGGGGCGGCCGAGGCGGTCGGGATCCCGACGCCCGGGCTGGAACTGATTCGACTCGAAGACACCTGGGTTTACCGCCGTACCGGTTGACCCTCGCGGAGACGACCGTGTCGCAAATCCCTCGTGACATCGTTCTCGGGTTCGTGGCCGAAGCCACCGCGTACATCCCGGCTATTGAAGCGGGGTTCGCGGAGTTCCGGGCCGACCGCGCGCGCGCTGATGCGCTCGAAGAACCGCACCGGTGTGTCCACACCATCAAGGGCGCGTCCGCGATGGTGGGGCTGTCCGAACTGAGCCACATCGCGTTCCACCTCGAAGAGGTGGTCGAACTGCTGCTCCACGAGCCGGACCACGCGACCCCGGACCTGTTCGCGGGGATGGAAACGACCGTCGGGTACATCAAGCGGTACCTGGAGGGCGTCGAGGCCGGCGCGGACACGCAGCCGGAACTGGCGGCCGAGGCGACCCGGCACGTGCGCCGGCTCCGCGGGCTGCCCGACGAGGAACCGGCCGGGGCCACCGAACCGGAACCGCGACCCGAGGCGCTGCCGGAACCGGAGTTCTCCACGCCCGACCTCGAACTGCCCGATTTTGACGCGCCCGCTCCGCCGAGCCGGGCGGCCCGGGGCGATGACATTCCCCTGCCCGACGACTTCTTCTCCGCCCTCCGCGCAGAGCCGAAACCGGCCCCGGCACCCGAAGAACGGACGCCCGCGGCCCCGGAGCTGCTGGAGGTGTTTCGGATCGAGTCTGAAGAGCACTTGCGGGTTCTGGCGACGTTGCTCCCGGAAGCGCGGACCGACCCGACCAACAAGGACCGGTGGGACGCGATCCGCCGCGCCGCGCACACGCTGAAGGGCACCGCCGGGCTGGTCGGGTTCGATCAGGTGACGCAGCTCGCGCACCGGATGGAAGACCTGCTCGACTGCTACCACGACACCGACCGCGTTGCGACTCTCGAGGAGGTCGATCTGCTGCTCGCGGGAGCCGACCTGATCGCCGAGGCGGTCGAGGGCAAGTCGCGGGCCGAACAGTTCGTTGAAGTTCAAGCCCGGCTCACCGCGCTGCTCGGCCCTTCGGCCGATGAAACCGCGGAGGAACCGCAAGAAGTCGCAGAAGAAACCGAGACCGCGCCGGCGGTTCCGGAAGTGGCCCCGGCGGTCGCGGCCCCGGCCCGCGTGCCGGCCCCGGTGCGCGAAGAAGTCGGCGGGTACGTCCGGGTGCCGATCGGGCGCCTCGACGACGTCGCCAAGCTGGTCGGCGAGCTGGTCATCGCGCGCACCGCGCTGGAGCAGAAGGTCGCGCACCTGGCGCGGCTGTTGGGCGAATCGCGGCCCGCCGCGGAGCGCCTCGGGCGCGTCTCCAACCGGCTCGAAGTGGGCTACGAGGCCAGCGCGCTGGCCGGCAGCCGCACCGGAACCGCTGAGGGGTTCTTGGCCGCCGGCGGGGGCGCCGACGACGGGTTCGATGACCTGGAATTCGACCGCTACACCGAGTTCCACCTGCTCACCCGCGAACTCGCCGAAACGACGACCGACGTTCAGACGGTGTTCGGCGAGTTCGGGCACCTGCTCGGCGAGGTGGACGGCGAACTGGCCCGGCAGGCGCGGCTCGCCAGTCAGGTTGAAGACAAGCTCATGCAGTTGCGGATGGTGCCGCTGGAAACCGTACTCACGAAACTGCACCGCACGGTGCGGACCGCGGCCTCCGCGGCACAGAAGCGGGCCGAGTTGGTCGTCGAGGGCGAGCGCACCGGGCTGGACAAGACGGTGCTCGAAGCGCTCGGCGACCCGCTGTTGCACCTGTTGCGGAACGCGGTCGATCACGGGCTGGAGGCCCCGGAAGTGCGTCAGGCGTTCGGCAAGCCCGCGACCGGCACTGTGACTCTGAAAGCCGCACACGAGGGCAGTCATGTCGTTCTGGTGCTCTCCGACGACGGCCGCGGGATCGATCACCAGGCCGTCCGCGCCGCGATCGTCGCGCGCGGACTGGCAACCCAGGAAGCGGTTGCCGCGCTGGGTGACGAAGAGGTCGCCGAGTACCTGTTCCGGCCGGGATTCAGCACCCGCGACGAGGTTTCCGAACTGTCCGGCCGCGGGATCGGGCTGGACGTGGTGAAGACGCGCATCGAGGCACTCAAGGGGACGGTGACCGTCGCGTCGGCCGCGGGCCGCGGGACGACGTTCACGATCCGGCTGCCGATGACGCTCGCGGTCGTGCGGGCGCTCCTGGTTCGCGCCGGCGGCCAAACGTACGCGATCCCGCTGGAGGCGGTCGAG
>CAZBXY010000598.1:246-2688 GCA_964495365.1 uncultured Frigoriglobus sp. | reverse complement strand
GAAGACATCACGGTCGTGATGGGCGTGAACCACGACAAGTACGACCCCGCGAAGCACAACATCCTCTCCAACGCGAGCTGCACCACCAACTGCCTCGCCCCGGTCGTTCACGTGCTGCTGAAGGAGGGCTTCGGCATCGACGAGGGCCTCATGACGACCGTTCACGCCTACACCGCGACGCAGAAGACCGTGGACGGGCAGGGCGGGAAGAAGGACTGGAAGGGCGGGCGCGCCGCGGCGATCAACATCATCCCGAGCACCACCGGGGCCGCGAAGGCCGTCGGGCTGGTGTGCCCGGAGGTGAAGGGCAAACTCACCGGCATGGCCTTCCGCGTCCCGACGCCGACGGTCTCCGTGGTGGACCTCACCGTCAAGACGACGAAGGCGACGAGCTACAAGGAAATCTGTGAGGCGATGAAGAAGGCGAGCCAGTCGTACCTCAAGGGCGTGCTGGTCTACACCGAGGACGACGTGGTCTCGACCGACTTCATCCACGACCCGGCGTCGAGCATCTTCGACGCCGGCAGCGGGCTCGAGTTGAACAGCAAGTTCTTCAAGCTCGTGTCGTGGTACGACAACGAGTGGGGCTACAGCAACCGCTGCGTGGACCTGATGAAGTTCATGCTGGGCAAGGGGTGACCCCAAGTAGAACGGGGATGACTCGAACCATCGAATCCCTGCTTGATCGGCACACTTGGCTAATCTACCCGCTGGGCTTGGTATTGCTCGGCGGTGTACTGGGCAGTGAGGCTGGGCACCGGAGGAGTACACCCGGCTCCGAGTTAGCCCTTTCTCCTACAGGCCTGGACCTCTGGCTCGGTGTTTGGCGAATCGGGCTGATGGTTCTGGGTGGGGCGACAGCGCTCGGCTTCTTGCTCGGGTTAATCGGTGGATCGAGCTTTCGTGGTCGGCTTGCGAACGGACTGATGGTCGCAGCCGTATTCAGCGGCGCAATGGTCCTGGTGGGTACGTTCTGCCTGCCGCTCGCTCTGCTGAGTATCTGGGCCGGAGAACGCGGAGGTGGGCTTGCAGGAGCCGCGAGTATTGCGCTTGTGCTGGTAACGGGAGCGACGTGCCTGATCGGTACTGTTCGGTACACTCCGGTCGGTCGGTGGTTGGTGCGGGCGAAGACAGAACCAGAAGCGGGAACGGTGATGCCAAAGAAGACGCTTTCGGATTTGGGCGACCTGAAGGGCAAGAAGGTGCTGGTGCGCGTGGACTTCAACGTCCCGCTGGACAAGAAGACCGGGGCGGTGAAGAACGACCGGCGCATCCGGGCCGCGCTGCCCACGATCCGGCACCTGCTCGACGCGGGCGCCGCGGTCATCGCGATGAGCCACCTCGGGCGGCCCGAAAAGGCCACCGCCGACGAGCGCAAGAACCTCACGATGGACGCGGTCGCTGCAAAGTTCAGCGAGTTGCTCAAAGTGCCGGTGAAGAAGGCCGCGAACGAGGTGGTCGGCCCCGCGGTGAGCGCCGCGGCGAGCGCGCTCAAGCCGGGTGAGGTGCTGTTGCTCGAAAACCTGCGGTTCGACCCGCGCGAGCAGAAGAACGACCCCGCGTTTGCCGCCGCAATTGCTGGCCTGGGCGACGCTTACGTCAACGACGCCTTCGGCACCTGTCATAACGACAAGGACGCGAGCATGGTGGCTGTCCCCGCGGCGCTGAAGGCCGCCGGCAAGCCGCGCGCGGTCGGGTTGCTCGTGGCCCGTGAACTGGAGGTTATCGAAGGGCTGATGGGCAACCCCAAGAAGCCCGTACTCGGGATCATGGGCGGGGCGAAGGTGTCCGACAAGCTCGCGTTCATCGCGGCACTGCTCCTGAAGGTCGATCACCTGCTCGTCGGCGGGAAGATGACGTACACGTTCCTCAAGGCGCAGGGCGTGGACGTCGGCGCGACGAAGGTCGATGACGCGGAACTCACCGCGGTGAAATTGCTCCTGGCGCACGTCGGCACGAAGATCACTTTGCCCGTGGATTACGTCGCGGCGAGGTCCGACGATCTGCTGCAAACGCAGGTGTGCGAGGGGCCGATCCCCGCGGGATTCGAGGGCGTCGATATCGGCCCGAAGACGATCGAACTGTTCAAACTCAAGATCGCCGAGGCCGCGACGATCATCTGGAACGGCCCGCTCGGATGGTTCGAGCAGGCCGCGTTCGCGCGCGGTACGCAATTCATTGCGGAGGCGATGTCCGCTTCCGCCGGCGTCACAGTTGTGGGGGGCGGCGAGACGGCCGAGGCGGTCGAGCAGTTCGGCTACGCGGACAAGATGACGCACATCTCGACCGGCGGCGGGGCGTTCCTGGCCTACGTCGAGGGGAAGACGTTCAAGAGCCTGGAACAGATCGACAACAAGTGAACTGGCGAACGGCCGGTGTCAGCCGGCCGGGGGTACGAGTTCCAGAACACCGGCCGGCTGACACCGGCCGTTCGCCGTGCTC
>CAZBXY010000598.1:0-236 GCA_964495365.1 uncultured Frigoriglobus sp. | reverse complement strand
GCCGACGAGCCTCCTTCATATGGCTGTTGTGGGGGAGGGACATGGGCCGGCCTACTATGCCAGGCCGTTCGCCTTGATCGCGCTTGATTCCGAAGCGATTCCCGATTCGGATACACGTCGTGCGCTGGTGGAACTGGTTCCGATCGTGGTTCGCGCGGTGGTTCGGCCGACGGGGCGGGTCGTCGCACCGGCCGGCTGACACCGGCCGTTCGCCGTTCGCGCTTGATTCCGAAGCG
>CAZBXY010000597.1:0-2688 GCA_964495365.1 uncultured Frigoriglobus sp. | reverse complement strand
TTGATGATCTGGCCGTTGGCCTCCACCGCGTGCGGCACGAAGATCGCGTCGCCCATGAGGCGCGTGATCCGCTCCGCGACGCTCGTCTTGCCGTTGCCGGGGTAGCCGAAGAAGAAGATCGACTGCGCCGAGTTGATCGCCGGGCCGATCTCGTTGAACGACTCGTCGGTGATGATGAGGTCTTCGAACGCCCGGCGGATGCTGCGCCGCGTCACCACCAGGCGCTTAATGGTTTGTGCCATCACGGACTCGACGTAGTCCGCGAACGGCACCGGGGCCGGGCCGACGTAGTTGGTCTTGTCGAGCGCGTCGCGCAGCGCGTCCTCGCCCTTGGGCGGTTTGATCGCGTAGACGAAACTGGCGTCGCCGCTGTTGCCGCGCTGGGCCACGATGTCGATGAGCGACTGCTTGCGCATCGCCTGGAACACCGGGTTGACGACCGCGAACGGGACGGCCATCGCGTTGGCCAGCTCGCCCCCGGTAATCTGCCCGCGGTTGTAGATGCAGCGGAGCGCCAGGTCGAACAGGAACGGCAGTTCGAGGCCGAGGTCTTCCCAGCGAGTGGGGACGCGGGGCACGTAGGCGTTGCCGGCGACCGGGATGGCCTCTTCGTCGCTGGGCGGGGCGTCGCCGAGCAGCGTCACGTCGGCGGTGAGCGTGCCGGTGCGCTCGGCGTCGGCGAGCAGCGCCTCATAGTGCAGTTTGTGCAACCGCAGGTGGGCGATCGCTTCTTGATCGTTCTTGGCTTCAGCTTGCGCGAGGCAATCGAGCACCGCGGGCGCGACCGCGTACTTGACGCCGTCGATGTACATGTGGTGGAGGTACTCGCCCGGCCGGACGTAGCAATCCGGGGTGTGGTCCGGGATCGCGATCATCTGCTGGTAGAACTCGTTGGCGATGATGAACCGCATGGCGCGCGAATTCCCCGTGCGAAAAGGTTTCGCGCCAAGCATAGAACACGCCTTCAGGTCAGGCGCGAGAGGAGAGGTAACGCCGGAAGTTCACAACCTCGATCGGGCAAGCGAGTGTCGGGGCAATCTGAGGGAAGTGTGCGTCCACCCAGCCGTTCGCGGCGGCGGTTTCCCACGGCGTACCGTGCGGAACATCGACGGATTTGAGCAGAACGAGCTGCTGTGCGCGAAAGACGACCGCGGCACGCGCCGCGATGGAGTCGGTGGTGACGCTCCAGGTGTGCGGGAGCGCCCCGTGACGCGATTCGTCCTCGCGGGCGAAGGTGAAGGGGTCGAGGAGGTGCGAAGAACCTAACCCCCCAACCCCCTTCCCTGAGAAGGAAGGGGGAGAAAGACAGAAGACAGAAGGCGACTGCGCGCCGTTAAGCTCTCTTACCCCCCCTTCCTTCTCAGGGAAGGGGGTTGGGGGGTTAGGTTCTGCCATCAGCGCCTCTAGCAACGCCTTCGTAACCCCCAGCGCCCGCAGCGCGAGCCAGTGCGCGGCTTCTTCGCCCAGCCCATGCGCGCGATCGAGTTCGCGCACCGCGTCCGCGACCGGCCCGCCCCCGGGCACGAGCAGCACCTCTGCCGAGAGTGATTCGACGAACGCCCGCAACCCCGGCCCGAGCGCCGGGTGGTCGAACAGGCTCCCGCCGACCTTCACGACGATCATTTGCGGCGCTCCGTCGCCAGCACCGCGACCGCATACGCCGGCGCGCACGCGGAGACGGCGGGACTCAAGAGTTCCGACAGCGACAACACTTCCTTACAGTCGTCGCGCCCCAGCATGATGCGGTGAACCAAGAACTCGCCCGACCCGCTCGCGAGGATGGTTCGCTTCCGATGTTCGTGCTTGGCCGGGAACGCCGACCACGTTGCCTGGAACGCCCCGCTAAGCCCCCAGCACTGAACCGTGACGACATCGTTGGCGAGTTGCTCGACCTCCTCTGGAGTAACGGTTTCGCGATCACCGCACAGCATCCGGCAGAGGCGATCGAATGCGTATTGCCGCGTCGCCGGGCGGCCGTCAGCCGTGTCCGAACAGTTCGGCGATTCAGGCACCATGCCCAGAACGAGGTAAATGTCTCCGGTGGTGGCGAACAGTTCGCGTGCGACGGTGCTTGTCGTCGTGGCGCAGACGGGCGTTCGCCACACGCCTGTGTACACGAGTTCCTTGCTACGAAGCCGCGTGGGGTCGGTCATCCCGCGGAAGATGGGTTTGCCGTCTAAGAACGGAATCACGTCCGTCGTAGTCGAGCCTACGTCCATCAGTACGCCCGGCCCTTCGGGGAAGTGCCGCCCGGCGAAGGTCGCCAGCGCGTGCCAGTTCGCCGCGGCGACCTTCATGTGATTCTCCTTCGCCTCCTCCGAATTGAGGAACACACCGTCGGTGCTCCAGACGCGAATCGGTCGGCCGGCGCTCGCGCCGCGCACGGCTTTTATGATCGCATGAACACCATCACGTTTCGTCTCGAAGCAGTCGCACAGCTCGCCGGTCATAGTGACGGCGAGTTCCTCCGCGTCGGGAAACTTCCCCACTAATTCCGCGAGAGCGCCCGGCAACTTGTCCGGTTGCTTCCATAATGGGAACGGGACCGAAACCGCGCGCTTGTCCGCAGTCGCGGCCTTCAGGTTCGCCCCGCCGATGTCCAGCCCTAAAATTGATGTGGCCATAGTTCCCGCAGAGTAACCCTTCAGCCTTCTGAACAGTTTCTGGCCGTTGCAGTTGGTCATCGGT
>CAZBXY010000596.1:0-2696 GCA_964495365.1 uncultured Frigoriglobus sp. | reverse complement strand
GTTACCCAGGGCGTTGCCCTGGGCTAAATTATCCGACCCCTGCGGGGTCAAAACGCGGGCACAAACGCCATACCATCCCGGCCTGGCGCGAAACGACGGAATCCAACGTCACGCGGGGAAAATCTCTTCAAAAGGGACTTCCCACTGCCCGATACCGACACTGACGGTCACAGTCTGCTTCTTCGCGTCCACCTTCACGACCTTGCCGACCGACCCGAACCGCTGCACCGTCACCGGGGTGCCGGGTTTGAGAGTCGCGCGCAGTTCGTTCAGCGCGACCCTCTCGGCGGCCTCCCGCGCGAGAGCGCCGCGCTCCTGTTCGAGGGCCACCTTCTCGCGGTCCGCTTCGTGCCGCGCCGCGAGCGCCTCCACCTTTGCCTGTTCGGCCTCCAGGCGCAATTCTTGGAGGCGGGCGAGTTCGCCGCTCTTGCCCTTCCGCTTCTTGAGGTAGCGGTGGGCCTTCTTCAGAAGCTCCTTGGGCAGCTTCAGCCGCCGGGCGATCTTCAGCGCGTTACTCATCCCGAACTGGCCGATGTGCAGCCGGTACGTGGGCCGCATCGTTTCCACATCGAACTCGACCGCGCCGTTCTCGGCCCGGTCGTTGTTGAACGCATACGTCTTCAGGTCACCGAGGTGCGTTGTCACGATCGCGCGACAGCCGATCTGATCGAGCTGATCGAGGATCGCCCGGCCGAGCGCCGCCCCTTCGGTCGGATCGGTCCCGGCGCCGAGTTCGTCGAGCAGGATCAAGCTCTGGTCGTCCGCGACTTTGAAGATGGAACTGATGCGCGTGATGTGCGAGCTGAAGGTGCTGAGCGACTGTTCGAGGCTCTGTTCGTCGCCGATGTCCGAGAGGATGTGCCGGAACACCGGGACCAGACTTCCTTCGCCGGCGGGGACGTGCATTCCGCACTGCGCCATCAGACAGAGCAAGCCCGTCGTTTTCAGCGTGACCGTTTTGCCGCCCGTGTTCGGTCCCGTAATGACCAATAGGTTGAATCCAATACCGAGTCGAATATCGATTGGAACGACCTTTCGCGGCTCGGGAGGTGGCTCTGTTTCGGATTTGGGATTTGAGATTTCGATTTTGCCTGTTTCGGAACGAAACAGGCTTTCAAGTAACGGGTGTCTCGCGTTACGCAACCAGAGCCGGCCCTCGGTGTTCACGTCGGGCGGGTACATGTCGAAGTCGCGGGAGTAGCGGGCCTTCGCGCAGATCAGGTCGAGTTTTGCGATCACGTCGAGCGCGTATACGAGCGGTTTCGCGACGCGCCCGACCTCGCCGCTGAGGCGCCGCAGGACGCGTTTCACCTCGCGGTCCTCGTCCGCCTTCAACTGAACGCGCTCGGCGCTCAGCCCGGCGACGGCGGCGGGTTCGACGAACAGCGTTTCGCCGGTGCCACTCACGCGATGCACCACACCGGGCACCTTGTGCCGGTAGTTCACCGACACCGGGAGCACGTAGTGATCGCCGTGAACGGTCGCGTTCGGGTAGCTCAGCACCTTCCTCAGTTCCGGGTCGCGCAAGAGCCTGCGAATCTCGGCCTTCACTTTTTCGTCGAGGTCGTAGAGCTTCTGGCGCACGGCGGCGAGGTCGCGGCTGGCCATGTCCAGAACGTGCCCGCGAGCGTCGATGCACCCACCGATGGACTTGCCGACGGTGCCGAGGTCTTCGATGCCGGAGAGGTGGTCTATTAGACCGGAGAGGTGTTCTGCGAGGCGCATCCGGTAGCGGTACATTGCCCCGGTGCAGTTGAGGGCTTCCGCGACCTCGATGAGCTGCTCCGCGGTGAGCATGGTGCCGATCGCGGCCCGCCGGGCGATCAATCTGACATCGTGTAGCCCGCTAAACGGCGGCGCCTGGTTCAATCCGAGTGCCGTCACCATTTCCGTGACGAGTGCGATCTCTTTGCGCACGACGGATGCGTCACTCGACGGTTCGATCTGACGCGCGAGGTCGCGGCCGAGCGACGACGCGGTGTAGCCTGAGAGCAGTTCGCGCAGTTTATCGAAGCCGAGCAGGTCGAGGGTGTGAGCGTCCATGACGGCGGCCGGCGCGCTTTCTACGTCGAGGGTGACCATACCCGCTGGACACGCCGCCCGGGTGGCGGGTTCGCGGAAAGGAATTCTACGCTGCGTCAGTGGTTAGTGTCAGTGGCTCGTGGTTAGTGAAAGACAGAAGGCAGAATCACTCGGACTCCGACCTTCTGTCTTTCACTAACCACGAGCCACTGACACTAACCACTGTTCGTCACTTCTGTTGCCGGGCCCACGTTTCCAGGAAGTACCCGCTGCCGGCGGGCGACTCGAACTTGGTCGGCTTCGGCTTGTCGATCGGGCCGTAGCACAGCTTCAGTTGGTTGCCCGCCAGTTCGTAGATGCCGTGGCTCTTCTTCCCCTTCAGTTGGCCGTCGGCGAACTCGAAGGTGATCGACTTCGTGGACGAATCGAGGCTAACGTTCGCCAGGGCCAGCCGGAGGATGATCGGCTTGTTGTCCTTGTCCAGCTTCGAGTCCTTGAAGTACAGGTGGTACTCGTTCTTGTCGAAAACCACCGTGATCTGCTTCATCAGGTCGGCCGGCATCTGGCCCTTGCCCTCCAGTTCGCACTGGAGCGGCTTCCAGTAGCCCTGGAGCTTGTCGAGGTCGGTCGCCGGCGCCGCGGCCGGCGGGTCGGCGAGAACCAGCGTCGCCATG
>CAZBXY010000595.1:0-2716 GCA_964495365.1 uncultured Frigoriglobus sp. | reverse complement strand
CCCCGAGGTTGAAGTACGCGTCGCCGTTCTTGGGGTTCAGCTTGACCGCGGTCTGTCCGGCCGCGATCGCCCCGGGGATGTCGCCCGCGCACCGCAGCGCCAGGCACAGCCCGTTGTGCCCCTCGTCCCAAGTGGGGTCGAGCTTGAGCGCCTCGCGGAACGCCGCGGCGGCGGCGGGGAAATCGCCCTTGAGGTGCAGGACCCCGCCCAGTCCGTGGTGCGTTTCCCGGGTCGGTCGGAACCGGATCGCGTTCTGGTACGACGCGATCGCGTTGTCGTAGTCCTTCATCTCGCGGAACAAGAGGCCGAGGTTGGCGTACGTTTCCCCGAGGTGTGGGTCGAGTTTCACCGCCTCCAGGTACGCGGTCAGCGCCCCTTTCAGGTCGCCGCTCCGCTTCAGCGCGACGCCGAGGCCGTGGTACAGTTTCGCGGTCTTCGGGGAGAGCCGGACCGCCTCCCGGTGGGCCGCGATCGCGCCGGGGTGGTCGCCCTTCTCGCTGAGCAGTTGGCCCAGGCCGTAGTGGGCGAAGTAGTCGGTCGGGTCGGTCTTGAGCGCCTCGCGGTAGGCGGTGATGGCCTCGTCGGTCCGGCCCCGGTCGCGGAGCGCGTCGGCCCGGCGGGTCTGCGACTGGGCCAGCTTCGGATCGAGGTCGCGGGCCTTCTGCCACGCCTCCGCGGCCTCCTGCGGGCGCCCGGCGCCGTCCAGCGCGGTGCCGAGCAGGTCGTAGGCCTCGGCGTCCTTGGGGTCGCTGGCGATCGCCGCCCGACACGCCCGGATCGCGTTCTCCCAGTCCTTCTTGGCGATGAGCACGCGGGTCAGCCCGTGGAGCACGATCGCCTCGTTCGGGGCGAGCTTGTGGGCGGCGGCGAACGCCTCCAGCGCCTCGTCGAGCTGGCCAGCGCCGAACAGCGCGTGGCCCAGGTTGCTGTGTGCCTGCATGTACTGCGGGTCGAGCCGGATGGCCTCGCGGAACGCCGCGGCGGCTTCCGCCCAGAGGGCCGAGCGGAGCAGCGCGTTGCCCAGGCAGAACCGGGCCTGCGCGATGTTCGGGTTGAGCCGGACGGCCTCGCGGAACGCCGCGGTCGAGCCGGTGTTGTCGCCGGTGGCCCCCATCGCGTTGCCCAGGTTGATCCACACGGCGTACATGTCCGGGCGGATCGCACGGGCCGCCTCGAACGGCCCGATCCGGTCGGTCTGGCGCTTCTCGAGGTGCTGACCCAGTGTGAACGCCAGTTCGAAGTCCGACGGGTGCCTGGCGCGGGCCTCAGTGAGGATCGCGACCGCGCCGATCCCGGCCCGCTGCATCAATTCGACCAGGACGACGATCGCCGGCGGCGGCACGTCCGCCGGGATCGGCTCGGACGAGAACTTCAGCACCAGTTCCTGCCGGTCGTTCAGGATCGGGATGCCGGACTCGTGGACGCGGATCGGCGCCTGATTGGTGCCGGGCGCGCCGTCGTCCCAGAGGGCCGGGTCGCGGAGCCGGTCGGTCCACGGGTGCGGCGCGGCCCGCCGGGCGACCTCCAACAGTCGGTCGCGCAGAACGGTGTCCTTTTCGTACAGCGCCCAGTCGTCCAGGGCCGCGACCAGTTCGGCCTTGATCGGGGAATCGGCGATCCGCCGGGCCGCCGCGGCCGGGGCCAGTGCCGACAGGTTCAACTGGCGCTCGAGGAACGCCCGGGCGTAGTTGCCCGATACGGACTCGGTGTCGAACCGCCCCTTGCCGCCCGGTTCGCCGATCCACACCCGCTTGCGGTAGCGGATGTCGTCGAGCCGGACCACGAACGCCAGATCGGCCTGGGCCTGCCGGATCTCGGCGGCGAGCTCCGGCGCGCCGGCCGCCAGTTTCGCCGCCTGGGCCAGGGCCGCTTCGGCCGGCTTGAACCGGTACTGCCGGCGCAGGTCGGCCGCGAGCGCCAGGTTCGTTGCCACGCCCTGGCGCGCGTCGGCGGCCTGGCGCGCCGCGGTCGCCTTGCGCTCGGCCGCCGTGCGCTCGTCGGCCAGTTTCAGCTTGGCGGTCTTGTGGTCGGTCCACCACGCGAACCCGGCCCCCCCGGCCACGAGCAGGAGCACGCAGGCGGCCAGCGCCAGTTGGACCTTGCGGCGCTTGCGCTGCTCGGCGGCCCGCACCTCGGCCGCGGCCCGGTCGCGCTCGGCGGCCCGCAATCGCTCCTCCACGCCGGTTCGGTACGCCGCGACCGCCCCCGCGATCTCTTCGCCGTTGGTGTACCGATCGGCCGCGCCGGGCGCGAGACACTTCCGGGCGATCGCGACCAGCTCGGGGTCCGCTCCGCACTCGTCCAGGTCGGCGAAGCATTCTTCCAGTTCGGCCTGCCCGGCCATGAGCACGGTATCGAGCGCGGTATCGCCGGTAAACGGCGGGTTGCCCGTCAGGATCACGGCGAGGATCCCACCGAGCGCGAACACGTCCGCCCGCGGATCGACCTCTTCCCCGCGCGCCTGTTCGGGGGCCATGTACGCCGGCGTGCCCTTCACCTGGCCGATTGTGGTCTCGTCGAAGGCACACGCTCCCGCCGACGCTCGCCTTCGGCTCGCGGCTAACGGATTCGTGCTTTCTGCTTCCGGCTTCCTGCCTCCGGTCTCCTGGTTCCTGTTCCCCGTCTCCTGCGCCCGGTCCCTTGACTTGGCCAGCCCCCAGTCCAGAACGAGTACCTCGCCGAAGTTCCCGATCATGATGTTGCCGGGCTTGAGGTC
>CAZBXY010000594.1:0-2721 GCA_964495365.1 uncultured Frigoriglobus sp. | reverse complement strand
AGGAGAGCCGGCTGATACTGCTATTCAACCCGCTCGAATAGTTGCTCGTCAACACATAACCGTCGGGGTACGTCACCGAGGTGAGCCGCGAGTGGTTGGCCCCGGAGGGCATCTCGCTGTAGGCGTACTGCACCTTCTGGGATGTGGAGGTGTTGACGCTGCCGGCGTGTTCCTGGTACTCGGTGATGAGTTGGCCCAGCCCGTTGAAGGCCCGCTGGACCTGGTTGACCACGCTCCCGCCCGAGGCCGCGTTGTAACTGGTGACGAGGTAGGCGTTGCCCTGCCCGTCGTAGGCGGTCTCGATCCGCACGCTCCCGTCCACCCCGCTGCCCAGCGTCGTCACCGTGTCACTGACCACCCGGCCCAGCACATCGTAGGTGAGCGTGTGGACGGACCCATTGCGGTCGCTCACGGTGAGGGTCTGTCCCAGCGCGTTGACCGTGAGCGTCTCCTGCTGTCCGCTGGAGGCCAGCCCGTTGGTCTCGTCGGGCCACTGGATCGTGCCCACGATGTCCTTCGAGTCGATCGCGCTGCCCCCGGCCTGGTTGACGTTGAACAGCCACCGCGTCTCCTGCACCCCGCCGCCCGTCAGGTACGCGGACAGCGCAATCATCCCGGCCCCGCTGTAGGTGTAACCCACTGTCTTGTCGTCGCCGTCAGGTTATCGCTGGTGGCTCCGTACGGGGCGGCCGAGGGAACTCGAACGGATTGGGTGGGCGAGCATGCGAAGAATGCGAAGAATGCGAAGAAAGTCTGGGTTTACCGGGCGGGTCAGTCATGTCAAGGGAGGCAGCGGGTTCGTTCATCGGAGCATCCTCGGGTGGTGAAGAAACCAAACCCGAGAATAGCTCACACGTCAACTACGTGATCGACCGGGCGCGTAGGGATCTGTGCGGGGAGCCGGGAGCAATCCCGGTCCCTACCGCAACCGTACGACTACGAATAGTACCGATAAATGATTCCAGATTGGGATCGCCAATCATCGGTATAGGCAGAGAGTATACAATCAAGCCAATAAGTAACTAAATCATTCTGTGGCTTAGACGCCAATGATAGCACTGCTGAATGTATTTCTGGCCATCGCAGTTCGTGCATCAGAAATTCGATGATTACGTGGTACACACAGCTTCCAGATTCGAGGCTTCCAGATTCGAGCAACTCGATGAGACGTTGGACAATCTTGTCGCGGAGATTAGCGTGGCCTCGAATCCAGTCGAGAATCTCCACAAGTGTTGGTTCCACTTGCTTCGTATCAGGAGTAGAATCCCGAATCATGAAAGCCTGTGCCATTTTTCGATCAAATTCGTAAAGTGGATTATCTGGAGTCATAAATTATCGTACTCCTGACAGTTTCTCGGGGCATGGCGACAGATGGTTTTGGAAACTATTTGCCGACGTAGTGTTCCATCCTGAAACCGAACATTTCCTCAACGATTTTCTTGACCGATGGCTGCTCTGGCAAACCCTTGAGATAATGACCAGACTTGTCAGTGAGCTGAACAATCTTCCCATCCACGAATCGCACTTCACCGGCTGCGTAGACTGGTCCATTGTTGGCCAAGCCAGGATGGACTCCATGAGCGGCGTCCCCGAGGACCAGACGCATCCCGTTCGGGGCGGCTTTATCTGGAACGACAACGAAGAGAAATTTCCCGCTCATTCGGGCTTCTCGTATTTTGGCCAGAGTGAACGTTTCTTTAAACAGCCACTCTGCCGGGGCAATCGGGCGGAAAAGTGGGGCATCTGGAGGCACTCCTTTGACTGGAACCCGGCCCTTGATTGGAAGTGCGACGAGTATCATTTCGATCTTATTCACGGCCCACGGGATGAAGACCTTGTCCAGATACCACCGTATTTTATTGTCACGTGGATCGGGCCGTCCGTGCCTGCTCTGCCACTCCTGTTCGCTGATCCCGGACACGACCGTCGGCACATGTGGTGGGGGAGGGAGAATTCGGCGAGGAGCGGGGGGGTGCTTATCACGAAATTCTGCGCCAGTCCCACCGATTGCATTGCTATTCAATCTCTCGGTCTCACTACGACTTGGCCCCTTCCCGTTGTCGGGCTCTAGTCCTGTCGGATCGACGCTGTTCGTCGGGTCGTTCTCGACGAATCGGTAGGCATTCACGTCCGGTTCCAGCCCGCTCGGGTCAAGGCTCGTCCACCGGCCCAGCGTCGGCGAGTAATCCGTTCGCCCACGAGACTTGTTGGTGCCGCTGGTGGCGTCGAAGAACATCCCCTGGAAACCTTGCGTCCAAGCGTAGCTGCTACTCGCCCGCACCGTGTAGCTGGCGTCGTAGATCGTCGCCACGCCATACGCATCATAGGCGAACCGCTCGACCACGGTGCCGCTACCGTTGACGAGCGCCGTCACGTTCCAGTTAGCATCCTGCTGGGCCCACAGCCTTTCATCCAGGCTCCCGTTGGCGTCGGTGTCGCGGTCGCGGAGCACCATCGCGTCCACGTACACCGGACTCCACACGTAGCGCCGGGTCGTGCTGCTGCCGACCTTCTCGGTGAGCACCTGCCAGGCGGCCGAGTAGTACAGGTCCGTGGTGGTGCCGCTGGCGGTCTCGCTCGCCCGCCGGGAAAGCCCGTCGTAAGCGTAGGTCTTGAGCGTGGTGCCGCCGCTGTTCTTCACCGTCATCAACCGGTTCCACGCATCATAGACGAACTGCTTGCCGGTCTCGTCGCCGGTCATGTTCCCGTTGCCGTCGTAGG
>CAZBXY010000593.1:0-2730 GCA_964495365.1 uncultured Frigoriglobus sp. | reverse complement strand
ATCACCACCCGCAGGCGTACACGAGCTGGATGGCCGGCGGCGGGATCAAGCCCGGCGTGACGCTCGGCAAGACGGACGATCTCGGCTTCCACCCGGCCGAAGGCGGGGTTCACGTTCACGACGTTCAGGCGACGATCCTCAACCAGCTCGGCTTCGACCACGAGAAGCTGACGTACCGCCACGCAGGCCGCGACTTCCGCCTCACCGACGTGTTCGGCAAGGTCATCAAGGAGGCCGTTTCGTAGGACGGCCAGTCGAGGCCGCGGTGAAGCTGCTGGAACTGGCGAAGATGGCGAGGACGAACCGTGGCGAAGCGGAAGAAAGCACAGCCGTGGGACGCAGTGTTTGGTCGCATTCTGTCGATCAATTTCCCAGAAGTCATCTACCCACCCAAACCGACCGCTACGGGTCTCGACGCTGCTGAGGAGGAGTTGAGCTTTAAGTTCCCCGCGAGCTACCGTGCGTTCGCCGAAGTGTTCGGGCTTGGTGGCGTACTCGAAATGCTTGACGTTCTGCCACTACCCCACCGTCAGAACCAATCGGAGGAGCACTGGTGGTTGTCGGTAACAGGAGCAACCGGCTACTTCCAATCACTCGACCGGTCCAGCAACAGCCCCGCTCCTGCGGGCTTGTTCGAAGAGGCCGTTGTGTTCACGGTGGACGGTTCGTACCACACCTTTGTGTTTCATCCGCAAGAGATTACCGATCGCCGACTCAATGAATGCCGCATTTACGACATCGGGCGCGAGGGCGATGTCGTCGCAATTGCGGCATCCTTCGACGGGTGGTTGCGGTGGGTCGATCAGCACCACAGACATCCGGAGGAAGAAGACGAACAACCGGAATTTCCGCCCGTCTATAAGCCCAATTCGGTCGAGCCGAACCCAATGTGGTACGTGCGCGATTTCTTGGTTCACAAGCAGCGACCCGCCGCACCCGACGTAGCCCTCTGGCTCGCCTCCAACAACCACACCGCGCGCGACCTCGCGCTTGCGATCCGCGACCGCGGGCAGACTGACACCTTTCCGATCCTCGCGGACGCACTTCAAGAAGCGGGCTGCGACAACGCGGACCTGCTCGACTCGTGCCGCACCGGTGACCCCGATATTGACGGCGTGTGGGTGCTTCGCGTGTTGCTGGGCGAATCGTAATAACTCTCAACGAGTCGAATAGAGCCGCGACCGGGAGGGAGCGGGCCAGACACCTTAGCGCGAAGGTGGTCGGCCCGCTCCCTCCCGGTCGCGGCTCTATTCCGAAGTGCTGAAAAGCTCATTCGCAACAGTTCCGCGCGTGTCACGCCTTCGGTTCCAGTTCCTTCACGTGGTCCCACTTCGCGCCCAGAACGCCCTTGCTGTCGCAGCCGAGCCAACCGTCGAGCAGCGTCGCGTACACGCGGCGGAAGTCGGTGTGGTACTTCAGGTCGTCCTGTTCCAGGTCCGACAGGCTCGGGTGCTTGCCCACCACGCCGCCCTTCACCGACGGGCCGGCCACGAACAGGCACGACGCGGCGCCGTGGTCGGTCCCGCGGCTGCCGTTCTCGTTCACCCGGCGGCCGAACTCCGAGAACGTCATCACTCGCACCCGCTCCGCGTCGCCGGTCTCCTTCAGCTCGCGGAAGAACTCGCCGATCCCGTTGGCCAGCTCGCTCAGGAGCTGCTGGTGCGCGGGGGCCTGGTTGGCGTGCGTGTCGAACCCGTCGAGCGAGACGTAGAAGACGCGGGTGCCGAAGCCCTTCGCGATCAGCCCGGCGATGAGCTGGAACTTCTGCGTCAGGCCGGCCCCGAACGCCCGCACCGCGTTCGGCCCTTCGAGGAGTGCCCGCAGGTTCTCGACGGCGGTCAGCGTCTGCACCTGGCGCCGTTGCACGAACGAGAGCAGGTCGGAGTCGTCGCTCGGCGGTGATCCGGCCACGTCTTCGAGCAACTTGCGCCGGGCCTCTTCGCGGTCGGTCGCGCGGCCGAAGTCGAGCTTGAAGGCGTTCTTGTCGCCGAGAGAAACGGCCCCGCTGCCCGGGGCGCCGGCCGCCGCGAGAGGCGCCTTCCCCTGGCCCACGTGCAAGATGGGGACGCCCCCGCCGCGCTGGTCCATGCTCACCGTCGCACGCCCGAGCCAGCCGGTCTTTAGTTCGCGCCGCGGGTCGGCCATGTGCCAGATGTCCATCGATTCAAAGTGCGATCGGTCCGGGTTCGGGTAGCCCACACCCTGCACGACCGCGAGCTGCCCGCCCTCCCACAGTTGCCGCAGCCCGCCCATGCCGGAGTGCAGCCCGACGTGATCGTCGAGCTTGATCACCTGTTGCTTGGTCTGGCGGAGCGTGGGCCGGGCCTTGTGGTACAGGTCGTCGGCGTAAGGGATGACGGTGTTGATGCCGTCGTTGCCGCCGGTGAGTTCGACGACGACGAGTACGGTGTCGTTCTTGGCCGGCTGCGCCGCGAGCGCGGTGCGGGCGAGGAACCCGGGCACGGTGGCCCCGAAGCCCAGCAGCGAGGCCGTCTTGAGGAAGTCGCGACGCGTGGTCATGGGAAGACTCCAGAGTGAGCCGCACGATGAACGCAGATAAAGACACGATAGAGACAAAACCAAAAGGCAATTAACCACAAAGGCACAAAGAACACAAAGAACACAAAGAACACAAAGAACACAGAAGAGAATTCAGTGTTTTCAGAACAGAGTATTTCGTAACCCTTCAGCCTTCTGAACAGTTTCTGGCCGTTGCAGTTGGTCATCGGT
>CAZBXY010000592.1:0-2745 GCA_964495365.1 uncultured Frigoriglobus sp. | reverse complement strand
GCCAGCCACCGGGCGAGAAGCCGAAGTACCGAACGAAATAGGCGAACGGCCGGTGTCAGCCGGCCGGTGGTTTGCAGCGCCAATCACCGGCCGGCTCACACCGGCCGTTCGCCTAATGTTTCTCCGCGTCCGTCACCGGCCTCATCGCCATCTGCTGCGCGTCGAGGCCGCCGTCCACGGTGAAGACGCACCCGGTGCTGTAGCTCGCGCGGTCCGACGCCAGGAACACGTACCACCACGCCACGTCCTCGACCGTCGCGATTTTGCGGATCGGGATCTGCTGAATCACCGCTTCGCGCTCCGCGGGGGCCGACTTCAGCCCGAAGTCGGTGAGCGGCGTTTCGACCAGCCCCGGGGCGACCGCGGCCGTCGTGAACCCGTGCGGAGCCAACTCCACCGCGAGCTGCCGCGTCAGCGCGTTCACCGCGCCCTTGCTGGCGTCGTAGAGCGTGTGCAGCGGCTCGGAGCGGGTCGCGTTCAGCGACGTACTGAACAGGATGCGGCCCCCGCGCCGCGCAGCCCGCGCGCGCCGCACCACCTCGCGCGTGATCGCCACTGGCACCCAGACATTCAAGCGGAAGATGAAGTCGAAGTGCTCGCGCGTGATCTGGTCGAGCGGCGGCTCCTTGTAGGTGCCGAGGTTGTTCACCAGCACGTCGATCCCGCCGAACGCGCCCCACGCTTCGGCAACGAGTCGCTCCGGTTCGCCGTCGGCGAGCAGGTCGGTTTGCACGTACCGCGTGTGTTCGTAGTCGCTGAGCAGGCGCATCACATCGGGGCACTTGTCGAGCGGCTTCTCGGACGTGACGACGACCTTCGCCCCGCAAGCGGCGAACGCCTGTGCGACGCCCAGGCCGATGCCCTGACTGCTGCCGGTGATGAGCGCGGACTTGCCCTGCAACATGACGGTTCCTGGCGAACGGCCGGTGTCAGCCGGCCGGTGGCGCAGAAATGCGGAGGTGTTGGTTTTCGGCCCGAAGGGCCGGGACAACATAGCCCGGAGCAACGCCCCGGGAAGGTGAAGTGCTTGTCTTCCGGGCTGAAGGCCTGGGACAACTTCTGTCGCAGCCCTTCAGGCTGCAAGACATTCCTCGCCCTGTACCCGGGGCGTTGCCCCGGGCTACGTTGTCCCAGCCCTTCGGGCTGAAGAACGCAAGCGAATCAACCAACACTCCGCATTTCTACACCGCGCCGGCCGGTGGGAGATACTGTTAGCGAATAGGCTACGCGAATCGACCGAGGACAACCACGATGCGCACCACCGAAGCCCGCGTTTACATCGACTTCACCGAAGAGGCCGACCGGTTCCTGCCCGAGGGGCCGCGGTGGATGACGATCCAGGGGCGGCCCGCGCTCGTGTGGGTCAACATCCAACTCGACCCGGACGCCACCGAGGGCGAACTCCACATCCACTTCCCCGATACCGACGGGAGCCTCGACTCGGGAGTGGGCTATCCCGCGCGCCCGGGGTTCCTCATCCCGCTCGCGGAAGAGGACCAGGCGCTGGTCGGGGTCGATAAGGAACTGCGGCTCGTGGACCTCGCGGAGGGCGTGTGGTCCGAACCGCTCGCGGCGATCCCCGACGACAACGAGCGAACCATCATCAACGACGGGGAGGTCGTGCCCGGGGGGAAAGCCGTCGTCTTCGGCTCGAAGGACACGAAGTTCGACGCGGGGGCGAAACTCGCACAACTCTACCTCTTCACCGTCGATGACAACCGCATTTCGGTACTCGCGGACAAGCAGGTGTGCTCGAACGGCAAGGTGTTCGCAACCGACGCCCGCGGGCTGATCCTCTACGACATCGACACCCCGACGCGGAAGGTCGTGCGCTACCGGCTCGATGTTGCCGCCCGCACCGCGACGCCCGACGGGACCGCCCTCGATTTGTCGAACGAGCCGGGGTTCCCCGACGGGATGTGCGACTGCGGCGACGGGTCGGTGATCGTCGCGTTCTACAACCCCGATCCGGTCGAAGCGGGCCGGGCGGTGCGCTACGATCTGGAGACAGGCGCTGCGCTGGAGGAATGGACCACGCCCGGTTCGCCGCGGGTGACGTGCCCGCTACTCGTCAAGCGCCCCGACGGCGTGAAGCTGCTGCTCACGACCGCGACCGAGGGGATGCCGGCCGACATGCGGGCGAAGTGCCCGAGCGCCGGGTGCCTGTTCATCGCGAACACGCAACTGGAATCGTGCCCGGAGCCGGAAGTGGTGCGGTTACCGCCGGCGTGATGGGCCGCCCCGCCCGCGGCAAGTCCCGTAGACAATCCGGCACTCCGCGAATTACGATACGCGCGGTATAATACCCACACACGGCGTAACAACGCCACCCGTATTTCCGTATTACCGATGGAGTCAGTGTTGACCCCCCAACCGAACGGGGACGATTGGACCGTTCCCGAATCCGACCCGACGCACGTCCCGACCGAACAACCGATCGACGAACCGACTTCCGACGAGTTGGTTGACGAACTTCCGTCCGATAGCGAAGCCGACGACGAGGAGCCGGGCGATCCGGCGGACGACCCCGACCACGAGTCGGCCCCGCCCCCGGAAGTCGATCTGGCGATGACGTTCGCGGACCTGAAGCTCATGCGCCCGCTAATGGACGCCATCGACGCGGCCGGGTACACGCACCCCACGCCGATCCAGGAGGCGGTGATCCCGCCGGGGCTGCGCGGCAAGGACGTGATCGGCCAGGCCCAGACCGGCACCGGCAAGACCGCCGCGTTCCTCATCCCGTTC
>CAZBXY010000591.1:0-2746 GCA_964495365.1 uncultured Frigoriglobus sp. | reverse complement strand
GGTCTGTCCTGGGTTGTTGGTCGAAGGGAGCCGAAGGGTCACGCGGCGAGGTCGAGGAGGACGGCCGCCTGGACGTCCACCGCCGTCCGGTCGCCGGCGTACTCCACCTGCCGGGCGAGCCGGGTGAGCGCGTCCACCAGCGCGAAGATGGTGAACCGCCCGCCGGCGACCGACTCGACCGCCTGCCGCGCGAGGCCGCGGGACAGCCCGTGCTTGTCGAGCGCCTTCATCACCTCCTCGGCGTCCGCGCCGAGCGTCTCGACCATCGCCTTCCGCATCACCCGCACGAACCCGTCCCGCCGCTCGTCCCGCTTCTTGACGAGGAGTTCAACGTGCCGACGGATGTCGCCGAGCGCGTCGCCGACCTTGGCCGTGTGCTTCCGGGCGAACTCGATGACCTCGACCGCGTCCCAGACGATGTGGTTCGCGCACACCTGCTGGAACCAGAACGTCTGGATGCCGACGGAGCGCTTCCCGACCTCGGAGTTCCAGACGAAGAACCCGGGGGCGAACGCCTCGCCCTCGATCTCCGCCCAGCCGGTCGGGTCGATGAGGAACGCGAAGAGGTCCTGCTCCCCGCAGTAGAGGCCGGTCGCCCCGTTGAACCCGGCCTGCGGCGGCCGGAAGTCGGCCGCGTAGTCCTGGAGCATCGAGACGAGGTCCGCGTTGTGGAGCCGGGTGTAGGCCGTCCCGTGGACGGACCGCACCGAGTCGCCGCGGGTGAGGAGCTGGAGCGGTTTGTTCCCGCCGGGGAGCGTCTCCCGGAACACCTGGGCGGCCGTCGCCGGTGCGAGCCGGTTCACGGTGTCCTTCGACACCCGGGCGAGGCCGCAGAGCTGGCCGAAGCTCCAGTCGTTCAGCCCGAAAAGCCCGTCCGCGCCGGCCCGGATGCCGAGTCGCCCCTCCGGGGTCGGCTCGGGGGTGAGGGCGCGGGGCGGGTGCCACCGGTCCTCGGACTCGTCCTTCTCCCGCCGGCAGTGGGCGAGGAGGGCGTCGAGGTCGGGGTAGCGTTCGTCCGGCGCGCGCCGGAACAGCTCCCCGCTCGCGCGGGTCAGGTTCTGCTTGGTCACGGAATGTCCTCGTAAGGGGACTGGGTAAGGGATTGAGATGCCAAAACGTGTTTGCACCACCGGCCTCTCGGTCGGGCCGCAGAAAGTGGTGGCGGCCGTGGGGTCGGGGAGCGACTACGAGAACTGACGACTTTGAAAGGACAACACCGGACTGCTTACCGGACCCCGGACAGGTAGCACGTTCCCGCCGGGAGATTCAACCCGGCCGGCCGCGAAGCGGGACCCGCCACCAACCGTCGCACGCGAAGGGGCGTCAACCCCCTCCGACTCCCTCCGGCTCAGGCTGGCGCGGGGACACGTTCCCGCGCAGCCCCTCCGCTCTCACCGCCGTCGCCGTCGGTCGTAATCGGGAGCAACTTCCGGTGACCCCCGATGACGACCGACGGCGACGGCTGACGACCCTCCTCCGAACACGAAAAGGTTTGATTTCCCGGATGCGGTCGTGCTACCCATCCGCTCATCTCGGTTCGTGAAGACGTAGTTTGAGCCGATTCCGCGGGCCTTCCAGACTCGCGGAGACCGGTGGTGCATTTCGGTTTTCCATCCCGTTTTTCACACACGCCCGGAGACGACGCCATGACCGCGTCACCGGCGACGGTGCGGAGCACCCTCGCCGCCCTGCGCCAGAGTCCCGTCCTGTCGAGGCCCGACGGGGAACAGTGGGCCGGCATGATCGCCCGGATCTCGACCCCCGCCTTCGCCGCGGAGATCGACGAGGAGACGTACGGCTACTTCCTCGACGTCCTCCCGCCGCGCTGGATGGGCCACGGGTTCATGTTCGCCGAAGGGGCAGAGGCGCTCCGCTACTTCTGGGAGCTGGGCGGGCGGTTCTTCTGCCGCCAGTTGACCTGGGACGAGACGGCGGCGTTCTGCGCCGCGGCCGGCATCCCGACCCCGGACTAGCGCGGAGGCCGCCGACCATGTTCCACGCGAAGCGCGTCTGGTGCGTCTCGCCGAAGGAGACGCCCGAAGAAGTAGCCCGGCTGCTCACGCAGTCAACCTGGACCCTCTGCACCGCGATCGAGCTTCGCGGGTATCTGTTCCTCAACGACTCCACGTCCGAGGACGGTGCCCAGGAGTACGCCGTGGTGAAGAAGCCCGCGGGAGCGGGCGGACCGTTCGTCCAGGTCGAGTCGATCACGTTCGGTTGGTGCAGCTACGACCAGGCGCTCGCCTACATCCGGAGAGCGCTGTCGGGGGAGTACGACGCCCTCGACTTCGTCCGCGCGGTGGACCCGCGGCTCGAAACGGCAGCCGAGCACCGGCGCTGCCCCCTCTGTGCCTGACCCAACCCCTTTCCGAGAACCTGCGATGAGCACGAAGAACGGGCCGGCGAAGACGGCCCCGCGCGACGACCAGCCCCGCGACGAGAAGGCCGGCGTGAAGCCGGTCCACGAACTCCGCCTCGGCCGCATCCGGGCGGCGGTCTGGCTGAACGACACCGAGAACGGCCCGCGGTACAACGTCCAGATCAGCCGGCTCTACAAGGACAAGAGCGACAAGTGGAAGGACTCGACGAGCTTCGGCCGGGAGGACCTCCCGCTCGTCGCGAAGGTCGCCGACCTGGCGATGGTCTGGATCTACGAGAACCCGGCCGGCTCCGAGAAGTGACCCCCGAACCGGACCTCGCTCCGGTTCACCGAGGCCCCAACCCGCACCACCGGGCCTCCTTTACT
>CAZBXY010000590.1:0-2766 GCA_964495365.1 uncultured Frigoriglobus sp. | reverse complement strand
ATACGAGCGAAAACCCATGCAAAAGGCCGCCTAACTTCCCGGATAGACTCTTAGTCAGCGTGAAGTCGCTGCCGTCCTTGGCCGTGCCCGTGACGACGAACGGCACGGTCGTCGCCGTCGTTGAGACGTTCGACAACTTGACACGGACCGGGACGCCCCGCCCCTCCCACTCCGTGACGTTCCCCGCCTCGAACGACACCCGCACGATGTCGTTATCAAGGATGTCGGTGAGAGCCATCTGCGACGTGCCCAGGATCGCGTTCGCCGGCGCCGACAACTGGATCAGGATGTTCTCGGTCCCCTCGACGAGCAGGTCGTCGGTGACCATCACTGTCACGGACGCCTCGTCAGCGCCGGGCGCGAAGACCAGCGACGCGGTCGCGATCTGGTAGTCGAGGCCGTTCGTGGCGGTGCCGGTGATGGTGAAGGGAACCGTAATCCGCTCATCCGAGATCCGCGACAGCCTCGCACGGACGTAGACGCTCGGCACACCTTCGGCGGTCAGCCGGTAGGCTGAGTCGAGGGACACGGCTGGGGCGTCATTCTGCGGGATGATGAACGACACGGCGGTCGGCCGACCCGCTTCGGCGGACAGCGCGGCCTGCGCGGAGGGGAGCATCGTGACGAGGATCGTCTCCGCCCCCTCAATGCGGGTGTCGTCGGTAAGCCGCAGTTCGAGGCTGCCGGAGAGTGATCCCGCGGGGATCACGATCTGGAGCTGGTCCGGGTGTTCGTAGTCCTCGCCGGCGAACGCCATTCCCCCGAACGAAAGGGGCACGACGACGTCGCGGCCGGAAACGGCCGACAGCCCTGCCGTCAGCACCAGCGTCCCGGTGCCCTCATCTACGGAGCGGCTCTTCGACGTGAAGAACACCGTCGGCTTCGCGTCGTTATCGACGACCGTGATTCGCTGCTCGGCGACCGCCCCGTGGCTGGCACCGGTCGGGAGTCCCATCCGGACCACCAACTCCTCGTCGTCCTCGTCGATCACGTCCTCGCGGGCCGCCAGCGACACGGAGCCGCTGAGTTGCCCCGCGGCGATGACGATCTGGCCAGCAGACAGCGAGTAATCGGACGGAGAAGCGCCGCTCACGATGAGCGGGACGATCACGTCGTGGCCGAGGGCGATCCCGTTGTCGAGACGAGCCGTGATGGTGCGGGTTCCGCCTTCGCCGACCGTCTGCGCGGCGGTGGTGAACGAGACGGGCGCGCCGATCACAGCCTGCGATGCGATGGTCGTGGAGACCGGGTCCGTCTGCCCGGCCTTTGTCACAACGACGCGGGCCGACGTGAGGTTCCCGTCCCCGTCGGCAACAGACCAGGTGAACGCCGGGTTGGTGTTGCTGAGGACGTTGCCGGTGGGGCCGGACAGACTCACCACGGGCGGCAGGGCGATTACTTTGGCGGTGCGAGTGGCGGTTGTGGTGGCCCCGGCCGTGTCCTTGGTCGTGACCTTTATCGCGTACGACCCGGGCTGATCCAGGCTCAGGCTCCCGCTGGCGGCCGCATTGTTCTGCAAGTTGACGGCCGTCACCCCGTCCCGCGTCAGGAGGACGCTGGTCGAGTCGAGGTCCCAGGGATCAGAGTCCCCCGCCGACCAGGTGAAGCGGGGTTCGTCGTGATAAATACGTCACCGGATGAGCCAGATAGGTTAACCGTGGGATGGTTGTTCACCCCGTAGATCGAGATGCGTGGCCAGGCGACCCAGGATGGGCTCGTCACGGTCCGGATCTGGACGTGACGGCCCGACGGTAGCCCGCTCGGAGTCAGCGCCAGTATCTGGCCGTTCGAGGTAATTCCGGACTTGCTCAGGATGCGCGTGGCCCCGGACAGGTTGTTCCCGATGGGCGCATTAGACAACCACACTTCGTGGGTGGTGAACCCGGCGGGCGATTGCCCGATCGTGAGGTCCACCCGGCTGATCGGGTACGCCTTGCCAAGATCCACCTCAACCCACTGGGTCGCGAAGTCTCTGCTACTCCACCCGCCACCGTCGAATGCCCCATGCGGTGTTCCGTCCTGGGTGACAGCGGAAGCGGAGTAGGCGGAGTGCGGGCGGTCGTGGGCTAGCGAGACGAGGCTGGTAATCCCGCTGTCGGTGAAGGTGTGGTACGCGGCCGCACCGGACGCGAGTCCCTGGGCCGTCAGGCCGAACGTCGCCCCGAGGCTGTCGTCGGGATCGACGTACCACGTCGTGAGCACGCTGCCGTTCGCGGCCCCATCGAGGTCGTCCGGACCTCCGTCCGCCACCTGCCAAGGCGTGTGACCGCCGCCGGTGTTCGGCGTCCCGTCAATGTGCTGAACGAGGAACTCGAGCGTCTCGCCCGGCGTGAACCCGTCGGCCGTGACCTGGGCCGTTTCCCCCGGCTGGTAATCGTCCTTAGCGGTCCGGACGACCTGGGGTGCGGTGGTCTGCGGCGGAGCCGCAGTGACGGTGAAGCCCGATGATTGCGCCTCGCCCGTCGTCACATCTGCCGCCGTCACGGAAAACGCCGTACCGGGCGGGGTTTCACCGGCCACCGACCACGCCAAGTGGATCGAGCCGTCCGCGACCCCGTCGAGGTCGCCGGTGCCGCCGTCGATGATTCGCCCCGGAGCTGAGCCGGGGGTGGTGCCGGTGGCGAACACCCGGAACTCGACCGCCGACCCGTCCGCCACGCCCGTGGCGATCATTCCGACCGTCTCATACCGAATCCGATTGATCCGTAACTCTCTCCAATGTTGGGAGGTTTACCATGACACGACTACCTGTTGTTCCGCACCTGA
>CAZBXY010000589.1:0-2774 GCA_964495365.1 uncultured Frigoriglobus sp. | reverse complement strand
CGAACCGGGCCCGGTCCTCGGCCCGCGGAACCGGGATGATCGGCGGCGTGTTGTGGACGTTGCCGTCCATCGCGGGCTGCGTCGTGTTGTTGAAGAACGCCGACAGCGCGTAGAAGTCCTTCTGGGAAACCGGGTCGTACTTGTGGTCGTGGCAGACCGCGCAGCCGGTGGTGAGGCCCATCCACACCTGCGAGGTCGTTTCGGTGCGGTCGCGGGCGTACAGAACGAGGTACTCCTCGTTAATCGCGCCGCCCTCGCTCGTCGTGATGTTGCACCGGTTGAACCCGGTGGCGACGCGCTGATCGAGCGTCGGGTTCGGGAGGAGGTCGCCGGCGAGCTGCTCGATCGTGAACTGATCGAACGGCTGGTTCGCGTTGAACGCGTTAATGACCCAGTCGCGGTACGCCCAGATCTCGCGGAAGTTGTCGATGTGGATGCCGTGCGTGTCGCCGTATCGCGCGTAGTCGAGCCAGTACCGGCCGCGGTGTTCGCCCCACTGCGGCGACGCGAGCAGTTTCTCCACATACTTTTCGTACCACATCTCGGACTTATCATTCACAAACACTTCGACATCGGCCGGATCAGGAGGTAGGCCGGTGAGGTCGAGCGCGAGCCGCCGGGCGAGCGTGCGCCGGTCCGCTTCCGGCGCCGGCTTCAGCCCCGCGGCTTCGAGCTTCGCCAATACGAACGCATCGATCGGGTTCCGCACCCAGCTCTTGTCCTTCACCGCGGGAACCGCCGGCCGCGTCGGGGTGATGAACGACCAGTGCGCCTGGTATTCTGCCCCGGACTGCACCCACTTCTTCAGCAGTTCCTTTTGCTCCGGCTTGAGCTTCTTGTTGGACTTCTTCGGCGGCATGAGGTCGCGGTCGTCGTCCGTGAGGATGCGCCGGATGAGTTCGCTCTCGTCCGGCTTGCCCGGCACGATTGCCTTCATCTCAACGGCCGCGTCGCGCGAGTCGATGCGCAAACCCGCCTTGCGGGCGGCGCTGTCCGGGCCGTGGCACGGGAAGCAGTTCTCCGCGAGGATCGGCCGGATGTCGCGGTTGTACTCGATCCCGCCGCTGTTCGCTTTTGCCGGCTGCGCGGCGGCAGCCGGTGCCGCCGGCGGTTTCGGTTCGTCGGCGTAGGTGGGGAAGGGTGCGACCAGTGCCGCGACCAACAGCAGCGGCAGCGGGGAGAGCGTTCGGCGCATTATGGGAGCCTCGTAGGTCGATTGTGTCGTCGGTTATTCTTGGGCCAGGTTCGTACTCACTTGCAGCCAGTACGTGACCCCGCTGCGAATGTGGGCGGTCATCGCGCGGGCCGCAGCGCGGGCGTCGCGGGCGAAGAGCGCGTCGGTGATCGCCAGGTGTTCCCCGGCCTCCACCGCGATGCGGTGAAAGTCGCTGCGGGCCTCTTCCAGATCCCAGGTCACGTCGCGGAACGCCTGATAGAGCGTCCGCAGGCGCGTCAGTTCCGATTGCAGAAAGCCGTTCCCGCAGTTCGCGCAAATGAACCCGTGGAGCGTGTTATCGAGTTCGCGGGCCTGCGCCACCGCGGCCGGGCCGGGTGTCGTTTCGGCGAGTGTGCGAATATCGGCCGCGATCGCCTGCACCTTCGCCCGATCGGCGCGCCGGGCCGCCCCGCGAACCGCCTCGCATTCCAGCACCTTCCGCACTTGCAGCACTTCGCGCACGTCGCGGGCCGTTACCTTCCGTACAACGGCCCCGCGATTGGGCAGCAGGTTCACAACCCCGCTGCCGCCGAGTTCAATGAGGGCCTCACGAATTGGAGTGTGACTGACCCCGAATCGGTTCGCAAGAGCCTCTGTTACAAGCCGCTGCCCGGCACGGTATTTCCCGTGGAAGATGTCGGTGAGGATCGCGCGCACGATCGCCTGCCGGCGCAGGCCGTGGTCGAACGCGGCATCGGCAACGGGTTGCAACTCCGGCATACGCTGAAGCGTCGAGGCGGAACGGGCGGAAGGCGGGTTGGGACGAAGGTAGTGTACCCGATCGGGAATGGAGCGACAACCCGCGATTCTGTAGAATCGATCGTCCACGCGGTTCGGCGCTTTCACGTACAATTCCCGCATGTCCATTCGCGTCTCGAACCTGCGGCTGCCGATCGAGGAACCGGAGGCGGCGCTGCCGAACCACCTCGCCCGCGCGCTGGGCGTCTCCGCGTCCGAGTTGAGCCGGTGGCGGATCGTCCGCAAGGCGCTCGACCTGCGCGACAAGCGGCAGTTGCGGTTCGTCTACAACTTCGAGGTCGATCTCCCGGCAAATGAGGGCGCGGTCGTCGCCCGCGCGCACGGCGCCGAGCAGGTGGAGCTACACGAAGAACCTCCCTTTGCGATGCACGAACCGGGCTCGGCGCCGCTCGAACACCGGCCGGTCGTCGTGGGGTCGGGGCCGGGCGGGCTGGTGTGCGCGTACTTCCTCGCGCAGCTCGGCTACAAGCCCATTGTGCTCGAACGCGGGACGAAGGTGAACGACCGCATTCGCGACGTGAAGACTTTCGACGACGGCGGCCCGTTCCACCCCGAAAGCAACTACCTGTTCGGCGAAGGCGGCGCCGGGACTTTCTCCGACGGCAAACTGACGTGCCGCGGCACGGGGCCGGACGTGCTTCGCGTGCTGGAACTGTTCGCGGAGTGCAAGGGCCAGCAGCCCGGCAAGCCGAGCATCCTCTACTACCACCGCCCGCACCTCGGCAGCAACCGCCTGCCCGCAGTGGTGAAGGCGATTCGGCAGAAGATCGAAGATCTCGGTGGTGAAGTACGGTTCCTC
>CAZBXY010000588.1:0-2775 GCA_964495365.1 uncultured Frigoriglobus sp. | reverse complement strand
GACACCTCGCGGCTCCTCGCAAACCTGCTCGTGCCGGTCACCGTGCGGCTCCGCCCGGAGATCGCCTCGGCCTTGAAGCGGGCGTCGCTGGAGCGGCAGCTCAACGGCGTCGAGACCTACACCCAACAGGACATCGTGGAAGAAGCCCTCCTGCCTTGGCTCAGGGCGGAAGGGCTTCTCGACTGACCGTGTGTGGTGAGCCTCGGCTTGCCCCGTTCACCGGCCGCTCTTGCCGGCGAGGGCCTTCGGGAGCAGGTTCTTCCGCTTCAGCTTCGCCTTCGCCTCGTCCGCCGGCTTCCGGTAACCCGGCTTCTTCTTCTTGCTCTCGTGGTCGTGGTGCCTGTCACCGCCGTTCGTCATGGCTGCGCCCCCGCATGGGTTCGGATGCAGCATTTACCTTACCGTAAGGTAAATGCTGTAGATGTATCTTATGCACCCCCTAGAGTCGGGCCAACACCAATTGGCCGCGATTCTGGACGGGAGCAGGGCTTGTCCGACGTGACGGTTCGATTCGGCAAACGCCTCCGGGAGGTGCGCGAGGAGGCGGATATCTCCCAGGAAAAGCTCGCCGACCTGGCGGGGCTCCACCGCACCTACGTGTCGAGCGTCGAGCGGGGCAAGAACAACATCTCGCTCGTCAACATTGAGCGGCTCGCCCAGGCGCTGGGGGTGACGATGGGCGAGCTGATGCCGGACACGAAGCGGGCGGACCGGAAGAAGGGCTAGCCGGCCGGCTCCGCGGCGGCGGCCGGTGAGGTCGGCTGGGACTGCGGCCCGAGAAGGCTTCCCGTCCGCTCGTAGTACTTCCCGAGCGAATCCCGCGAGGCGAAGAAGAAGAGCACCACGAGCGGCAGGTAGAGACCCCCACGCCAGCCGAGCGCGTAGTCGCGGGTCGCGTAGACCCAGATCAGGGCGACGACCATGTTCGCGTAGAACTTGTAATACCGGTAGTGGATGTGGCCGAGGAACTCGTAGGCCGAGACGCTCTTCTCCAGCCGGGCGAAATCCCGGACCGGCCGCCGCAGTCCCGTCCGGTGGTGAATCGCATCGACGACGAGCCACCGCACGGTGCTCACGGTGAGCCCGGCGGCGAGCGCCATGACGGTCCCGGACAGGAACGCGGTGAGCGTCGGGTTCGGGTCGCCCGTCGTCCCCCACGCCGTTCTGGTCGGGGTGATCAGCGGAAATCCCTCCAGGGCGGTAAACCCCGGGAGGACGTAGGCGATGAGCAGGCCGAAATTCGTGAGCGTGCTTTCCTCGGTAGCCACGGGCGGGGACGCTAGCACCTTCCGGCTGGCCGGGCAAAGACGCCTACCCCGATAATTCACCCGCAGGATTTCCGGAAGCGCCCCCAGACGGTTTTTTCACCGGGATGTGCTCCCGTTTCACCGCGGAACGGAACTCGCCCCGCCGCGGCCCATTTCTTCGCCGACGCCACCCCGAAACAGCACCGCACCGACAATCGCCGGCGGCCGTCTCCCAGAATTATTCTCCGCCGCCGTGTTTCCGGTGGTGTCAGGTCAGTATTGCACGGGCGGGTGGGGTGCGGTAAGTAAGTTCCGTTGATCGCCCAGGCATTTCCCGTCCTCTGCCCCGAGGCGGTCATGGACGACCTGAGTCCGTTCTGCTGCCTGAACCCGGCCTGCGTCGATCACGGCAAGCGGGGGCACGGCAACCTGACGGTGCCCATGCGGTACGGGCCGAGCAAGACCCGGCTGCTCCGGTGCTCCACCTGCAAGGCCCGGTTCTCCGAGCGCAAGGGCACCCCCCTGTTCGACGCCCGGCTGCCGGCCGACACGGTGGCTGACGTCCTGGGGCACGTGGCCGAGGGGGTCGGCACCCGCAAGACCGCCCGACTGACCGGCGTCCACCCGGACACCGTCACCCGGTACATCCGACTGGCCGGCGACCACGCCGGGCAGTTGCACGACGAGTTGGTGGCTTTTTCCCCCGGCGACGGCCGAGGTGCAGTTCGATGAGAAGTGGTCGTTCGTCGGCAAGAAGGAGAAGAACTGCGGCCCCGGCGACGACCGCAGGGGGGACTGCTGGGACCACACCGCGATCGACCCCGAGACCCGGTTGGTCGTCAGTCTGGTAGTCGGCAGGCGGACGGCCGAGGCCGTGTCGGGAGTGGTCCAGGACTTCCGCCGGCGGACCGGCTCTCGGGTGATGCGGCTGATCACGTCGGACGAGTACCCGGCGTACACCGATGCCATCCGGGACGCCTACGGGACTCGGGTCGTGCCACCCCGGACGGGCCGGCCCGGTCGCCCCCGCAGCCCGTACACGGTGGTCCCGCCGGGGGTGACGTACGCGACCGTCCACAAGCACCGGGAGAACGGCCGGGTGGTGCGGGTGAGTACCCGGGCGGTGTTCGGGACGCTGCTGGCGGTGGCCCTGGCGTTGGCCGCCTCGGCGGTCAGCCGGGTGGTGAACACCTGCTTCGTCGAGCGGCACAACGGGACCGACCGGAACCGGTGCAGCCGGAAGGTGCGCAAGAGTTACGCCTTCTCGAAGGACTGGGACATCCACCGGGCGGCGTCGGTGTTCAGCCACTTCAGCTACAACTTCTGCTGGCCGGTGCGGACCCTCCGGCGGCGCGGGGCCGAGGGCCGGTGGCAGAAGCGAACCCCGGCGATGGCGGCGGGGTTAACCGATCACGTGTGGTCGTTGTCCGAATGGTTGACCTACCCCGCCGTGCAACGGAAGTAGGTCACCACCCGAACGCGGAGGCGGCCGAGTTCTTCGGAAACACCGGGGCCACGCTCCGCGAGG
>CAZBXY010000587.1:0-2779 GCA_964495365.1 uncultured Frigoriglobus sp. | reverse complement strand
GGGTGGTTATCGCGGGTTTCCCCCCAATGTGTGTGGCACAGTGGGTGTGCGTTTGCTCAAAGGCCTCGAAATCCAACGGCACACGGAGTGTGCCTACTACTTTGAACTCCCATCGACGCGGTTCGTCCTCACTTCCTATAATCCCGAATCCCCCTTCTCATTCGGGAGCCGGCCATGCAGGACCGCATCGCATATCTGGGTATCACGTTCGACGACGTTCTGCTCGAACCGGGCTACAGCGACGTGGTGCCCAAGGACACCGACGTGCGCACGCAGCTCACCCGCAACGTGAAGATCAACATCCCGATCATCTCCAGCCCGATGGACACCGTCACCGAGAGCGAACTGGCCATCGCGCTGGCGCAAGAAGGCGGGATCGGCATCATTCACAAGAACCTCTCGATCGCGGCGCAGACGCGCGAAGTGGACAAGGTCAAGCGCAGCGAAAACGGGATCATCACCGACCCGCTCACGCTCCCGCCCGACGACACCGTGGGTCACGCGCGTAAACTCATGGAGGAACACCACATCAGCGGGGTGCCGATCACGGTCGATGGCGTGCTGAAGGGCATTCTGACCCGCCGCGACCTGAAGTTCCTCGACAACAACGAGCAGAAGCTCGACGAGGTGATGTCAAAGAAGAACCTCGTCGTCGCACCCGAGAACACCACACTCGAAACGGCCGAAAAGATCCTCACCAAAAATAAGGTGGAGAAACTGCTCCTGGTTGACGATCAATTCAGACTGAAGGGATTGATCACGATCAAGGACATCGACAAGATCCAAAAATTCCCGAACGCGGCTAAAGACGCGCGGGGGCGGCTGAAAGTGGGGGCCGCGATCGGGGTCCGCGACTTCGAGCGGGCCGCGTCGCTGATCGATGCCGGCGTGGACGTGCTGGTGGTGGATTCCGCGCACGGGCACAGCCGCAATGTGATCGAGACGGTGCGGGAACTGAAGAAGCGGCACAAGATCGACGTGATTGCGGGGAACGTGGCGACCGCGGAAGGAGCCGCGGCCCTGGCCGACGCCGGGGCCGACGCGGTAAAGGCTGGCATTGGCCCGGGATCGATCTGCACGACCCGCATCGTGTCGGGGGTGGGCGTTCCGCAGATGTCGGCGATCGCGAACGTCGCGAAGGGGCTGGAAGGAACCGGCGTGCCGGTGATTGCCGACGGCGGCATCCGGTACAGCGGTGACATCACGAAAGCGCTCGCCGCCGGGGCGTATTCGGTGATGATCGGCGGGTTGTTCGCCGGGCTGGCCGAAAGCCCGGGGCAGTTGATCCTCTACCGCGGGCGGTCGTTCAAGCAGTACCGCGGGATGGGGTCGCTCGGCGCGATGGTGGCCGGCAGTGCCGACCGCTACCAGCAGGGCGGAGGCGGGGCCGGCGCCCCGATGCCCTCCAACGGCAAACTGGTGCCCGAGGGCGTGGAAGGGCGGGTGCCGTTCAAGGGGCATCTGGCCCCGTTCGTGTACCAACTCGTCGGCGGCGTTCGCGCCGGGATGGGTTATTGCGGCTGTAAGACGTTGGACGAGTTGCGGACCAAGGCCCGGTTCATTCAGGTGACCGCGGCGAGTGTGCAGGAGAGCCACCCGCATGACATTGCTATCACTCAGGAAGCTCCCAACTACAGCTCGGCGGATTATGCCGGCGACGCGGGCGGTTAAACTCGCCGCGCTGGTGGCGCTCGTCGCCACCCCCGCCGTCGTCGCGCAGCCGCCGAGCAACCGACCGGCGCAGTCGGGCGCGCAACCGCCCGCCGGGCTGCCGCTGCCGCCCGGCTACCGGCCGCGCACTCAGCAGCCGCAAACGCCGCCGCAACCGCAGGCGCAACCTCAGCGCCCGCCAACGGCACCCGCGGCGGCGCCCGCGGCGGTTCCCAGCGGCGCCGGGTCGGGCGGTCGGATCATGTACTTCCACAAACCGGCCGGTTCGACCACCGCCACCGGCACCGAGGGCATCACCGGGGCCGAAGGCGCGGCGCCGGCGCCCGTTCCGACCGCGGCGCCGATTACCGCGGCGCCTGTCGTTCCGGCGTATCTGCCCCCGCCCCCGCCGGCGTCGCGGTATTTGCCGCCCGATCCGGTTCCCGTCGCGGCGCCGGTCGTGTATCAGCCGGAGTCGGTCAAGGATGCGCGCCAGGACGACCCGCCGTCGGTGTCGAAGAAGCAAGAAACGAAGATCGTTCCGGTGGACCCGAAGTTCATCCAGCTCCCGCCGCGCGAAAACATCTTCATGGTGTACAACGACCTGGAGCTGGAAAAGGCGATCATGGAGCGGATCCGGCAGGATCTGAAGTCCCAGGTCGATCCGATGACGGGGAAGGACAAGTACAACCCGGAGGCAGAGCGGTTCCTGGTGTTCCCGGCGCTGCCGGCCGTTAGCCCGCCGGACGTGCCGTACCGCCCCAAGACGCTCACGTACGCGCCGAGCAAGGTGATCGTCGAGCCGGGGTACGTGGTCCACCGCCGGCTGCACTTTGAAGAAAAGAACGCGGAGCGCGCCGGCTGGGACTTGGGGCCGCTCTCGACGCTCGTGGGCGCCGGGTACTTCTACCGCGACGTGGTCCTGTGGCCGCAGAGCCTCGTGTCCGGGTGCGTGACCGGGTTCTGGAGTACCAACGTCGGCAAGTGCCTGCCCGGGTCGCCCAGCCCGTACTACCTGTACCCGGTCGGGCTGACGATCACCGGCACCGCGGCCGAAACCGCCGTCATCACCGGCCAGCAATTCCTTGAGGATGGAATCGGCTCGCGCGAATAATCGCTGTCCATCGCG
>CAZBXY010000586.1:0-2784 GCA_964495365.1 uncultured Frigoriglobus sp. | reverse complement strand
ACATGACGTGGTCGAGCCGGTGGCTGATGGGTTGCCCCACGTTCGCCTTCACGTTGGGGATGCTGCTCACCCGGTCCCGGATGTCCGCCAGCACTTGGTCGTGCGGACGGCCGGACTCCTCGACGCCGTATCCGTGCAGTCCGGGGACCGCGCGGAGTAGGGCGTACCCGAAGCCCGGTTTGGGCCGCTCGTGCGGGGTCAGCCGGACGTCGAGTTCGGACGTGTTCACCCCCTCGGCGTGCTCGTCCTGCTCGGCCCGCCCGGTTCGCCGGGACACCGACACGACCTCGGGGATCTGCAACAGGGATTGCTCCGCCCGCGCCGCCACCCGCCCGCTCTCGGCCAGGCTCGTGCCCGGCGGGAGTTGGAGGTTGACCGTGACCGTCCCCTCGTTGAACGGCGGCAGGAACTCGGACCCCATCCCGAAGACCGCGAGCATGGTGACCACCGACAGCAGGAGCGACGAGGCCAGGATCGGTCGGGGGTGGCGGAGCGTGAATCGGAGGACTCGGGTGTCGAGCCACTTGAGCCCGCGGAGCAGGAGTGGGTCTCGGGGGTGTGCCGTGGCACCCGCTCGCGAGAGCAGGAGCGACGCCAGGACCGGCGTGACGGTCAGGGACACGACCAGTGACGCGAGGAGCGCGACGAGGTAGGCGAGGCCGAGCGGGGCGAACATCCGGCCTTCGAGACCCGAGAGGGCGAAGAGCGGCAGCACGACCAGGCAGACGATGAGTGTCGCGTAGACGATCGAGTTGCGCACCTCGCTCGACGCCTTGAAGATCACCTTCAGCGCCGGGTCGGGGTTGGCCTTCAGCCGGTTCTCGCGCAGCCGGCGGAAAATGTTCTCGACGTCCACGATGGCGTCATCGACCAACTCCCCGACGGCGACCGCGATGCCGCCGAGGGTCATCGTGTTGATGGTGATCCCGAAGTAGCTGAACACCAGCACGGTGGTCAGGATCGAGAGCGGTATGGCGGTCAGGGTGATGACACTGGTGCGGATGCTCGCCAGGAACAGGAGCAGGACGACGAACACCCAGACCGTCCCGTCGCGGATCGCCTCGATCACGTTGTCGATGGCCGTCTCGATGAAGTCGGCCTGGCGGAACACGCGGCGCTCCACGACCACGCCGGGCGGGGCGTCGGCCTGGAGTTGGGCCAGGGCGGCGTCCAGCTTGGGGGTGAGGTCCAGGGTGTTCGCCCCCGGCTGCTTCTGGACCGCCAGGATGACCGACGGGCCGCCGGCGACGCGGTCGCCCTCCCGGACCAGGGTGCTTCCGTCCCCGCGGCGGACCGGGCCGGCGAACCGGACGTCGGCCACCTCCTTGATCCGGATCGCCCGGCCGTCGCGCCAGACGACCGGGGTTTCCTCGATCTGTTGCGGCGTCAGGCTCTGCGCGCTGATCCGGATGAGCGATTCGCGCGTGCCCCGCTCCATCACCCCGCCGCCGGCCAGTACGTAGGACTTCTCGGCGGCGTCGGTGAGCTGCTGGAGTGTGACCTTCTGGGCCGCCAGCCGCTCGGGGGAGGTGACCACCTGGTACTGCTTCAGGTAGCCGCCCATCACCGTGACCTGCGACACGCCGTCGATCGCCAGGAGCCGGTTGCGGACGGTGAACTCGCCGAACGTCCGCAGGTCCATTCCCTTCTGGAGAGCCTCCTCCGGGGTCTTCGGCGACTCGGCCGGGCGCAGGCCCAGGATCATGACCTCGCCCATGATGGACGAGATCGGGGCCATCACCGGGTTCACGTCCTGGGGCAGCCGCTCCCGCACGAGTTGCAGCCGCTCGGCGACGATCTGCCGGTCCCGGTAGATGTCCGTGCCCCAGTCGAACTCGACCCACACCACCGACAGCCCGATGCCCGACGCGGACCGGACCCGCTTCACCCCGGTCGCCCCGTTCACCTGGTACTCGATCGGCCGGGTGACGAGTGCCTCGACCTCTTCGGGCGCAAGGCCCGGTGTCTCGGTGAGGATGGTGACGGTCGGGCGGTTCAAGTCCGGGAACACGTCCACCGGGGTGCGGACGAGTTGGTAGAGGCCGGCGGCGGCGACCACGAGGGCGGCGATCAGCACCAACACCCGGTTCTGGAGCGAGAACGCGATCACACGATTCAGCACGGTCGGACCCCCATTACCGGAGCGAGGCGAACCCGGTCATCAACTCGTTCACCCCGGCCACCGCGACCGGCTCGCCCTCGGTCAGGCCGCGGGTGACCGTCACGAAGCGGTCGTCGGCCGGCCCGGTCTCGACGGGACGGCGGTCGAACGCCCCGTCCGACTTCCGCACGAACACGAACGACGTAGTGCCCTCGACGGCCACCGCCGAGCGGGGCACCGCCAGGGCCGGCGGGCGGCGGGCGGTGACGACCGTCAGCCTGGCGAGTTGGCCGTGCAAGAGCGATCGTTCCGGGTCGCCGTCGAGTTCCACCCAGACGGACTGGGTGCGGTTCTCCGCCCCGAAAGTTCGCCCGCTCCGCGCCACCCGGCCGGTGCCCACGAAGTCCGGGTCGGCCACCAGCCGGACGCGAACCTCCTGGTCGGGCCTGATCCGGCCGACGTCCCGTTCGGCCACGAACCCCCGGACCGGCGCGCGGGCGGTTACGTCGCGGATCTCGAACAGCGACTCGTGCGCGGCCACGGCCTGGCCGAGCACCTTGTCGAAGTCCACCACCACCCCGGCGAACGGGGCGCGGACCGGCACGACGCCGACGGGCCGCTTGTCGGCGAGAACCTGCTCGACCCGGGCCGGCGTCAGTCCCGCGGTCACGAGCTTCCGCCGG
>CAZBXY010000585.1:0-2844 GCA_964495365.1 uncultured Frigoriglobus sp. | reverse complement strand
CATGTTCTTGATGTAGTCGGCGTGGCCGGGGCAGTCGATGTGGGCGTAGTGCCGGCCCTTGATCTGCTGCGAGTAATCGACCTTGTCGATCCCGGGGAAGTCGATCAGATCCTTGAACGGCAGGGCGCCGGCGCCGGAATAGGTGCGGTCGTTGGACTCGTACTCGACGTGCGAGACGGCGATGGTCACCGTCTTGTTGGCGTCGCGGACGATCCCGCCCTTGGCGATTTCCGCGTAGGTCTTGAACTCCTTGAGCTTGTTCAGGTGTGCGTTGCGGGCCATGATGGCCGCGGTCAGTGTCGTCTTGCCGTGGTCGATGTGACCGATCGTCCCGACGTTGACGTGCGGCTTGGTCCGCGTGAAGTTCTCCTTTGCCATCGCTCCTCACTCCTCGGCTGTTGACAGTTGGTTAGCGGTTACAGATCGTTGGGGCCGTCGCCGTCGAACACGCACTCTTCACTTCCGCTTCCGGCCCGCGCCCCGCGCTCACATCGGTTGGGAGTGGAGGGTGGGATTTGGGCCGGGGCCGACCGTTCCCCGTTGGGGCCGAGAGCTGCTGATGGGACTTGAACCCATGACCTCCTCCTTACCAAGGAGGTGCTCTACCAACTGAGCTACAGCAGCGGCGAAACCGGCAGCCCGTTCGGCCCGGGGCCGGTCGGGGCGCCCGGAAACGGCTCTGCCAGTGATACGAGGGGCGGACGGCACCGGCCAGAGCGGGCGATGGGATTTGAACCCACGACATCTTGCTTGGAAGGCAAGAGCTCTACCACTGAGCTACACCCGCGTGTCGATTGGCGATTGCCGGTTTGCGATTGGTGACTGAAAGGCAAGGAGCGGCTCCCCTCAGTCTTTTCAATCGCCAATCACAAATCGGCAATCGCCAATTCGAGTGGGTAGGGAGGGATTCGAACCCCCGAACTCCGAAGAGGCCAGATTTACAGTCTGGTGCAATTGACCGCTCTGCCACCTACCCGTGAACCGGCGCCGGCCCTGTCCCCCGTAGTTGTAGCACCCGGGGGCGCAATCGAAAAGCTCGCGGAGGGAGTTGAACCCACGACCAGCGGTTTACAAAACCGCTGCTCTACCACTGAGCTACGCGAGCGGAACACCAAAAATCCCAGCGTATTGGTCGAGCGGAGCAGTCGAGAACGGCTCAACGACACCCGTTCTTACACCCGACGGACACGCGGACCGCGTTCCCGGTTCGCGCGCCACCGAGAACCCGTTCGCCCACTTCACATCCTAACGGATCGTCCGAACCCAGCAAGTCCTACCCCGTGGTTCACCCGGTTGGATCGTGATTGACCGAGTAGACGAGAGCGCCCCTCGGTTCAGTGTCGCGGCCCGGAGCGGCGGAGCAACGGCGAGTACGACCACGACGACCCAGCGACGATCGCCCGCGTTCGCCTCCAGCGGCGCCAGGCTACCAAGCCGGTTGCGGCTTCGCGAGATTGCGATTCATGAAGCCGCGCGGCGCAAATCCTAGCGCGGCAGCTTTGCGAGAATACGGTCGAGCCGGTCGGCCACGCGATCGCCCTTCTCGCCGACCTTCGACAGGACCGCATGGCCGGCCCACAGGTCGCGGAGTTCGCGCAACAGTTTCTGCTGCTCCGCCGTCACGCCGGCGAATGCGTCCGGGTTCGCGGTCACGACCAGGAGCAACCGGTGCCAGTACCGCTCGTCCACCTCGAACCCGATCTTGTGCTCGGCGTTGTACTCGATCCGCGCGAGCTGATCCTTCCACGCGGGGAGTTGCCACGAGATCACCTTCATCAGATCGTCACGCGCGGGCGCGCCGATCTTCGACATGATGCCGTAAGTCGCGAGCAGTTCGGAGTTTGCGGCGAACTCCCTGGCGACGATCTTTCGCAGTGCCGGCAACGCGGCCTCGCCGCCCCATTCCAGCCCCGCGAGTGCCTCGGCCGCGAACCCGGGGTGGTCGTTGACCACCGCAGCGAGCAGTTCGGCTCGCTTGCCCGTGTCTTTCTCGGCGCGGGCCTTCGCGAACTCGTTGGCGAGCGTCGTGTTCACTTTCGCAACGTGCTTCTTCAGGTCGTCCTCGGTGCCGACGTGGCTCATCACCTGCGGTCCGGGGTTGATCCACTGCACGAGACCGAACGCCTGTCCGTCTTCGATCCACGCCATCGACGCGTTGAACCACCCGAACCCGTTCGCAGCTCCCCAACTCCCGATCTCCTGTCCGTTGCCAAAGCGCGAGCCGCCGCGCTTGAGGAACACCACGAGCCGCTTGCCCGTGACCTTCTTCGGCTTGTCCTTCAGCTTCTCACCGAACGGCGGTTTGATTTCGTGTTCGAGCGCCACGTCGAATGCGTCGAGCGGGACGCGGTCGCCGGGCGCGAGGTCGCCGCGCCACGACTCCAGCACGGCGCCCTTGTCGTTCACGACAACGATGTGGGACGCGCGGTTGGTGCAGTCACGCGCGTCGAACGACGGGAGGCTGCCAGCGCGAGCTGCCCCGGGCGCCGCGAGCGCCAGAACGAGTGCGAGTGCGAGTGCGATCCGCTTCATGATTGGCCTCCGAGAGGAACCTCGCCCCAGCGTACCAAACGCCCCGCGGTTACTGGAAGCGAACTCCGCGGCTCGTTACAACACCTTCTGATCGGTGCCAAATATCTCGACATCAAGAGGGATCGCCGTGGGCGTTGTGGTGCAAAAGTTCGGCGGGTCGAGTGTCAAGAACGCGGAGCGGGTCATGGAGGCGGCGCGCAAGGCCATCCGCGCCAAACACGCCGGGAACAAGGTCATCGTCGTCGTCTCCGCGCAGGGCAGCACCACCGACGACCTCATCGCCAAAGCGGCCGAGATCACCGGCACGCCCTC
>CAZBXY010000584.1:0-2877 GCA_964495365.1 uncultured Frigoriglobus sp. | reverse complement strand
ACCAACCCGAAGGACGGGTTCGGTCCCGTCGTGCCGGTCGTGGCCCCGTTCGACCAGGGTCAGCACTCGCCGTACTACGTTCACGTCCGCGACTGGCCCACCCAACAGGTACTCAAAAGCGGGCGCACGATTACGGCGACGAACTACCAAAATGCCGGTCCGCGATCGGAGAGGGTCAAGCCGGAGTCACTCGCGAAGGTGGTCGAAGCCCCGAAGGGCGTGATTCCCGATGGCGAGTTCCTGCAACCGGGCGACACGAGCGGCTGGGTGCCGCTCGGCCAGTCGCTCGATTCGCTCTACCACTCGCAGTGGTTCCCGCAGGCCGTTTACAAAGGGAAAGTCGAGGGCGTTCACCTGCGCCTGGAGTTCGGCATCCCGGACGGCGCCGGCGGGATCAAAGTGATCAAAGACGTGACGGTAAAGGGGCCGGCACAAAACCTCTCGCCGGCGTGCTTCGACATTCCCGGGGTCGTGAACCCCAAACCCGACCTCGCCGCGGCGATGCGCAAACGTTACTGGCTGCCGGAAATCCGCACGCAGAAAGAGGTCCTGGACTGGCTGAACGCGGAGGTCGCGAAGTTCCCCAAAGTCGGCGACCCGCCGAAGCGGATGCCGTTCTACGGCATTATGGGCTTTGGCGGGGCACACACCGCGTTCCCGGAGGCCCGGTTGCTCGCGCTCGCGCTCGGCGACAACACCACCTTCGGCGGTGTCGGGAAAAAGCGCGAACTGGTCGCGCACTGGGGCGACCCGTCCGTGGAGTGGATCAAGAAACAGGAACAGATGCGCAAGGGCGGGTTCGACGACCTGTCTATCGTGAGCTACGGCGACGAGATTCACCTTCCGGCGATCCCGCTGAAGGACGACGAGTTCGCCGCTTGGCTCAAGGGTAAGGGCGTGGCGGTCGAGGGCGCGGTGAAGTACACCACCGAGAAGGCGCACCCGCTGTACTACTACTCGCAGATCGCCGCGAAGGAAAAAGGGGCCGCGAAGTACGCCGCGGGCACCGCGTACTACAAGTCGAAGGGCGTCCTGACCGGGGCGAACTACTCCCCGCACGCGAACTATCTCGTCACCGAGATCGACTACATCCGCCCGTTCAAACTCAAGGCGATGTCGATGCCGTGGACGGAGGATTACTGCTGGCAGATCGCCGAATTCAGTCCGCAGGTCGTGGGCTACCTCGTCAGCGGGTTGCGCGCCGGTGCGAAGTACGACGACCTGCCGATTCACATGTATGTGATGCCACACTCACCAGGACAATTGCCGAGCGAGTTCCGCCAGAGTTATTACGCTTCGATCGCACACGGCGCGAAGATGATTAACTACTTCTGCGCCACACCCTCCGCGGTCGGGTATACCGAAAACTACATCGACAGTTATGACCTCAAGATGTGGAAGGAGGTTTACACCTGCACGCGCGAAGCGGGAATCTTTGAAGACTATATCGTGGACGGGAAGGTGCGCCCGGCGAAGGTGGGGCTACTTCTCTCCAGTACCGACGAACTGATTACGGGTGTGAATAACTTCGCGCTCGCATTGCACAATAACGAACGCAAGGCGCTCTATTACGCGCTCCGACACGCCCAGATTCCAGTCGATTTCCTTTCCGAAGATGATGTGATCGAGGGCCGAGCCAAGGACTACAAGCTCATCTATGTCACGCAGCAGTACGTTCACTCCAGGTGCCTCGACGCCCTCCAGAAGTGGTGCGAGGCCGGCGGGACCGTGGTCGCGATGGCCGGCGGCGGGTTCTGGAACGAGTTCCAGAAGGAGAACCCGGCCGCGGCGAAGTTCTACGGGGCCAGCGGCGCGAAGATCGTCACCGACCCGAACCTCGTGCCGAAATACCTGACCCGCGAGAACGTCCCGTTCCTGGTGAAGCACGACCTCCCGCGATACGAACCGATGGACGCGGTGCAGTGGTGCCTCCGCGGATTGCCGAAGGTCGAACCGGCCCCGAACCCGGTGCCGGAGCACATCTTCAACGTCCCGGTGATCGCGTGGAAGCAACCGCTGACATTGACAGACGGCACGATGGTCGGGAAATTCAAAGATCATGCGCCCGCGGTGGTGATGAAGCGCCACGGAGCCGGGCGCGCGGTGCTGTTCGGGTTCCTGCCGGGGCAGGCCTACCTCAAGAGCGGCCTGCCGGTGCGCCCGGTCGATCGCGGGGCCAGCCCGGAGAGCTTCGCTCACTACCTTCCCACGGGAATGAGCCTCACGCTTCTCGCGCGCCTCACCGACGACTTCGCCGGGCGCGACGTGAAGCCGGTCACGACGACCGACGGTCTTGCGGAGACGACCTGCATCGACACGCCGGCGAAGGACGGCCGCCCCGCGCGGCTCGCGGTTCCGCTGGTGAACTGGACCGGCGCGGAACTCACTTCCCTCACCATCACGATCCGTGGGGTGGAGAACGTGAGCAAGGTCCGTAGCGTCGAACGCGGCGAGCTGAAATACACGCTCACAAAGGGCAATCTGGTGATTCAGATGCCGCTGAACGTCGCGGATATGTTGTTAATTGATCGCTGACCTCGGCGAACCCCGCCCGTGAGGGCGGGGGTGCGATCGCCAGCCACTCTCGTGCCCACCCACCGCCCTCGCGGGCGGGGTTCGCCTCAACCCAATACCCTCCCATGCGCCACACCCACATTCTCCTCGCTCTCGCTTTGCTGGCCGCGCCCGCTCCGGCTCAGCCGAAGGACGCACCGGCGAAGGCGCCGTTCCCCTACGTCTGGGCGACGGCGTACCACATCCTGCCGGGCACACACACCGACGAGTCGGGCTACTTCTCGCTCTGCGAGGGCAAGAACGGCAAGATCTACGTCGGCACCGCGGCCTACGGGTTCAACGCGTACCTCATCGAGTTCGACC
>CAZBXY010000583.1:0-2890 GCA_964495365.1 uncultured Frigoriglobus sp. | reverse complement strand
TGAGCGCGCGGTCGATGACGAGGTCGGCCATGTGCTTGACGACCCACTCGAAGTAGTGCGGGGTGAGCGAGTTCACGTCCATGTCCGGGGCCGGGTTCATGAAGTCGATCGCGTAGGGCACTCCGTCTTTAATGGCCCACTCCGCGGTGTTCATGTCGTAGCCGAGCGCGTCCACGAGTTTCAGCGAGTCGTCGATCACGCGCTTCTTCAGCGCCGGGGTGAGGTACCCGTCGTCGGGGATGTACTTGCGGTTGTTCGTGTCGTAGGGCATCGGCAGCACGAGGTTTCGGCCCAGGCACATGCAGCGGACGTACAGATCCCACTGAATGAACTCCTGGGCGATCATCGTCAAGAGGCCGGAGCCGTCGTAATAGCGGATCAGTTCCTCGATCGAGTGGCACACGTACACCCCGCGCCACCCGCCGCCGTGCGCGTCTTTCAGGATGCACGGCAGCCCGACGTAATCGACCACGCCCTGCCAGTCGAGCGGGTATTCGAGGTTCCGCAGGCTCTCGGTCTTCACGATGCCCGGGACGTAGTCCTTGTTCGGCAGCGCGACCGTCTTGGGGTGCGCGAGGCCGAGCTTCTGGCACAAGGACGCGCCGAAGAACTTGTCGTCGGCGGTCCACATGAACGGGTTGTTGATGACCGTGACGCCCTCGAGCACCGCGTGCTTGAGGTAGCTGCGGTAGTACGGCACCTCGTGCGAGATGCGATCCACGAGCACTGAATACGGGATCTTGTCGTCCATCTTCGTTCCGCCGAGGCGCGCGAAATCCGCGACGACGCCGGCGTTGCGCCCGTTCACCTCGTCGATGAACCGCGGCGGGAACGACCACTCGCGCCCGACAATTACGCCTACCTTCTTCACGGGCTTCGCCCTCAGTGTGAGTGCGAGTGTGAGTGCGAGTGAAAGGACAGAGTGAGCCGCCTTCTTGCTTCTCACTCACACTCGCACTCACACTCGCACTAATCATGTCCGCCAATATACCTCTGAACCATGTCGTACCAGACGGGCCAGTCGTGGGCGAACCCGTCCCACTCGCGCAGCGCGTTGCCGATCCCCTTGCCCCACAGCTTGCCCGACAGCTCGCGGTTCTGGTGCAGCAAGCGATCGCCGGTGCCGACCGCGAGGATGATGTCCTGCTCGCGGAGCCGGTCGAGGCGCCAGCCGTCGTGCTCGTTGGGGATAAAGTCTACCGGGTTCTGGAAGTACACGGTCTCGTTATGGTAGCCGCCGAGGAACATTTTGATGTCGGTTAGTCCGCTCATGCTGAGAACGCGGTTGACCTGATCGGGGAACCGCAGGCCCATCGAGAGCGCGTGGAACGCCCCGAAGCTGGCCCCCGTGAAGATCGTGTACGGGTGCCCGTTGCGCCATCGCGCCCACGGCAGCACCTCGTTGATGACGTACCCGGTGTACTGCTCGTGCCGCCAGGCCCGCGCGCCGGGGTGTTGGTGGTACGCGTACCAGCTCTCGCCGTCGATCCCATCGACGCAAGTCAAGTGCAGCCAACCGTTTTCGAGCGCGTGACCGAGCGCGCGGGTCATTCCGCGGTCTTCCCACTCGTGGAACCGCCCGCGGGAGGTGGGGAACGCGACGACCCGCGCCCCGCCGTGGCCGAATTCGAGCAGTTCCATGTCGCGGTGGAGCGACGGACTCCACCAGCGGTGATACTCCCGGTGCATGGCCGGATGGGCTGTAGGGTGAAGAGAGGTAGTTTACACGAAATATGCGAACCCGCGCGCCGAACGGCAACAACGGAAGGGATCTTGGCGAGCGGGGGCATAAACCCCCCGCTCGCCAAAACCATACTATCACGCCGCCGCGTACTTCTCGCGGAGCTTGTCGAGGTACTTCTTGCTATCGGCGGTTACCTGCCAGGCGTGCGGCCAGAAGCACAGGTCCACGCACCACCAGTCGTGCGGGACGCCGCACTTCAACAGCGCCGGGGCCAGCTTGTCGAAGTCCAGCTTGCCGGTGCCGAACGGGTTGTGCGTGCTCGTGTTGTGCTCGTTCAGGCTCCCGTCGCTGTCGATGACGTGGACGTGGGTCACTTTCCCCTGGAGCTTCTGGAGCAGTTCGAGTTCGCCGCCGGCGAGCGTTTCCTTCGTGCCGGTCTGGTTCGCACCGACCACCGCGCACATGTGGGCGTGGCAGGTGTCGTACAGCACGCCGAAGTTGGTGTTCCCCTTCGCCCGCACCGCGTCCACGAGCTTCGTGATCTCGGACGGCTTGTTGAACGCGAAGCCCGGCTCGAACTCCCAGCAGATGTCCATGCCGTAGTCGGCGGCCATCTTGCTCGCCTTGTCCCACACGTTCACGATTCGGTCCATGCCCTTCGCCGCGCCGATGTCCTTGCCGTCCTTCTCGAAGTAATCCGGAGCCACGACCGTATCCACGCGAATGGTCTTCACATCGAGGTCGGCCGCGAACGCGCACCAGCCCAGGAACGCGGTTAGATATGCCGAGGGTGTTTCGTCCATGATGGAGGTGCCGGGCGTTTTGAAAGCCCACAGGTCGATCGCGATTCCGGACAGGGCCAGCCCGTGATCGGCGATTTCCTTCTTGAGCTTAGCCCGGCTTGCCTTCGTGGGGTGCGACGCGGGGCTGGGGTGCGGCCCGAAACTGCCCAGTTCCACACCGTCGTACCCCAGGTCTTGCAGCTTGTGCAGGATGACGTGGAAGTCGTTCGTCGGCTCCTTCTGGTTGAAGAGATACGCCCAGGTGCCGATCGAGATGCGAGCCTTCGCCATTGCGTTGTCCTTTGGAAGAGTGGGAGAAGATTGCCGGTTGTGAGGGAAATCGAGGCCGCGAGCCGAAACTGAGGGGCATCCGACCTCGACAGCGGCTCGACAATCTCGTATCTTACCCTCACGGCCTGTGTTG
>CAZBXY010000582.1:0-2897 GCA_964495365.1 uncultured Frigoriglobus sp. | reverse complement strand
ACCTCGCGCACTTCGCGCATGAGTTCGATGAGCGGCCCGTGGTCGGTGCCGAGCAACTTGCACACGGTCGGGTGAACGCACGATAGCCGCTTGCACTTCGCTTCCACTTCGGGCCGCGAACACCGCATGGTGTACATGTTCGCGGTGGCGCCGCCGATGTCCGAGATGATGCCCTTGAAGTCGGGATCGGCCGCGAGCTTCTGAACCTCCTTCATCACCGAGTCCGACGAGCGGCTCTGAATGATGCGCCCCTGGTGCGCGGTGATCGAGCAGAACGTGCAGCCTCCGAAGCACCCGCGGAGGATCGTCACCGAGTCCTTGATCATCTCGTGCGCGGGGATCGGGTCCCGGTACGAGGGGTGCGGCCGGCGCGTGTACGGCAGGTCGTACACCGCGTCCATTTCGGCTTGCGAGAGCGGGACCGACGGCGGGTTCTGCACCACCGCTTGCCGGTCGTGGAACTGAACGAGCGTTGCGGCGTTGAAAGGGTTCGTGTTCGTGTGGATGATGCGCGTCGCTTCGGCAAAGGCGAACTTGTCGTCGCGCACCTCTTCAAATGAGGGGAGTTGCTCGACCCTCTCGCCCAGGGACCGTAGTCCCTGGGCTTGGAGGGCGTCTGACTCTTTTGCCCCCAGGGTGTAAGTGATGCCGCGCAGCGCGCGCAGATCTCTGAGGCTGGCACCCGCCTTCAGTTTCTGCGCAATCGTGAGGATGTTCTGCTCGCCCATCCCGTACACGACGAGATCGGCCTTCGAGTCGAGGACGATCGAGCGCTTGACGGTGTCGGACCAGTAGTCGTAGTGGGCGAGGCGGCGGAGCGAGGCTTCGACCCCGCCGGCGATGACCGGCACGCCGGGGAACGCCTCGCGTGCCCGCTGGCAGTAGGCGAGCGTCGCGCGGTCGGGCCGCAGGCCGATGCGCCCGCCGGGCGAATAGGCATCGTCGTTGCGAACCTTCTTGTTCGCGGTGTAGTGGTTGATGAGCGAGTCCATGTTCCCCGCGCTCACCGCGAAGAACAGCCGGGGGCGCCCGAACTGCCGCCACGGCTCGCAGGTCTTCCAGTCCGGCTGGCTGAGGATCGCGACCCGAAAGCCCGCGCGCTCTAACACCCGGTGCAGGATCGCCATCGCGAACGACGGGTGATCGACGTAGGCATCGCCGGTCACGAACACGACATCGACGGCGTCCCACCCGCGCTCGGTCAGCTCGGCGGCGGTCGTGGGGGCGAACGGCGCCGCGAACCGCTCGTGCCACATGGCGAGCGAAAAGCGCCCGGATTCACGCGAACCGCTGGTGGACATCAGACCGACCCGCCATACAACATCGCGACCTCGGCTGATTATATCAGACTCGCAACCGGGTCGCCCGGCGTGCAAGATCCGACCGCAAAGGGCCGTAAAGGCGGAGTAACGTGTTGCCGGAAGTGAACTTCTGGTAACGTACAGTCGAAATAATCGTTACAGTTCGCGCCACCGCACAATTCCGCACCTGGCGCGTATTTTCCGCCAGTATCAGCCTTTTCACCGGGTACACGGCCGGGTAATCTCTGAAATTGGAGCCGTGTCCCATCGCCCGGCTCCGCGTTTCCGGTCCTGGCGCCCCCCGCTGGAGATCGTCCGTCATGCGTCGCACCCTCGTGGCCCTCTGCGCGGCCCTCCCGCTGGCCCTCCCGCTGGCCCTCCTCGCGCGGTCCGCCTCCGGACAGGAACCGGCTCTTGAAGTCTTCTACACGCGGCTCGAGCCGAAAGAACAATTCAAATACAAGTGGAAGGGCAAGGAAGCGGTCTGCTCGGCCGGCGTCTTCCGCTGGGAAGTGCCGCAGACCGAGTTCGGCACCAACGGGCTGGACCGCAACTTCACCGGGTACTGCGCCGAAGTGCTGGTCCCGATCGTCGCGGACAAGACTTACCGGTTCCGCGTCAACAGCATTTACGCCACCGAGAACTACGGGCTGAAGGCCGACGAGGTGGGCGTGCGGGTCGCGGAGCGCCGGGCGAAGTCCATCCAGGAACTGTTCGGCCGCTACTACCGCGACCCGGTGAACAAGTCGGTGAACGCGGACGAGGCGATCGCGCTGCAGATCGCGCTGTGGGAGATCATTCAGGAGACCGAACCGGCCGAGGGCGAGGCGAAGCGCGACCTGTTCGCCGGCGACTTCCAGGCGAACTACCCGCGGGCCGAAGCCCCGGCGTACGTCCTGAAGGCGCAACAGTACCTCGACTCACTGACCGGCAACGACAACCTCTATTACGAGAACCCGGACCTGAAGGACCGCGAGCTGATCAGACTCATGGGCATCGAGAACGCGGAGAAGGTCGTCGCGCAGTCGCAGTTCGCCCTGCGGTTCGCGAACGGCGGCGGCGTGGGCGCCGGCGGCCTCGACCGCGCGCTGACGGCCGGCGGCGGTGGTCTCGCGGCGCTCGGCGGGGGCCTGCGGGGCGCCGGCGGTGGCGGTGTGGGTGGCGGCACCGGGGGCGGGGGCGGCGGGTTCGTGACCGGGGGCGGGAACAACGGCTCCTCGACCTTCCCGACCACGACCCCGAACACCAGCACGACCACGCCCGGCGGCGGCACGACCACCACGACGACCACGAACCCGCCGACGACGACCACGACGACGCCGCCGGTGGGCGGGCCGGGTGACACGAACAACCCGGTCCCGGCCCCGGCCGGGCTGCTGCTCGGCGCGATCGCGCTGGGCACCCTCGGCTCGTGGCGGCTCGGCGCCCGGCTCCTGGCCGCAAAGTAAACTCGACCGATATCCAGCGGGAGGCCGGCATTGTATGATGCCGGCCTCTCGTCGTTTTCTGCCCCCTCCCCAAACCGTGAGGTGAACTCGTGGACGTCGTCGAATACCGCGGGTGGAAGAACAACCTGCGCCTGGCCAACGCGGACTG
>CAZBXY010000581.1:0-2932 GCA_964495365.1 uncultured Frigoriglobus sp. | reverse complement strand
GGTTCACGCGCGAGATCAGTGGCACCGCGGAGCTTCAGGTTGTGGGCCGCGGGCACCACGAGGAAATCGACGTGTTCCCCGGTCGTCCGCTGGAGAACAAACTCGCGGGTAACGTCGTCGATCTGTGCCCCGTTGGGGCGCTCGGCAGCAAAGACTTCCTCTACAAGCAGCGCGTCTGGTATCTGAAGACCACCGACGGCGTTTGCAACGGATGTTCCACCGGTTGCAGCACTTACGTCGATACGAACAAGGACATCGTCTATCGGCTCCGCGCCCGATACAACCCGAAGGCGCAGGGGCATTTCATCTGCGACGACGGCCGGTACGGCTACCACCACGCCAATAGCGGCGAACGGTTCGTTCGGCCGGTCGCAAAGGTCGAAGGGCGCTTCAAGCCGCTGCCGTGGAGCACGCTGCTCCCGCAACTGAAGCAGGAGTTCACCGACTGCGCCAAGAGCAACGCGAAGGGCGTCGTCGCGGTGCTGTCGCCGTTCCTCACCGCGGAAGAGGCGTTCCTGTTGGGAACGTACTTCAAGTCACTTTCAAAGGACGTGCGGCTCGTGGTCGGCCCGGTCCCGCTGGTGGGAACCGACGACAAGTACCCCAAGAACGCGCGGGGCGAGTCGGTCGAACCGGTGAAGTTCACCATCCGCGCCGAGAAGGCCCCGAACCGCATCGGCGTCGAGGAGGTGGTGAAAGTCCTTCAGAGCGAAGTCCTGGCGTTCGCGAACATGACCGGTGAAGAGATGTCGGCGATGTGGTTCGCCGGCGGCTACCCCGACCCTTCACACCTCGACGCCCTCGTGCCGACCGGGTGGAAGGCCCCGGCGCTGCTCGTCGCGCAAGACCTGTTGCCGACAGTGGTTACGGCGAGCGCGAAGTACATTCTCCCCGCGACGACCGGGTTCGAGAAGGACGGGACGTTCGTCAACCACGCCGGCTACGCCCAGACGTTCGCACGGGCGGTTCGCCCGCCGGTGGAGACGCGCAGCGAGTTGCAGTTGGCGTTCGACCTGCTCGGCCGCAAGGGGCTGGTGCAGGCGGCGAGCGTGCGCAAGGAACTGGCGAAGGCGGTGCCGTTCTTTGCGGAACTGGCGTAACCGCGAGCGGCGCGGCGTAAGCCCGCCGGTGCTTGAACAATCGAATCATCGGCGGGCCTACGCCGCGCCGCTCACCAAAGCTGAGTCTCATGCCCCTATTCGACCCCTACCTCACCGCCGCCCTCATCGTCGGGCTCGTCGCCGGCGTGATGGGCGTCTGCGCGTACCTGACGCTGGGCGAGCGCAAGATCTCCGCCTGGATGCAGGACCGCGTCGGCCCCAACCGCGTTGGCCCCGGTGGGCTGCTCCAGCCGCTCGCCGACGGTGGCAAGTTCTTCCTCAAGGAAGAAGTCATCCCCGATCACGTCGATCGGGTCTTCTACCTGCTCGCGCCGGCGGTCGCGGTGGGAACGGCGCTTTTGGCGCTGGCGATCGTACCGTTCGGCGAGACGCACCCGGCGCCGGACCCGGTGCCGGTCAGCACTGCGGCGCCGTCGGTCGAGCAGTTCGAGCAACAGCAGACCGAGTACCGCAGCCACTTCAACTTCGTGCTCGCGCCGGGGCTGGACATCGGCGTGTTGTACATCTTCGCGCTCGGTTCGCTCGCGGTGTACGGGGTGATCCTCGCCGGGTGGAGCGCAAATAACAAGTACTCGCTCCTCGGCTCGCTCCGAAGTTCCGCCCAGATCATCAGTTACGAAATCCCGCTGGGGATGTCGGTGCTGGGCGTGTTCCTCATCGTCGGCTCGCTCAACCCCGAAAAGATCATCCACTGGCAAGCAGTGCAGGCCCCGGCCGACCCGGTCCTCGGCTACGTCGTGAACATGCTCGCCATGAGCGGCTTCACGGTCGGGAACAACTGGTGGATCGTGCTGTTCCAGCCACTGGCGCTCCTGTTGTTCATGGTGAGTACGTACGCGGAGAGCAGCCGGCTGCCGTTCGACCTGCCGGAAGCCGAACAGGAGCTCGTCGGCGGCTACCACACCGAGTACAGCTCGCTCAAACTCGGGCTGATGCTCCTCACCGAATACGTCCACCTCGTGACGACGAGTTTCATGGTCGCGGTGCTGTTCCTCGGCGGGTGGGGCCTGTTCGGCCTCGAAAACGCCACCGGCTATGTGACCGTGGACGCGGTGCTGAAACTGCTCATCCTGTGCGGGAAGATGGTCGGGCTGTGTATCTTCGCCCAATTTGTACGCTGGACGATCCCACGCTTCCGGTTCGACCAACTGATGAACCTCGCGTGGAAGGTGCTGATCCCGCTGGCGCTGTTGAACCTGGTCGCGGTGATGTTCGTCAAGCAGTTCAACGGGTCGCTCCTGGTGCTGACCGGGGTAAACATCCTGCTGTTCTTCGGCGCCGGGCTGCTGGGCGTCCGCACGAGCGGCACCGTCACCAACCCGAAGCGCAAGGTGGCGCGGCTGCCGGTCGGGCTGCCCGCCGGCGTGACGTATGCCGGCAAATAGGCGAACGGCCGGTGTCAGCCGGCCGGTGATTCGAGTTGCCAACCACCGGCCGGCTGACACCGGCCGTTCGCCCGGGATCACGCAATGCCAATCCCCGAATCCGACGTGTCGTGGGTCGAAGAGGTCAAACTCGGCCTGTGGGAGCAGCTCTACATCCCCGCGCTCATCGACGGGCTGAAGACCACGCTCGGCCACATGGTCAGCAAGAAGATCACCGAGCAGTACCCGGAGCAGGAGCCGAAGATGCCCGCGAACTACCGCGGCGTCCACCGGCTCAACCGCGACGCCGAGGGGCGCGTCAAGTGCGTCGCGTGCTACATGTGCGCGACCGCCTGCCCCGCCCACTGCATCGACATCGTCGCCGCCCCGGCGCCGACCGAGTGGCAGAAGGACGGGCGCGAGAAGTACCCCGAAACGTTCGTCATC
>CAZBXY010000580.1:0-2982 GCA_964495365.1 uncultured Frigoriglobus sp. | reverse complement strand
GCCCCAGCGGTGCCACCCTCGGCACCAGCACCGGTACCGCCACACTCCTCAACGATGACGCCCCGCCGCCTCCTCCTCCGCCTCCGCCCCCTCCGCCTCCGCCTCCTCCTCCGCCGTTACCGAGTGTGTCGGTGGGGAACGTGAGCATGAACGAGGGGAACACGACCGGCACGGCCACGTTCACGGTGACGCTCTCCAGCGCCAGCGCCAGCCCGGTGACGGTGAACTACGCGACCCAGAACGGGAGCGCGACGGCCGGTTCGGACTACACGTCTGCCAGCGGTACGCTCACCTTCGCCGCCGGACAGACCTCCAAGACCGTGACCGTTACCGTCCTCGGGGATACCGTCGTCGAGCCGAACGAGACGTTCAACCTGCTCCTGAGCAGCCCCAGCGGTGCCACCCTCGGCACCAGCACCGGTACCGCCACACTCCTCAACGATGACGTAGCGTCCGCGCCCCCGACAGCGAACGCGGATTCGTATTCGGTGCTGCACGATCGGGTGTTGACCATCGCCGCGGCCGGCGTGCTGAGCAACGACACCTCCCCGTCGAGTTCGCCCCTGACGGCAGCGCTGGTCACCGGCCCGGCGCACGGGACGCTGACCCTCAACGCCAACGGTTCGTTCACCTACACCCCCGCGGCTGGGTACGTCGGAACTGATTCGTTCACCTACACCGCGAGCAACAGTAGCGGGACGAGTGCCCCGGCGACCGTCACCCTCACGGTCACCGACCAGGCGCCGGTCGCGGTCGCCGATTCCTATCAGATGAAGAAGGACGTTACGCTCGCGGTCGGGGCGACAACCGGCGTTCTGGCCAATGACAGCGACCCGGACGGCGACGCGCTGACGGCGGCGCTGGTCACCGGCCCGGCGCACGGGACGCTGACCCTCAACGCCAACGGTTCGTTCACCTACACCCCCGCGGCCGGGTACGTCGGAACCGACACCTTCCAGTACCGGGCCAACGACGGGGCCATGGGGTCGACGGCCACGGTGACGATCACCGTCGTTGCCCCGCCGACGGTCGAACGGGTGATGGTCAACGACGGGTCGGCCCAACGGTCGATGGTGAAGAGCCTGACCGTCACCTTCAACGAGCGGGTGTTCCTGCCGTCGGCGCCCGCGATCGCGTTCCGGCTCACCGGCCCGAACGGGACCGTGGCCCTGGCGGCCGCGGTCGGCCTCGACCCGACCGGGACGAAGACGCAGGTGCGCCTCACGTTCCCCGGTTGGGGGGTCGTCAACGGGTCGCTCGCGGACGGGCGGTACACGCTCACGATCTTGGGGAGCGCGGTGACCGACAACCTCGGGCAACAACTCGACGGCGACGCGAACGGCACCGCCGGCGGCGACCACACGAATCGGTTCTTCCGACTGTTCGGCGACGCCAACGGCGACGGAACCGTGTCGAGCCGGGACCAGAAGCTGTTCCACCAGGCGCTGGGAACGTTACCCGGTCAGGCCGGGTACCTCTGGTACTTCGACTACGACGGGTTGAACGGGGTCGATCGACAGGTCGATCGGGTGCAGTTCAACAAGCGCTTGGGATCGAGCATCTGACGTGAACTCGGGTCCGGCTCGGGTGAACGCATTTGACGTTTGCCCGAGCCGTGTCGGCTTTTCGAGGATCGCGCCCCGGATACTGCGACCTCGTTCTCCGGTTCTGGCTCGCGGCTTACGCCCGCCCGGGTTCCCCGTTTCGGGTGCGGAATCTCGGGACTCTCCCAGCCGCTGGCGAATTCCTCGGTTGCCCTGCTGTGGCCCGCTTCGCGGCCCCGATCGCGATGTCCGCTCGGCAAAAAATTCAAATAATTGATATAACATTCGGGGCAGCGTCGTTCTGATCCACGTTACAGCCCGCACCCGGCGCAACGGGTTCCGACACGTTCGATTTTCCAACCAGACGCTTCCGTTTCTTTACACCTCGTGTTAACTTTTCGTTATTGCTCATTTTGATTCGGCTAACGAACGACTTCGGTCGAGTTTCGAACCCTCACAACGGTGGGCAGGAGGCCGTTGCCGCTGGCCCGCTGGCCCGCTCTCGAGCGGCGGGCGCTGTCATCCAAAATGTGAAGGGAGTGGTTCCGTGCCCAGCCAACTACCCGACCCCGCGCCGGTTTCTGCCGACGTCCGGCCTCCGAAGGCGCCGCGCAAGCCGTTCGAAGACGTGTGCGTGTTCCTGTTCGCGCCGTTCTTCGCGGCGGCATATTACACCGCCGTGACGTTCCTCAAACTGGTCGGCCGCGGGCACGTCTGACGTGCCAAGTCGCGCCTCCGTGTCCGGTTCATTCGGACGAACCAGAAAGCCCGGTCAAGCACCGAGCGCGTCGGCCGTTATTCACGGTTCCAGCCAGATTCGGGACAGAACAATCACCCGTGGTTCGCGGAGCTGGACCGCGAAGAACTGCACGGACCGAACGTCGGCGAGGTCGAGCGGCTGCGGGCGCGCGCGGGCCGACAGCATCGCAAGGTCCAGCCTGACGATATGGTGCCCCGCGGCGTATCGCGATTCGACCTGGGCGTGCGTCGTCTGCCCGGCCTCGCTCGCGCCCGTTCGGACCGAGATGACGAGTTCGACGGGCGGGCCGTCTACCCGGAACGCGCAGCACAACCACCGGTGCGTGCCGAAATCGGAAACCACGGGCCGCAGCGCCGCGGACGAGTACTCATCCGGCCCGGCTCGTAGTTCCAGGCGGGCGCCGCCCGCGCACGGAGTGAGGGCTGCCTGGTCACACTCCCAGCGGCGCAACTCCCACTCCGTCGAGAAGTTTGCCAAAACGGGGAACGCCCGGTAGCCCCGCACCACGTCCGCGACGTAGGGGCCGACCTCAACGACGGGCCAGACCAGTAAGCCGAGCGCAAGAACCGAATACGCAACCGCGCGAATCGGGGTGCGCCGCGCGGCGTGCGCGCGGACCCCCGCGGCCGCCGCGAACGCCCCAAGGCAGCCGTGGAGGAAGTCGGCCCAGCCGCCCGT
>CAZBXY010000579.1:0-2992 GCA_964495365.1 uncultured Frigoriglobus sp. | reverse complement strand
GACCGCGGGCCGGGGCGCGGGCACCGCCGGCGCTGCCGGGAGCGCGACCCCGGCGCCGATCCCGCCGAGCAACAGCGCCTGCTGCTGATCGACCAGCGTTTGAAGCGTGCGCTGGGCCGCTTCCTGGGCGTCGAGGAACTGCTTGTGCAGTGCCGCGGTCTGCTCCTGCATCCGCTGAAGCGCCGCGAGGCTCTGCTGCGTCATCGCCAGCGCCTGCGCGAGCGCGTTGGGGTCGGCCGGTCCGGGGGCGTTACTCGAATCGGACATCGCGGAACCTTTCGGCCGTGCCAGAAGTGCCGGCGCCGAGTGTTTACCGTTACCGCTGGCGGAGGTCAGTGGCTGCGTGGCGCGGGGCGGGCGCGGGGTCCGCGGCAGGACGGAGTTCGCCCCGCACACGCTGACCGTCAGCCCGGGCTTGCCGCTCGCCGGCAGCGGCGGCCGGCACCGGCTGTTCTGCTCCCACGCCGCGAGCGCCACCGCGTGCCCGCCGGCCGCGAGCCGGGCCAGTGCGACCCCCAAATCTAGCACACCCGACCGCTTCCCCCCGGACACATCCAGCGCAAACGCATCCGCAGATACACCCGGCGCATCCGTTAAAATCGCTTCGACCAGCTTTGTCAGCACCGACCCCGGGCCGACCTCCACGAACGTGCGGGCCCCGGCCTCGGCCATTTTCCGCACCTGCTCGACGAACGCGACCGGTTTGGCGAGCTGGTTGGCGAGCAGATCCTTCGCGGCGCCCGCGTCGGCCGGGTACGGCTCGGCAGTGGTGTTGGCGTAAACCGTGGCGCCGCCGGCTAGTGAAATGCCATCGAGCGCGGCGCGGAACGGCACGGCGGCGTCGGCCACGAGCGCCGAGTGGAACGCGGCGGCGACCGGCAACCGCGTACAGCGAATCTCCGTGGTGCCGAGCCGCTTCTCGAACGCCTCGATTTCGGCCGTCGCCCCGGAGATCACGGCCTGGTTCGGGGCGTTCCGGTTCGCCACGACGAGGTTCGTGTGGCCCCGCTGGAGCGCGGCGTCGATATCGGCGAGCGGGGCGAACACGGCGAGCATCGCGCCGGGGTCGCCGGGCCGCGAGTCGGCCATCAGTTGCCCGCGGACGCGCGACATCGTGAACAGGTCGCGCTCGGTCATCCGCCCGGCCGCGGCCAGCGCGACCAGCTCGCCGTAGCTGTGCCCGGCGAAGCAATCGGCCTTCAGCCCGAACCGCTCGCTCAGAACGCGCCACGCGCCGAAACTGACCGCGCCGATCGCGGGCTGGGCGTTGCGGGTGTCGCGCAGGTCGCGCTCGTTCTGCTTCTTCCGCTCGCCGTCGAAGGTGGTCGGCGGATAGATGCGATCGGACAGCCGGCGCGAGTCGGTCTCGTCCTGGGTCAGTTCCGCGACCGCTTCGTTCGCGGTGGCGAGCGCGGACAGCACTTCGGGGAACAGACACGCGAGTTCGCGGAGCATCCCGACGTACTGCGACCCCTGCCCGGGGAACAGCACCGCGACCTTGCCGGCCAGCCCGCGGCCGAAGTGGAGACCGTCGGGGGTGTGCCAACTGTGTGCGTCCGGCTCGGCCGCGAGCTTCGCCTTCGCGCTGGCGAGCAGTTTCGGCAGATCGGTGAGCGTGCGGTGCGCCGCGAAGCACAACCGACAGGCCGCGGAGGGGCTGAACGCGGTGCGTGACGCTTCGGCCGCGAGCGCGAAGGCGCTCCACTCGGTCGGGAGTTTCGCGACCGCCTCCGCGAGCGCGTGGGGCGTCTCGGCACCGAGCGCCACGACCTCAACCGACCCGTCCCAGTCGGGTTCGAGCTTCAGCGGCTTGTGTTCCTCCAGCACCGCGTGGAAGTTGCTCCCGCCGAACCCGAACGCCGACAGCGCCGCGCGCCGGGGGTGCTCGCGCCGCGGGAGCCACGGGCGCATCTCGGCGTTCACGTAGAACGGCGAGTCGGCGGCCCGCAGCGGCTCGACGGGCGTTTTCACCTTGATCGTCGGTGGCAGCACCTTGTTGTAAACCGCCAGCGCCGCCTTCACGAGCGACGCGGCCCCGGCCGCGGCCTTCGTGTGCCCGATCTGCGATTTCACCGAACCGATCGCCGCCCACGGGCGCGGCTTGGGCGAACCCCGCACGCCAGTGCGGGGGTGTTCGTCATCGGCGCCGGCGTCCCCGCCCCCGACCTTGCGGTCGGGGTTCGCCCGCCCGGTGTACACATCCGTTAAGGCAGTGATCTCGACCGTGTCGCCGACCTTCGTGCCGGTGCCGTGCGCCTCGACCAGTTCGATCGTGTCGGGCGACACGCCGGCGATGTCGTAGGCCGCGACGAGCGCCTTCTTCTGCCCGGCGGCGCTCGGCTCGTAAATCGCCTTGCCCTTGCCGTCGCTACTCGACCCGACGCCCTTCAGCACCGCGTAAATGGTGTCGCCGGCGCGTTCGGCGTCCGCGAGGCGCTTCAGCACCACCATCCCCAGCCCTTCGCCGAGGATGGTGCCGTCGCCGTCGGCGTCGAAGGGCTTCGCGTCGCCCGTCGGCGACAGCGCCGGGGTCTTCGAGAAGCACATGTACATGAAGATGTCGTTGAACGTGTCGCACCCACCGGTGACCGCGACATCGCACCGGCCCGCTTGCAGCTCGAGCGCCGCGAGGTGAACGGCCGACAGCGAGCTGGCGCACGCGGCATCGACGACGCAGTTGGTGCCGCCGAGGTCGAGCTTGTTGGCGATGCGCCCGGCAACCACGTTCCCCAGAAGGCCGGGGAAGCTGTTTTCCTGCCACGGGACGTAACTCTCGGCGATGCGGGCCGCCGCGTCGTCGGCGAGGTCCGCGGGGATGCCGGCGTCGCGCATCGCCCGCTTCCACTTCGGGTGCCCGAGCCTGGCGCCGAGCGGGATCACGAGTTCCAGCGTCCCGGTGACACCGAGGATGACCGACACGCGATCGCGATCGACTTCAGAACCTAACCCCCCGGCCCCCTTCCCTAAGAAGGAAGGGGGAGGAAGACCTTCG
>CAZBXY010000578.1:0-3006 GCA_964495365.1 uncultured Frigoriglobus sp. | reverse complement strand
TCCGGGTTCTGGAGCAAAGACCAGATACTCGACGTGATCGACGAGGCGGGCGACCACTCGCCGCGGTACGGGCTGGCCTACGCGGTGGTGTTCGGGCTGGCCCTGGCGACCGCCGCCATGACCGCGTTCTACACGTTCCGGGCGTACTTCCTGACGTTCTGGGGGCCGGAGCGAGTGCCGGAGGAGGCCGGGCACCACGCGCACGAGTCGCCGGCGTCGATGACGTTCCCGCTCGTCGTTCTGGCCGTCGGCGCCGTGTTCGTCGGGGCCGCGCTCGGGCCGTTCACCCACTGGTTCAGCAAGTTCCTCGACACCACCCCGTCGCTACTCATGGCCCGCGGAATGCCCACTCCGAACGCGATCCCGATGGGGCACCACCTGAACGGGACGCTCATTCTGATCAGTACCGGACTTGCGCTCGGCGGAATCATCGGGGCGTACCTCCTGTACCGCGACGGCGGCGCGGAAAAGGCCCCGCTGGGGCTGGACCCGGTCTTCGCGGCCTCACGGGACAAGCTTTATGTGGACGAACTGTATTACGCGGTGCTGGTGAAACCGGCGGAGGTGCTGGCGTTTTTGGCCCGCGTGTTCGACGGGTTCCTCGACGCGCTGTCGCGGCTGGTGGCCGCGGTCCCACGGTTCGTCGGCGCGCAGGTGCGCCCGATCCAGACCGGACTGGTCCAGTTCTACGCGCTGTCGATGGCCCTGGGGCTGGCCGTGTTCCTGTCGTTCGTGGTGTTCCGGATTACACGCTAGGAATTTGTGAGTGGTGAGTGGTGAGTGGTGATTTGAAGACACCGTGCCGGCGCGTCCGCCGGTCTTCAAATCACCACTCACCAATCGCCACTCACAAATCTCGAAGAAGATGTCTATCTACGCCGTCATCCGCGTTCTGGTCCTCTTGCTGGTGCTGGTGCCGCTGATCTCGGCGCTACTGCTCCCGGCGTTCGGCCGGGTCGCGCGCCGGGTGGCGCTGGTGCTGGCGCTGGTCCACCTGGGGCTGACGACCGCGGTCGTCACGATGGCCCGCGAGTACCTGGACATCCGCTCGGAATTCACCCGGCGAGACCGCGGCGACGCGGTGCTCCAGCGGTTCCACCCGCACTTCGTGCCCGGCGACGCGGCCGGGCGCAACAACAGCGACGGGGCCGACGCCCGCACCGGCTGGACCCTGTTCCGCCTGTCCGCCGCCCCCAGCGCGCCCGGGCGCCCGGGGCCGAAGGTCCAACTGTTCCTCGGCATCGACGGGCTGAACCTCTGGCTCGTCGCGCTCGCCGCGCTGTTGCTCCCGACGGTGATCCTCGTCTCGTGGGACTCGGTGAAGGAGCGCCCGGGCGCGTTCTACGGGTGGCTGTTCCTCCTCCAGGGCGGGATCATCGGCGCGTTCCTGTCGTTCGACGTGATCCTCTTCTACGTGTTCTTTGAACTCACGCTGATCCCCACGTTCTTCCTCATCGGCCGGTGGGGCGTCGGGTCCGGGCGCCGCGACGCGGCCCGCAAGTTCTTCCTCTACACGCTCGCCGGCAGCCTGTTGACGCTCGTCGGCCTCATCGGCGTCGTGGTGACCAACCCGACCCCCGTTCACCCGGTCACCGGCACGCGGATGAGTATGGCCGTCGTGCAGGTGGACCACCCGCCGTCGGCGGCCGGGCCGGCGTACACCGAGTTCGTCACCGCCCAGCGCGGGCCGCTCACGTTCTCGCTCCCGGATCTCATGGGCAACGTCCAGGTGTGGGCGCACGCGGTCCCGACGGCCCGGATGATGCTCGAAGACGCCGAGGACCAAATGGCCGGGGTCCGCCGACAGCCCGACGTACCCCCCGCGGTGCGCCGCGACGCCGAGCTGCGCCTCGAATCGGCGAAGCGGTCGCTCGCGGCGGCCGAGGCGGCCCGCCCGAAGCTCGTCGAGACACAGTTCTGGCTGTTTTTGGCGCTCATGGCCGGGTTCCTGGTGAAGATCCCGATCTGGCCGTTCCACACGTGGCTGCCCGCGGCCTACGGCGAGGCCCCGATCGGCATCACCGTCATGCTCTCGGCCCTGATGGCGAAGCTCGGCACGTTCGGCGTTTTGCGACTGGTGCTCCCGCTCGTGCCCGACGCGGCGATCGTGTACGGGTTGCCCGCGATCGGCGCGCTGGCGGCGTTCGGCATCGTGTACGCCGCGTTCTGCGCCTACGCCTCCAAAGACATGAAGATGGTGATCGCCTACAGTTCCGTCTCGCACCTCGGGTTCCTCGTCCTGGGGCTGTTCGCCTTCAACAAAGAAGGGTTGGCCGGGGCGGTGCTGCACATGGTCAACCACGGCCTTTCCACTGGGGCGCTGTTCGCGGCGCTGGCGTTCTTGCTCGACCGCTACCGGACGACCGACCTGTCACAGTTCGGCGGGCTGATGGGCCGGTTCCCGACGTTCGCGGTGCTGTTCTTCGCGCTGGCCCTGGCGAGCGTCGGGCTGCCGGGGTTCAACAACTTCGTCAGCGAAATGATGATGATGGCCGGGCTGTTCGACGCGCGGGTTCCCACCGCCGGCGGCTCGGGGGGCGGGTTGTGGCTGGCGGTGGTCGCGGCGGCCGGCATCTTCCTGAGCGCGTGGTACACGTTCACGATGCTCAAACGGGTGTTCTTCAACCCGCTGAAGGAGCCGGCGCCGCACCCGGCCGCGGCGGGCGAACCGGGCGCCCCGGTTCACGACGTGACACGGCGCGAGTTCTTCGCGTTCGGGTCGCTGGCAGTGCTGTGCCTGTTGTTGGGGCTGTTCCCGCAAACGATCATCCGAACGACGGCACCCGACGTGCGGGTGCTGGCGAACATCGGCGACGCGGCCCGGGCGCGGGCCAATGGGGTGACGTTCGTGTCCGACGAGCCGATCGAGCCGGCCCGCCCCGCGCCCGACGCCGTACCACCGAAAGGCCCGCCCGCTCCGGTGCCCGGCGGGCCACCGGGCAAGGGCGGCCCGAAGGGCAAGGGCAAAGGCCCGCTCCTCGTCGGGGAGTAGGCGCGTTGCGAGCG
>CAZBXY010000577.1:0-3071 GCA_964495365.1 uncultured Frigoriglobus sp. | reverse complement strand
CGGCACGCTACCACCGCTGCCAGAAAAATGCCGTTCAGAAGCCTGAAGGGTTACTGGGAAAGAACGTGGGATCACAAGGGGCTCTCGGCGTTGCCGGAAGAGTGGCAACGAGAATTGGTTGCCTTGTATCGGTTGGAGAACGATGTGAACAACGGCGGCTACCTTCAGTTTCTCGCAAACAACGGTCGGGACTACTACTCCCACGCGAGCCAGTTGCTGAAGAAGATCGGTGCAGGCAAGACGGCCGCGGTTACCGACAGTTGCCAGGCGCTCATCGACGAACATTGCCCAACGGAAACGGCATCCTCCGGTGATCTCAAAGAACTGCTGCCGAACCGGATCATCGATCGCGAAGGAAACACGATCAAGGATGTTGGCTCCGTGCTGCCGGACTCTGTTCTCATGCGTATCTCGGAGTTGTCCTACGAATTCATGAACTTCCCCGACGATTACGGTTATCTCGCCGAGGATTACTTTCGTCCGTTCCTGAAGCGCGCCTGAAGCGGCCCTTTCGTGTTGACAGAGGCCCGCGCACCTGATTCCATCAAGTTCCCGCCTCGTCCCTTTCCCGGCGCTGCCATGAAGCCGCTTCCGATACTCGTACTACTCTTCGGACTGCTCGCGGTCGGCGCCGACGGCCCGCCGGTGGCCCCGCCCCCGCGGGCGAAGCCCGGTCCCGAACCGGGCGAGCGCGTCATCGAGTTCAACCGCGACGTGCGCCCGGTCCTCGCCGCCGCGTGCTTCCCCTGCCACGGGTTCGACGCCAAGAGCCGCAAGGCGAAGCTCCGACTCGACACGCCCGACGGCGCGTTCGCGCTGCGAAAGGACATCACCGCGATCAAGCCCGGCAGCCTCGACGAGAGCGAAGTGTGGAAGCGGATCACCTCGCCGCACGCCGACAGCGTGATGCCGCCCCCGGAGAGCCGCAATCAGCTCTCGGCCGCGCAGAAAGAAACGCTCCGGCTGTGGATCAAGCAGGGCGCGAAGTACCAGAAACACTGGTCGTTTGAGCCGATCGATCGCCCCGCTGTACCGGAAATCCGAAATCCGAAAGTCGAAATCCGAAACCCGATCGACGCCTTCCTCCTCGCGCGCCTTCAACAGGAAGGACTGAAACCGACGGCCGAAGCCGACCGGGAAACGCTCGTGCGCCGGGTGTCGTTCGCGCTCACGGGGCTGCCGCCCTCGGTGAAGGAAGTGGACGAGTTCCTCGCGGACCGTTCACCCAACGCCTACGAGCGGATGGTCGATCGCTACCTCGCGTCGCCGCACTTCGGCGAGGAGATGGCCCGCCACTGGCTCGACGTGGCCCGCTACGCCGACACGCACGGGCTGCACCTCGACAACGAGCGGCTCATGTGGAAGTACCGCGACTGGGTCGTATCGGCGTTCAACACGAATCTGCCATTCGATCAGTTCGCGGTGTGGCAGCTCGCCGGCGACTTGTTGCCGAACCCGACCAACGACCAGCTCGTCGCGACCGGGTTCAACCGGTGCAACGTGACGACCGGCGAGGGCGGCTCCATCGTGCCGGAGTGGGAGTACCGCAACGCGGTCGATCGCACGAGCACCGCGGCGCAGGCGTTTCTGGGCCTCACCGCGGGCTGCGCCGTGTGCCACGACCACAAGTTCGACCCGATCACGCAGAAGGAGTATTACGCGCTCTACGCATTCTTCCTCAGCGGGGCCGACCCGGCGCTGGACGGCAACGTCAGCACGCACGGGCCGTTCGTGAAGGTGCCGACGGAGGCGCAGAAGGTCGCGCTCGAAGCCGCGGCGAAGGCCGAAGCGGCCGCGCGCCGCAACCTCGAAGACGCCGCGGCACGGGCGGACTACTCCGACCCCGCGGCCGTCTGGACCGGGAAGTTTCCTGATGTGTCCGATTCCCTGTTCGACGACGCCTTTCCGATCGGCGCGACGAACCGCAACACGAGCCGCAACGCGGCCGACTGGGTGACCGACCCGCCGTTCGGGGCGAAGTCCGGGCGCCGCGTGCTGCGCCAGGCGAACACGTTCTTCCACCAGGACACGATCGACTTTCGTTCGCGATCGGTGATCGTTCCGGTCGCCGGGCGCTGGGAAGCGTGGGTGTATCTCGACCCGAAGCACCCGCCGACGTCGCTCGCGGTACAGTTCGCCGGCGGGAAGAAGGTGTGGTGGGGAACGGAGCCGGCCGCGGACCCGGCCTACGCCAGCGGCACCCTCGGCACGCGCCTCGGCCCGCTCCCGGCCCCGGGAAAGTGGGCCGCGCTCGCCGCGAGCGCCGCGGCGCTCGGGCTGAAGGGCGATCAGGTGATTTCGTCGCTGACGTTGCAAGAGTTCGGCGGCGTGGCGTACTGGGACGCGGTGACGCTTTCGGGCGAGAGCGTGCCGGCGGCGGACCCCCTGATGTCGTTCCGCGCGTGGTGGAAGTCGCTCGGCGGCAAGGCGCCGAGCGACCTGCCGGTCGAACTCCATGCGATCGCGGTCGGCGGGCCGTCGAAGTCGTACTCACCGGCCGACGCCGCGAGGCTGCGGGCGTACTACCTCGCGTTCGTCGCGCGCCCCTCGACCGACGAACTGAAGAAGCACCGCGCCGAGTGGGAGAAGGCGCGGGCCGAACACTTCATCGCGGCCGACGCGATCCCCGGGACGATGGTGTTCAAGGACTTGCCCGTTCCGCGTGACGCATTCGTGATGCTCCGCGGACAGTACGACAAACCGGGCGAGAAGGTCACCCCGGGCGTGCCGGCGATCCTTCCTCCACTCAAACTGACCGACCCGACGAAGCGCCCGACGCGCCTGGACCTCGCGAACTGGGTCGTCTCGCCCGAGAACCCGCTGACCGCGCGCGTCGCGGTGAACCGACTGTGGCAGCAGTTCTTCGGCACCGGACTCGTGAAGACGAGCGACGACTTCGGCACGCAGGGCGCGTTGCCGAGTCACCCGGAGCTTATGGACTGGCTCGCGAGCGAATTCATGGAACCGAAGAACCCCACCCCCCAACCCCCACCCCCCGGGGGGGGGGGGGGGAAAGGCGGCGCGGCTGTCAATACCCCAACCATTTGAGGGTCGGGGGCCGGGGGGGGAGG
>CAZBXY010000576.1:0-3096 GCA_964495365.1 uncultured Frigoriglobus sp. | reverse complement strand
CTCCGGGTGGTCCCGGCGCGCCGGGCGGCCCGGTGGCGCCTCCCGCGGGGGTCGGTCCGGCCCCGGCGCCGGGCGGCGCACCCGGCTTACCGCTGCCCGGCGCGCCGGGCGCGGCCCCGATGGCCCCCGGTGGTGGGAAACCGCCCATGCCCGGCGGCGCCGGATAGTTCGCTCTGGCGGATGAACGGTACCAAACGATCCCGCCCCGGCGCTCGCCGGGGCGGGATCGTTTTTCTCGTGGCGCACGCGGGCCGCGTGCGCCATGATCGAGTTACTTCGCGTCGGGCTTGTCCTCGCGGAACCGGTAGCCGATGCTGCGAACCGTTTCGATCAGATCGCCCGACCCGCCGGCGGCAGTCAGCTTCTGCCGCAGCGTCTTGATGTGAACGTCGATCGTCCGCTCCAGCACCACCGACCCGTCGCCGATCGCCGCTTCCATCAGTTCCTTGCGGCGGAACGCCCGGCCCGGCTGGCGCACGAGCGTTTCGAGGAGCCGGAACTCGGTCGGGGTCAGGTCGAGCGGCTCGTCGTCGAGCGTGACACGGTGCCGGACGCGGTCGATCTTCACGCCGGAGGTCTCGGTCACGTCGCCCGGTTCGCCCTGGCCCTCCACGCGGCGCAAAAGCGCCTTCACCTTTGCCAAGAGCACCTTGTTCGAGAACGGCTTGCCGACGTAGTCGTCGGCCCCGAGCGAGTACCCGACGACCTGATCGGTTTCCTCGGTCTTGGCGGTAATCATGATGATCGGGATGTCGCGAGTGCGGTCGCCGGCGCGCAGCTCGCGGCACACGTCCAGCCCGTTCATCCCCGGCAGCATCACGTCGAGCAGCACCACGTCGGGGAGGCCGGTCTGGGCCTTCTGAAGTCCCTCGCGGCCGTCGTCGGCGACCGCGACCTCGTATCCCTCGCGCTTGAAGAACCAGGAGAGCGACTGGGTCAGCCCGCGCTCGTCCTCGATTATCAGGATCCGCGGCTGTGCCATCGGTGGGCCCTCGTGCGGTGCGGAAAAGCCGGGGTTGATCCCGGCGGACGGCGCAACGGGCGCGGTGGTCACCATGTGTGATCCCGTGGGTAAGCGGGGCAGCGTCGGGTCACTAATAGTGTACCCGCGATTCGCGGCTGTGGGTTGAGGGTGTTGTAGCGGCGGGGTGTGAAGAATCGGTAAAGGCGCGGTGAAGTCCGAAGGACGGTCGGGAATTCGCGCCGCGCCAAACGAAAAAGCCCGCCCGGACCATCCGGGCGGGCCGACCGACCGCAGAAACCCGTGCGGCCGGTTAGTTGTGGGTCGGTCACCAAGTGACCGGATTCTTTGCGCCCCAGGTCCTGGAGCGCCCGCTAGTAGTCGGCCACCACCTCGCCGCCGCTCCGCGTGCCCAGCGCGCGCCATGTCGCGAGCGAGACCGAGCTGTTGACCGACCGCACCGAGCCGTCCATCAGGGCGACGTTCACCACGCCGCCGGTGTGGTAGCTGCGGGCGGTGATCGCGGCGTAGGTCGGCTCGGTCGCCGAGTTCCCCTCCTGGCGCGAGTTGTAATCGCAGTGGTTCCACGTCGAGTAGGTGACGTTGGTGTTCGGGGTCAGCACGGTGGTGAACCCGCTGTGGTGGACCCGGCCGTCGGGCCACTCGGTGTGTCCGGTGTTGTCGTTGGTGGTCGGCCCCATCTTCTTGTCGGGCGCGGCGGCCACCAGCGCCGCCACCTCGGCGGCCGAGTTCGGCACCGCGGCCGGCGTGCCGGGGTAGTTCCGGCTGTACGGAGTGAACGCCCGCACCTCGGCGGCCAGCAGCGTGTTGCTCAGCCCGTCGGTGATGCTCGTCGGGGTGAGCTTTGCGTTCGGGAAGAACGTCCCGTCGCCGCCCTGGCCGGTGATCGGGAACCACACGGCCCAGGTGCCGAAGTTGAACCCGTAGGTCTGCGGGTACACGAACGGGGCGCCGCTCTTGAGCCGCACCGTGTCGTTGACCTCCGAGGGGCACAGGTACACCGGCACGCGGAGCGTGGGGATGCCGCTGGTCGAGTTCGGGACCACGTCGTAGCCCACTTCCAGGTTCACCCGCGCGCCCGCGTTGTTTTGCTCGATGTAGCTCAGGATGCGCCCGTGAACCGACCACGACCCGTTGTTGGTGCCGAACGTGCCGCCGACCGGCGCGGTCATGCTCGGCGGGTAGGTGCCGTTGGTCCCCTCGTAGTTATGGACGGCGAGGGCGATCTGTTTGAGATTGTTCTGGCACTTCAGCCGGCTGGCGGCCTCGCGCACCTTCTGCACGGCCGGCAAGAGCAACCCGATCAGGATCGCGATAATGGCGATCACCACCAGCAGTTCGATGAGCGTGAAGGCGCGACGACGGCGGGGCATGATGGTCCTTTCTGGGGTCGATGCTTGGCTGTGTCCGCAGAGTGCAACCGCGGTGCCGCGAGCGCGTTTCGGTGCAGTTCGCCCCATTTCCAGGTGGTTTTCTCCGATCCCGGGTGCGACGTGTGCGCCGGGTGACCACCCGCGGGCACGGTGTGACCACTGGCTCACCACGGTTGCATCGCGCGGCGCGGCGCGTAAGATGAACGGACACTCAGCCCGGAGCGCGTCATGGTGCAACGGAAATACCTGTTCCCCGGTGTGATCGAACTGAACCTCCAGGCGGCTCAGTCGTTCGGGGTGAACCTCTACCTCATCGACGGCGGCACCGAGTGGGCGCTCATCGATGTGGGCCAGGACGACACGCTCGGCGAGATCATCGAACTGATCCGCAAGCTCGACTTCCCGCTCTCGAAGTGCAAGATGTTGATCGCCACGCACGCCGACGCCGACCACGTGCAGGCGCTGGCCGCGGCCCGCGACCGGCTCAAGGCCAAGACCGGCGCACACCCGGACGCGGCCCGGGTGCTGGAAGCCGGCGACGCGGTGCAGACCTACGCCAGCATCCCCGCGCAGAACATCGACATGCCGATGCCCCCGTGCAAGATCGACGTGAAACTGAAAGAGGGCGACGAGATCAAGGTCGGCAAGCTGAAGCTGAAGGTGTGGCACACGCCCGGGCACACCCCGGGGCAACTCAGCTTCCGGCTCGGGAACCTCTTGTTCAGCGGCGACAACATCTAC
>CAZBXY010000575.1:0-3120 GCA_964495365.1 uncultured Frigoriglobus sp. | reverse complement strand
CGGCACGCTACCACCGCTGCCAGAAAAATGCCGTTCAGAAGCCTGAAGGGTTACCTGAAACACGAACGCGCTGTTCCCGTCGGTCGAGTAAGCCCAACAGTTCCTTGATTCCCTGTTTGGGCCGGCCAAAGGAGAACATCACTCCCGCAGCTCTCGCCGCGATCTCCGGTTCTTCGTGTGACACGAGGGCGATTACATCCGGCAGCAGCCCGTCCATCGCCGCGTCCGAAAAGTGGAGCGAGTCGCGGTCCAGTGTTGGGACGTTCTGCACCGTGATCGCGGACCACTCCCGAACTGAAGCAGCCCCGTAAGGACCGATGTTTCCGAGTACGCCCCCCTTCAGGGCCAAGTCCTTATCCCTTAGCGCGGCCTTGAGAGCTTCCAGTGCCTTCCGGTCCAATTCCTGTTTGGCCCCTTTGCCCTTGAGCTTCTCGACAACCAAGCTCGCGGCGTGGGCGCGGGCCTGGCCGGATTTGGTAGTATCCTCTAACAGTTTGTAGGCTCCCGGTAGCGCGGCCTCGCCGGCGAGGCGCAGTTGGCCGAGCGCGGTGATGTGCCATTTGTAACCGAACGTCGGGCTGATGCCGTCGTCGGGCGGTCCGTCTTCGGGGTCCGACTCGTGCCGCGTCGGTTCTTCGAGCTTCTTCAGCCACACCTTGATCTGCTCCTCAGTCGGCGGCTTCAGCAGCTTCGGTGGCTCGGCCTTCTTGTCGTCGCGCGCGCCCAGCGGCCCGACGAGGAGCGCGATCACCGTCACCAACATCAGCAAGCACCGCGTGTTCATGGCATCTCTCGCGACGGGCGAACGACCCGGGACGGCGCCGGCCCGTTGTGGGGTCGGGGCCACTCATCCGATCGTAACCGGTCCGCACCACCGTTCAAGCGCGGCAGCTCGCGCACCGCGACCCGCGCGAGCGCGTCACGGCCGTCTCGCCGGCGGAGATACTGATACTCGAACAGCATTAAGAATGGGGGAGGGCAAACCGAATGCCGGAACGGTTCGGACCAGTGCGGGCGGTCATGGGCTTCATCCTGAGTGACGTGCAGACGGACGGACGATCTCCAATCCCACCGCAGCGTAATCGCGTTTGGTCGTACCGCAAGCAAGAAGTGGCATTCGTCAAGCGGAATTCGCAAAATAAACCTCGCGAGTTGAGGTCGGAGAATGGAATTTTACCCCGGCACGAATTCTCCTGCCCCCGGCACGAGTTGGCAATCTTTGGCAATCTTTGGCAATCTTTGAAAAGAAGGGCCAAAAGCCCTGGGAAAACCAAGGATTGCCAACTGGCAATCTTTGGCAATCTTTGGCAATCTTTGGCAACCTTTGGCAACCTTTGGCAACCTTTGATTATTCCAGGCGTTTCCGCACATTGCCCGTGTCTGCGCCGAACCATGTCAAGGTACAAAAGAAGAACGCCCGCCAAGAGGCGGGCGCTCGGCGCGTCATCAGATCGGAGTTACTTCTTCGCCTTGGAGGTGTGGCGCACCTTCGCCCCGCCCTTCGAGTCCACCACCAGTTCTTCCTTGCGCACCTCGCCGCTCACGGTCCGCGTCTCCTTCACCTTCCGCTTGCCGACGGTCACCTCCTCGGTCACCACCGGCTCCTTCGTCACCTTCACCCGCTCCTCCTTCACCGGGATGCGGATCTGTTCGGCCCGCACGGCGCCCGCGGCCTTGCCGTTCGCCGGGCGCCGTTCGATCACCACCTCCTCGCGCTCGACCGGCACCGTCAGTTGGCGCTGCTCGGTGCGGACCTCCTTGCGGATGTCCACCTCGCCCGTGTCCACCTCCTTGTTGGCCCGCAGGTGTTCTTCCTTCAGTTGGATGACGCGCCCGGTGTCGTCGCGGAACCCACCCTCGGCCAGCGTGTTGGCCCGGTCGGCGCGGACTGCGGTCCACCCGGACCGGTCGTACCCGCCGCGCCGGTGCAGCGCCTCGCGGGCCTCAAGTGCCCGGCCGTTGGCCTCGACGGTCACGAGGTAGCGGCCGAGTTTGACCTCGTTCTCGTAGAACTCGGCGTCTTCTTCCGGGATGCCCCAGCCGATCAGCGCGCCGGTGAGGCCGACGAGAGCCGCGCCGCCGGCGGCGTTCACCAGCACCGTGCCGAGCGTGCCCAGCGCGAGTATCGGGCCGATCACCGGGATGACTCCCGCGATGATCCCGGCGCCGACCAGCGCGCCGCCCGCGGCCCCGGCCACCGCCCCGGCCACCGCCCCTTCCTCGGCGTAGGTGTCGTCCGCGGCCCCGGTCTTGACCGTCTTGCCCTCGGCGTCGCGGTACACCATCCCGATCTTGTCCTCGTCGAACCCGGCGGCCCTCAGATCCTCGATCGCCTGATCGGCCCGGGCCTTCGTCTCGAATACGCCCACAACGGCGTTGTGCTTCTTACGGGTAGGCATCGTGTTGCCCCTTTTTCATTGAAGTGCAGCTTGCGGCTTCACGTAAAGCTCGCTGCGTGGTGACGTGCATAGGTCGTGCCGATCTCCACCCAATCGAAATGGGTGGAGTTGCAACAACGGGCGGATTCGATTGCGGCACCAGTGACAAACGCGACAAGCCCGCCTTTTCACATGGAAAGGCGGGCTTGTCGCGTTCCACTGACGTTCATCCCAACAACCCCTTCACGACGTGGCCGTGAACGTCGGTGAGCCGGTAGTCGCGGCCCTGGAACTTGAACGTCAGTTTCGTGTGGTCGATACCGAGCAAGTGCAAGATCGTCGCCTGGAAGTCGTGGACGTGAACCGGGTCTTTCGCCGGGGCAAAGCCGAAGTCGTCGCTCGCGCCGTAGCTCGTCCCCTTCTTCACGCCGCCGCCGGCGAGCCAGAGCGTAAAGACGTAAGGGTGATGGTCGCGGCCCCAGCTCTTCACCTCTTCGATCTTCCCTTGCAGGAACGGCGTGCGCCCGAACTCGCCGCCCCAAATCACGAGCGTGTCGTCGAGCAGCCCGAGCCGCTTCAGGTCCTTCACGAGCGCCGCGGAGGGCGCGTCGGTGTCCTCGCACTGCACCTTGAGTTGCGTGTTCAGGTTGCGGTGCTGGTCCCACCCCGCGTGGAACAGTTGCACGAACCGCGTGCCGCGTTCGACCAGCCGGCGCGCCATCAGGCAGTTGTACGCGAAGCT
>CAZBXY010000574.1:0-3127 GCA_964495365.1 uncultured Frigoriglobus sp. | reverse complement strand
GTGTTCCGAAGACGCCGTTCCGGCCGGGGTGACGTGCGAACGCGACTGGCGGTGCGTGCGGGTCGCCGGGGCGATGCCGTTCACGCTCGTGGGCGTACTCGCGTCGCTCACGGCCCCGCTCGCCGCGGCCGGGGTCGGTGTCTTCGCCGTTTCGACCTTCGATACCGACTACTTGCTGGTAAAGGCCGCCGACTTCGAGCGGGCGGTCGCCGCGCTGCATGCAGTTGGGCATACCGTCGAGGTGTAATCGCTGATACCGTGGTCGCAACGCGGGAAAACAAGTGATTGGATCGAAGGACGCCAAAGGACGCCAAAGGACGCCAAAGGACGCCAAAGAGCGCCACGTGGCGCTCTTTGAACAAACCCTAGAAATCCTGGTGTTTCGTGCCAAATGCGCCTAAGAGCGCCAACTCCATGTACCCCCGCTCACTTGAGTGGGCGCCAGTGGTGCGCACCGTTGAAAGCCAATCACCCGACCGCACGTTACTCGCCCGTCACGACCTCGCCGCCCGCGCGACTGGCCATGTCGGCCGGGATTCGCGGATTGACGGCGTCCCCGATGAACCGCACCGAGCCGTCACCGAGCAGCACCCCGACCCCGCCCGGGTGCGGGCTACAGAAGCCCCACTTGTCCGGGCCGTTCAGTCGGAACGGACCCTCGTCGATCGCCCAGAAGCTCCCACTGATCCACAGCCCGTACTCGTCCTTGCGGTTCGATCCGGCCCAGATTCCGCCCCACTTGTCGCGGCGCTCGTCCAGGCACACTTCCGCAACGAACACGGTCGTCGAGAGACCGTCGGTCACGTCGGCGAACCGCGTCCGGCTGTTCCGGTACAGCACGCCGTTCGGGTTGGCGATGTTGGTAATCATCAACCCCTTCGGCCCGGGCGCCGTCTGCGGCCGGCTCCACCCGACCCCGCGATAACTGGCCGTGGCGTGCCCGTCGTAGTTCACGTTTGTCGGCGGTCCCGTGTCGGACGGGCAGCGGTAGATCGACAGCGCGGTGAGCGTTTGCGGCGTGGGGGGCGTGGTGGTGTCTGACCCGTTGCCGAAGACGGTGCGGTCGGGGTCGATCTGGGCGTGGAGCGGCGCCTGCTCGACGAACGGCAGAATGAATACGGCCCAGCCCCACCCGGGTCCGGGTTGCGAGTCCGGGCGCGGGTCGCGGTAGCCGGGCGGGAACCGCTCGTTGGCGCTCTCGTAGTTGTGCAGCGCCAGCCCGATCTGTTTGAGGTTGTTGGCGCACTTGATCCGCGCCGCGGCCTCGCGCACCTTCTGCACCGCGGGCAGAAGTAACCCGATGAGGATCGCAATAATCGCGATCACGACCAGCAACTCGATCAGCGTGAACCCCCGCGAGCGCTGCGCGGGTGCAGTGAAACGGTTGGAACGCGACATTGGCTTCTCCACCTCTTCCCCGAGGCGATCATTCCCTTGTACAGCGCAGGCGCCGGTTCTCCAAGTACCAAGCGTCTCCGAACGCCGCGCGGCACCGGGAATCCGCGCCGCGCGATCGGGCTTTCGGGTACACTGTGGCCGTGACCGATTGAGGCGTCCTCACGTGGTGGTGTTGAAAGTGTGCAAGACCGCGCATTGAAGGCTGCCAGTGGGGGTCGAAGGCGGCCAAGTGGCCGCCTTGGGAAAAGTGCGTTTTCCTAGGGCTTTTCGCTCAAGGCGGCCAAGGCGGCCAACTTGGCCACAGGTGCCCGGCGCAAACCTGAAACTATACAAAACTATACATATGATCCGAAGTCGAGTAGTGATTCGTCACGGAGCCTTACCATGAACCGTCGTGAAGCGATCGCCGCCGGGGCCATCGGCGTCGCGGCTGTTGCCGCCGCGCAGCCGAAGGATGCACCGATCAACCCCAAGGGCGGTCTCAAGGTTACCAAACTCGAAACGTTCCTCGTTCAACCGCGTTGGTTGTTCCTGAAAGTTCATACCGACGCTGGGATCGTGGGGCTGGGCGAACCGGTTGTCGAGGGACGGGCCGAAACCGTCGCCGCGGCCGTGAAGGAAATTGAGCCGTATCTCGTCGGCAAAGACCCGCGACAGGTCACGCACCACTGGCAGGCGATCTACCGCCATGCCTTCTATCGCGGCGGGCCGGTTCTTACGAGTGCCCTCAGCGGCATCGACATGGCCCTCTGGGACATCAAGGGCAAGGCGCTCGGCGTCCCGGTATACGAACTGCTCGGCGGGCCGACGCGCTCGAAGGTGCGCGTCTACGCTCACGCCCGCACACCGGCCGCGATCAAGGCCGGCGTCGCCGCGGGGTTCACCGCGTTCAAGACCGGCCCGCAGTTCCGCCGCAAGTACCCGCGGTACATCGAGACGCCCTCGCAGGTGCAGTACGCGGTCGAGCAGTTCGCGGCGCTGCGGAAGGCCGGCGGCGACGATGTCGATATCGGAATTGATTTTCACGGCAAAGTGAGTCCCGCGCTCGCGAAGGTGCTCATCAAGGGACTGGAACCGCATCAGCCGATGTTCGTGGAGGAGCCGGTCAACTGCCAGAACCACGACGTGATGGCCGAGATCGCTCGCGGCACACACCTGCCGATCGCGACCGGCGAGCGGGTGTTCACGAAATGGGGCTTCCGCGAAGTGCTGGAGAAGCAAGCGGCGACGATCCTTCAGCCGGATTTGTGCCACGCCGGCGGGATCACGGAGTGTCGGCTCATCGCGGGGATGGCCGAGGCGTATTACGCGGCGATCGCCCCGCACAACCCGCTCGGCCCGATCTCGCTGGCCGCCGGGATTCAGCTCGCGGCGTCCATTCCGAACTTCCTCTGTCAGGAGCAGGTGAGTCTCGGCGAGGGCTACCTGAAGAAGCCGTTTGTGGTGAAGAACGGCTATGTGGACCTCCCCACCGGGCCGGGGCTGGGCATCGAACTGGACGAGGCCGCGGTGGCGAAGAAGCTCGGTCACAAGTGGCGCAGCACCGAGAGCTACGACGAGGACGACGGCTCGGTGGTCGATTGGTGAGGTGCGGCGCGAATCACGGAGTCCGATATTCCGGTTGGGGTTCGATGTCTTCGGCCTGAAGGGCCGGGACAACATAGCCCGGGGCATCGCCCTCGTTGTTCTACACATCTCATTTGCGAGCACCGGGACCGAAGGTTTCCCA
>CAZBXY010000573.1:0-3142 GCA_964495365.1 uncultured Frigoriglobus sp. | reverse complement strand
GTATTTGCGCGTCAGCACCGTGCCCGGGGGCGGCAGCCGGTCGTCGGCCTTCTCCGTCGGCAGCGTCCCGGTGCGAGTGCCGCCCCGCGCCATCGGTAGAACCGCGGCGGGCTTCTCCCGAGGCGGGATCACCCGCAGGTCCGCGTCGCACGCCAGCTCCGCGGCCCGCTGTTTGGCCCGCTCCGAGAGGTCGCCCTCCGCGAGTGCCTGGAGCCGCCAGGCGATGCGCCGCACCAGCCAGGTGCGGTTGCCGGTGGTCGTGGCCTCGCCGAACACCGCGACGTACTTCTCGCGCAGCGCCGCCACGCCCATCCGCTGGAGCGCCGCCAGTTCTTTGCCGATCTCGGTCGCCATCATTCACCTCGTTGAAACCCTGGAAATCTCGGCATCTCGCGCCGGTTAACCGGCGCTCACAGTGACGCTCTGTTCACCCGAAATCGCAAGGCGATTCGGGACAGATTCCGAGAGGTTTTTCGGGTCCGATGAAGGCGCAGACGCGGGCGCCCGGAGGTACTTCCGAGGCGGACGAGGCCGGTCGCGAGCAGCGCCGCGACGCGATACCGGCGTTCTTCGGGTGTGAGTTGGGACGGGTGGTTGAATGAAGGCATCGGGGCACCTCGCGGGTAAGCCCCAGCGGCCTTCGCGGTGCAACCGGCGTGCTGGCGGACGGGAAGATTAACTCGCTATCTGTTAATTACACCAACGGCGCGCGAAGTGTCGGAAGAAGTTTAAACAGCGCTGTATCGACTCTGGCTACCCCCGCTTCCCCAGACGCCCCTACCCCCGCTTCACCGGAGGCGGACAAAGCGCCGGAGGCCGGAAAGAAGGGAACGCGTGCGACGGGGAGCAGAGGAGCCGGGAAGGATGCGTCCACAGGACGTGGAGGGACGAGGGCTCCCCAATTCGCCCCAAGGGACTTAACTGACGGCCGGGAGCCGCTCCGGTCGTCGATGTGGCCCAGCGATGATACGCAGCGGTTGTCACGACCACGAACGGCGGGCACCAAGCGGACGGGAGACGGCCCGACGACAAGGTCGAAAAATTGGGTCGAGTCTATCCAGCTTCCCGATTTCAACCCGGGCAGGGGAATCCAGTTCCTGCCGGTGAGAGCCGGATGAGAGGTGCGGACTGTGCCGGATAACCGGGTGGTCAGGGGTTTGATTGCGAGCCGCGACCGCAAGGGAGAGGTTGGCGTGGGCCGTTCCCTTGTGGTCACGGCTCGTCTGCGAATTGGTGGAATTGACGGACGCGCCGGCCGCTTCGAGTGCAGAGAGGGTGCCGAGGGACGACACGCATGAATGTGACGACACTGCCGCCCACCGACCGCGAGCTGGTCCGGGCGTTCGCCGCGACCCGCGACGAGGCGGCGTTCGCCGAGATCGTCCGCAGGCACGGGCCGATGGTCCTGGCCGTGTGCCGGCGGGTGCTGGCCGACGCCCCGGAGGCCGACGACGCGTTCCAGGCGGTGTTCCTGGTGCTGGCCCGGCGGGCGGGGTCGGTCGGCCGGCCGGAACGGCTCGGCGGCTGGCTGCACAACGTCGCGGTGCGGTGCGCCCGCCGGGCGCGGGCGGCGGCGGCGAGCCGGCGGGCGAAGGAGCATCCCATGTCGGACGTGGCGGCCCCGGCCGCGGCGGACCCGCTCTGGGCCGACGCCCGGCCGGTACTCGACGAGGAGATCGGCAAGTTGCCCGAGAAGCTCCGGGCGGCGCTGGTGCTCTGCGAGCTGGAGGGCTTGGGCCGGGCCGAGGCGGCGGAGCGGCTGGGCGTGCCGGAGGGGACGCTCTCCAGCCGGCTGGCCCGGGCGAAGGAGGCACTGCGGTCGCGGCTGGTGCGGCGCGGGCTGGCCCCGACGCTCGTTGGCGTGGGTGTGATCCTCTCACAGGCGAAGGCGGCCTCGGCGGTGCCGCCGGCGCTGTTCGACGCGGTGGTCGGGTTGGCGGCGGGTGTCCTGGCGGCGGGTGCGGGGGTGGTCTCCGCGGCGGCCGCCGGGCTGGCACAGAAGGAGTTGACGGCGATGCTCGTGAAGAAACTACTGGTGCTGTCGGTGACGATCGGGGTCGTGGTGCTCGGGGCGGCCGGGCTGGGGTGGTACGGGTGGGCCCCGGCCCGGGCCGACGAGAAGGCCGCGAAGACGGACAAGGACACGAAGACGGACAAGGACAAGGTTCAGGGGAAGTGGAAGATCACCGAGGCGGTGCTGCACGGCAGATCGCTGCCCCTGGAGCGGGCGGTCGCCATCCTGGGTGACACGGTAGAGTTCAAGGGGGACAAGGTGACGCTGCGCACGGAGTCGACGTTCACCCTGGACCCGTCGAAGTCGCCGAAGTTGATCGACATGCCGTCGGCGGACGGCAAGGGGTTCGTCGGGGTGTACGCGCTGGACGGCGACAAACTCACGCTGCACGTCACCGTCCCGGGCACGACGGCCCGACCGACCGAGCTGGAGTTCAAGAAGGGGGTGAACACCACCCGCCTCGTCTTGGAGCGGGTGAAGAAGTGACGCCGCACGAACGTCGGTGCCCGGGGCCGCCCGGGCATCACTTCTTCTCCGGCCCGCCGATGCTGATGGAGTGAATGCGGTAGGGCTCGCCCGGCAACCGGCGGAAGATGATCCAGTAGCCCTTGGCCTCGTACTTGTGCCACAGCTCGTCCTGCGGCTTCCCGTTGACCTTCCGGTCGCCCTTCGGCCAGTGAAAGCCGGTTCGCGCCCTGCTCAACCGCGGAGCCGGGTGTGGGTGCGCGTTCACGACCGGGGTGTGCCGGGAGTTGCTGGCGGTCGAGCCGGCCCTGTACACGTTCGCGGCCGTGGAGTGCGTCGAGCCGACGAACAATGCGGCCGAGCGGGCGCTGCGACCTGCGGTGCGCTGGCGAAAGATCAGTTATGGGACCGACTCGGCGGGCGGTAGCCGGTTCGTCGAGCGGATACTCACCGTCACGGCGACCTGCCGGCAACAGGGTCGGGATGTGCTGGCCTTCCTGACCGATGCCATTCAGGCTGCGAGAGTCGGTACCTCGCCCCCTTCGCTCATCCCGTCACACGCTTCTACCTCGTGAACGGTTACGAAAGTCAAATTGAGTTGTTCGAGACGAGTAACCCTTCAGGCTTCTGAACGGCATTTTTCTGGCAGCGGTGGTAGCGTGC
>CAZBXY010000572.1:0-3168 GCA_964495365.1 uncultured Frigoriglobus sp. | reverse complement strand
TGCGACGCCTTTCAATGACTACTGGTCGAGCCAGACATCCGCCAGGTCCTGCCCGCGGGAACAGGCAGATGAGGCTCCCGGTGAGGTCGGCCCCGTACTTCTTGTCGTCCGGTTTGTTCGGGTCCGGTGCGGTCAGCGCCGAGCCGGTGAAGACGAACGTCATCTTCGGCGGCGCCTTCTTCGTCTTCGGGTCCATCAGGATCTTGTCGAGCGTGAGCCGCTTTTCGCTACCTGCGCCGTCGGGCACTACGACGAACACGTTCACCTCCGGCCCCGCGGCCTTCGGGTCCGGGTCGCCCTCTTTCATCGCCGCGCCCTTCGCGGGCTTGCCCGGCTTCAGCCCGATCTGCTCCAACCCCTTGTGAACTGCCGACGGATCGACGTCGGTCGTCAGCACCGTTTCGTGCGCTTTCTTCCCCTTCGGGTGCGGCCACGACGCGATCAGTTCGATCGGGTATTGCTCGCCCTTGAGGTGTTCGAGCTTCCGCGGCGCGACCTTCGCATCGACGGTCACCGTCTTCTTGGCGACATCGACGACGACGCCCTTCTTTTCCTGGGCCGCCGCGCGCCCGACGAGCGCAACGAGGCCGAGAACAACGAAGGCGATGGCGAATCGGTTCATGGTGTTCCTCTCGCACTCGCACCCGGGGTTAGAAACCCCGGGCTATCGGACGGTGACCCTTTCAGGGTCAGAAAACCTCTTGGGCCCCGAAGGGGTCACCCTGTAATAGCCCGGGGTTTCTAACCCCGGGAATCCTCGGCGAATCGAGACTCATTTCGCCCCGATGCACACCAGCACCGTTTCCTTGTTCGCCCACGGCCCTTCGAGGTTACACGTCGCGACGACCAGCTTCCCGCCGTGAACCGTCACACCGCCGTACACCATGCCCGGCGCGCCGACTTCCTTCGCGAGCGCGAAGGTCCACTTTGCGGTGCCGGTCTTCAGGTCGATCGCGTGGACCGTGCCGCCGAGGTCCGCGGCGTACACCACGCCCCCCGCGACCGCTGGCGGGGCGAACAGCGGCACCTTCGCGTCGTAGAGCCACGCCCGCTCGCCGTCGGACACCTTGAACGCCCGCACCTTGCCGTCGGTCGCGGTGCAGACCGCGAGGCCGTCGCTGACCGCGACGCATCCCAACACGCCCCCGGTGGGGATTTCTTTCCGCCACTTCTGCTCGCCGGTTTTGCGGTCGAAGCCGGTGAGGTCGCCCTTCGCGCCCTTGAGTTCCTTGAAGTAGTAGCCGACCGAACTGCCCGGCACAACGACGAGGTCGCCCACGACGGTCGCCCCGCCCCACGGGTTGTACGTCAGCTCCTTCTTCCACGCGGTCTCACCGGTGTCGGCCTTCAGCGCGTACAGCGCCCGCTCGCCGACCTTCTCCTTGTCGAGGTACGAAGTCGGCACAAACACCAGATCGCCGGCGACGTTAATGGGCGCATCGACGTGCCACTTGCCCTCGCCCTTCTGCCACACTTTCTTGGGGGCGAACTTGAGCAACTGGCTGTCGTCCGGCGGGATGGCGAAATCGTCCTTCTTGGCCTTCAGATCCTCGTACTTCGCCGTCAGTTCTTTCCACTTCGCCTCTTGCATCTTCGCGACCGTCGCGAGATCGTGTTCCTTGCCGTCGAGCGTCGCCTTATCGAGTTCGACGCAAAACGCGCCCGCGGCGCCGCCGCCCATGAACACGCGGGTGCCGACCACGGTCGGCGCGCCTTCGAGGTGGATCAGGTTCCCCGGCATCACCAACTGCCACAGCGGTTTGCTGGTGGTCGTGCTGACGCAGTGCAGCACGCCGCCGGAATCCTGGTGCAGCCCGTCACCGAAGACGAGTAGTTCCCCGGCAACCGCCGGCGAACTGACCGACGCGAGTTTCAGGTACGGGGCGGATTTCGTCCATAGCGCGACGTTCGGGTTCTTCCCCGCGAGCGGGAACAGGTGCGCCGAGGGCCGATTGAACGCGCCGATGCCCGCGACGTACACGGTGTCCTTCACCGGCACCGGCGAGGCGATGAAGTGGTCTTGCGACCTCACCAACCACAGCACCGCGGGCGCGGCCGGGCCGGGTGTGTTGTCGGTGTTCCCGGTGCGCTGCGGGTTGCCGCGATACGCGGCCCACGGCGCCGGTTCGGCGGAAAGCGATTGACCGCAGAGGCCGCAGAGAACGCAGAGAGCAACAACAAAGCGGAGTGTCATGCGGAAGGCCCATCTTGGCGAACCCCGGACGCAAGTCCGGGGGTGTTGTTGTGTCGGTCGCTGTGCCGGCTGCTGTGACCGACACTGTGTTGGTCGTTGGAGGCGCCACCCCCGGACTCGCGTCCGGGGTTCGCCTGGTCACTGCACTTTGACTTGCATCGGCGCGGCCGTCACGGTCACGTCCTTCACGGTCGTCTTGCCGTCGGGGCCGACCAGCTCGAACCTGTACGCGCCGGGGGCCAGTACGAACCGCGGCGCGGTGCCGCACTGCCCGCCGCGCCCGTCGCCGCCGGCGACCGCACAGCACGCGACGCGGTTCCCGCTCATGTCCTTCACCACGACCTTGCCGCCGTTGAGGGTCGCGGTGCCGTTGAGCGTGACCGTGACCGGCGTCTTTGCCCCGCCGGCAGTTTGAACGCCGAACAGTGCGGCACATTCCTGGCCCTCGTTGTTCAGCACGAGATCGAGCTGCCCGTCGCCGTTGAGATCGACGAAGCAGGCGGCCTGCGAGTTGAACACCTTCTGTTGAAGGCCGAGTGCGGCCGTCTTGTCGGTGAACTTGCCCCCGCCCTCGTTCTTGAGGTAGCGGTTCGTGCCCTTCAGGCAGCACACGAGCAGATCGGGCCGGCCGTCGTTGTCGAAATCGCCCCAGGCAGCCGAAACGGCGTGCGTAAGCGTCTTCGTGAGGTCGCCGGCGTTCGCGGTTACGTCGGTGAACTTCCCGGTACCGTCGTTGCGATAGAGTTTGCACTTCCCGTCGGCCTGCGGGATGAACAGGTCAATGTGTCCGTCGCCGTCGAAGTCGCCGAGCGCCGGGCCGATCTTCCCGGGTTTGTAACTGATGCCGCTGTCAGCCTTCACGACGAACTTGCCGGCCGCGTTGACGAGCAACAGGCCAGTTCCGGCGCCATAGAGGATGTCGGGTTTGCCGTCGCCGGTGAAGTCCGCGACCGCGAGCGTGTCGCCCTTCACGT
>CAZBXY010000571.1:0-3168 GCA_964495365.1 uncultured Frigoriglobus sp. | reverse complement strand
GGCCCGATCGCGGGCATCGTGAGCATCCGCGTGTCGGTCGGGTCGGGCTGGGCGCTGGCCGGCGCCGCGGTGCCGATGAGCACCGTGGCCAGCAGCGCGAGTCTCAGTGCGCGCATCATGGCAGTCGTTCCGAATGTGAGGAGAGGGAAATGAACCGGAGACTGCGGGAAATGATAGTCGGAGAAGCCGCTCGCGGCTCCGCGAGTTGTCACTTTGCCGCCGGCGCGCGGGGGAACGGCTTCGCGCCGTCGGCGATCCACCGCCGAACGGTGTCGATCTCTTCCGGTGTCAACCGCTCCTCTTTCGGTGGCGGCATCACCTGATCGGGGTCGTCGATTACCAAGAGCTGGTACACCTCCGACTCCTCCGGCTTGCCGGGAACCACCACCTTGCGCCGCGACACGAGCAGATCGTGGTTGAGGATCTTGATCCCGCCCTTGGCCTCGCCGAGTTTGTGGCAATTGTGGCAGCGGCGAACGAAGATCGCGTAGGCTTGCGCCGCGAGTTTGGACTGCGGCACGACCGGCGGGGTCGGGTTCTGTGGGTCTTCGGGCGGGAACTCCGGCGCCCCGCCGGCGATCCATTCTTTCAGAATGGCGAGTTCTGGCTCCGACACGCGCGGGCGCCAGTCGTCGTCATCTTCGGGTGGCATCGTGCCGTCCTCGATGCGCTGAATCAACCGCGAGTGGGCCGTGTCACCGGGGACGACGTTCCGGCGGTTCGCGTCGAGCAGTGAATTGCGGTCGAGGACGTGGAACCGGCGCTCGGTCTTCGCGCCGCCGTGGCACTCGTAGCAGTGCCGGTGCAGTATCTCGCGTGCTTGTGGAGCGACCTCGACCGCCCGCGCGCGGCGCTGTTCGCGCTCGGCGTAGCCGCGCCCGCCGATCGCCACCGCCGCGCCCACGACGAGCAGGAGCAACGTGAGCCGAACCGGGCGCCGGCGTGCCCACTTCAGCGCGCGGGCCGCCAGCGCGCCGCGGCGCGCCTCGACCGGAAGGCCGGTCGCGAACCGGTGGAGGTCGTCGGCCAGCGCCGCGGCGCTGGCGTAGCGGTGTGAGGGTTTCTTTTCCAGGCACTTCATGCAGATCGCCTGGAGATCTCGCGGAACGCCGGGGCGTACGACGCGCGGCGGAACCGGTTCGTCGGAGATGACCTGCCGGAGCGTTTCCAGCACGCTGCCGCCGCGGAACGGCGCGCTGCCGGTGAGCGCCTCGTAGAGGATCGCGCCGAGTGCGTACACGTCGGACGCCGGGCCGATCGTGCCCGTTTCGCCGCGCGCCTGCTCCGGGGCCATGTACGCGGGCGTGCCGATCACCTCACCGGTCGTGGTGTGCCCCGCGTCGGCCCCGAGCCGCTTGGCGAGACCGAAGTCGGTGAGTTTGGGTCGCAAGTCGGAAGGTCGTAACGTCGTAAAGTCGGACGGCCCTGACCCTTCGACTTTACGACCTTCGACTTTATGACTTTCGACTCCGAGGAGAATGTTGGCGGGCTTCAAATCCCGATGCACGATGCCGCGCGAGTGAGCGTGGTGGACGGCGCGGGCCAGCACCTCGACCAGCGCGGCGGCATCGTCGGGCGCGAGCGGGCCGTCGGCGAGCCGGTGCGCCAGCGTGCCACCCTCGACGAACTCCATCGAGAAGAACGAGTGCCCGTCCACCTCGCCGACTTCGTAAATCTGGACGATGTGCGCGTGCTGCAACCGGGCGACCGCTTCGGCCTCGGTGCGGAACCGGGTCAGTTGCTTCGGCCCGACCCGCAACCCCGCGATCATCTTCAGCGCGACCGTGCGCCGCAGTTCGGTCTGCGTGGCCTTGTAGACGACGCCCATCCCGCCCTGGTCGATGATTTCGAGCAGTTCGTAGCCGAGCGGGAGCAGTTTTTCGGCGAGGTGCGGCGGGACCGCGTGCGAGGCCCCGGCGGTGGGAAGCGTCCCGCGCGGGCTGATGCCGAGCATCGCCTCCATCGACTCGAACGCATTGATGCGGCGCTGGAGTTCGTCGGCGAGGTGCGGGTACTCGGCGCACAGGGCGCGGGCCGCTGGCGACTCCCCGCGGCGGCGCAGCTCCTGCCACCGGACGAGCAGTTCGTCGATCGCGTCGGCGTCGGACACCGGCGGGCCTCGGTTGGAATCACGCCCCGGGCGCTTCGCCGCCGCGAGCGCGGTGCAGCCCCAGCATCGCGGCCTGCCACCGGCGCTGAACGGTCCGCACCGACACGCCCAGCACGTCGGCCGCGGCCTCTTGCGATAACCCCTGATAAAAGATCAGCCCGAACACCTCGCGGTCCTCGTCGGGCAGCGCGGCCACGTGCTCGTGAAATTCGCACCAGTCGGTGAGCGCGACCGGGTCGTTGGTCGGGTCCGAGTGATCGGGCGGGACGCGGGCCGTGCCGCGGTCGGCGCCCCAGCTCTCGTGGTGCGCGGCGGCGTTCTCCGGGCCGGAGTAATGCCGGGCGAGGTCGAGTAGCTCGCGCCGGATTTGTGTGGTCGCCAGCGCGTAGAACTCGCGCACGCCCGCGGGTTGTACCTGCTGGAGCGCCCGGCACAGCCGGATGAGGGCGTTTTGCAACACGTCGTCGGTTTGCGCCCACCGGCGGACGCGCGGGTAGTCGCGGAGCATCCGGCGCGTGAGGGCCTCGAGCCGCGCGCCCGCGAGGCGGATCAACTCGTTGAGCGCGGTCGCGTCGCCCGCGCGAAGGCGGGTGATGTAGTCCGAGAGTTCGCCAGTGTGGGAAGAACCGTCCGGCATTGCCGCGGCCGTCCGATCAGGGGAGGATCACCAGCGGGTTCAAAGTGGCCCGGGGCGGGAGACCTTCAGTTTACCGCGGGCCGCGCGCGGAACCAAGCCGGAACGAACTGCGACGTGATCCTCATTCCGGGTGTTCGGGCGAACCGCGCCCGAACAGTCGTGAAATCCGGTCGCTGGCGCGTTTTCCGAACGACGGGGCCGCATCGGCCTCTGTGGGCGCCGCTGGCGGAGCTTCCGACTCCTCGTCGTAGTCGCCGTCCAGCAGTTTCTGGTACGCCCGCGACGCGGCCCACGCGGTGATCTCCCCGAGCCGCGTCGCGGGCCACGGGTGCGCGCACCACGCCTGCTGGAGGGCGACTTCCGACAGGGTAACCCTTCAGGCTTCTGAACGGCATTTTTCTGGCAGCGGTGGTAGCGTGCC
>CAZBXY010000570.1:0-3173 GCA_964495365.1 uncultured Frigoriglobus sp. | reverse complement strand
ACACGAGGTCGTCCAGCGGGAGCCCCTTGCCGGAGTACCCGCGGGCGATGTTCACCACCAGCCGCAGGTTCGCCCGCACCATCCGGTCCCGGGCCTCGACATCGCCGGTCAGCACACGGGTGGCGAGTTCGCGTTCTTCGCTGGCGCTCAGGAGCGGGGTCCGGTCGATGTCACCGAGGTACGAACTGAAGGGCGCGCGGTTGACAGTGGTGCTCACGGCGTCTCGGGGTGTGAGGTTCAGGGTTCGGTTCAGGCGGGTGCCGAAGCCAGTTCGCTTCAATGTGGTACAGGAATCGCCTTCGGTCAAATAGTAAAAATCGGCAGAACCGGTAATTTCGGCGCTAATCGCACGATCGATCTGTTCGCGGAAGTTGGCACCGGGGTTGCAGAACCAGGAGCGCCCGCGTTGCGTTATTCGCACAACCGGCACACCTGGAGACACGGATGAGCAAGAAACATCACGGCGGCCCGGCCCCGGTTCCGCCCGGCAACCGGCCGCAATCCGGCCCGGCGCCCGCCCCGGGCACCGACGACGCGCAGCAACCCGAGAACGCGCCCGACGGCGCGCCGCTGAGCGATCAAGATGAGAAACGGAGACTCGGCGGCTATCAGACCGCCGGCGAACACGCGATTCAGCAACCGAGCAAGCTCAACGACGGCGCGTGATTTCAAAGTAGTAGGCACACGGCGTGTGCCGTCGCTATACCCAGCAAGTAGCGACGGCACACGCCGTGTGCCGTCTACTTTGAAGGAAATGCGATGTCGTTACTGCTGAGCGTGCAAGAAATCTCGAAAGGGTTCGGCGGGCGCCGGCCGCTGTTCACCGGGCTGTCGCTGGAAGTGCGTGTCGGGGAGAAGATCGGGCTGATCGGCCCCAACGGCTCGGGCAAATCCACGCTCCTGAAAATTCTGGCCGGGATCGAATCGCCGGACGACGGCACCCGATCCGCCCGTCGCGGCGTACGGATCGGGTATCTGCCGCAAGACGACATCTTCCCCGCCGGACTCACCGCCCGCGAAGTGCTTCTGGACGCACTCGCGGAGGATCATCTCGAAGAACACGAGCGCGAAACGCGCACCGCGATCACGCTCACCCAGGTCGGGTTCGAGGAGCACGACAAGCCGGCCGACGCGCTCTCCGGCGGGTGGCGGAAGCGGCTCGCGGTGGCCCGCGAACTGGCCCGGCAACCCGATCTGCTCCTGCTCGACGAACCGACCAACCACCTCGACCTGCCGGGCGTCGTGTGGCTCGAAAAGCTGCTCCGCGGCGCGGAGTTCGGCTACCTCGTCGCCACTCACGATCGCGCGTTTCTTCGCGCAACCGCCGATGAGATCGTGGAAGTGAGCCGCGTGTATCCCGGTGGCGTGTTCCGTGCCGCTGGCGGGTTCGACGCCTTCGCCGAGAAGCGCGACGGCTTCCTCGAAGCGCAGGACAAACAGCGCGACGCGGTGGCGAACCAGGTGCGCAAAGAGACGGAGTGGCTGTCACGCAAGGAATCGGCGCAGCGGCGGAAGTCGCGCTCGCGGATCGGCGAGGCCGCGGCGCGGCGCGAGGAACTGGCCGACCTGAACTACCGCACCGCGGCAGCCGGGCAAGCCGGGATCGACTTCGCCGGCACCGGCCGCCAGACGAAAAAGCTCCTCTCCGCGACCGGCCTCGCCAAATCACTCGGCGGCCGCGAACTCTTCGCGGACTTCGAGTTCATACTCAGCCCCGGAATGAAGGTCGGGCTGCTCGGGCCCAACGGCAGCGGGAAAAGCACACTGCTGAAGGCGCTCGCCGGCGAACTCGCCCCGGACGCCGGGACAGTGACTCGCGCCGACGGGCTTCGTGTGGTCATGTTCGAACAGGGCCGTGCGTCGCTCGATCTGTCGATCCCGCTCCGACAGGCGCTCTGCCCCAACGGCGACGTGGTGACCTACGCCGGGCGCCAACTGCACGTCGCCGCGTGGGCGCAGCGCTTCCTGTTCCTGCCGGAGCAACTCGATGTCGAACTGAGCGCGCTCAGCGGCGGCGAGCGGGCGCGGGTCCGCATCGCCCAACTGATGGTGCAACCGGCCGACCTGCTGCTGCTCGACGAACCGACGAACGACCTCGACATTCCGTCGCTGGAAGCACTGGAAGACAGCCTGGAGGAGTTCCCCGGCGCGGTGGTGCTCGTCACGCACGACCGCGACCTGATGGACCGACTCTGTACGGAGGTGATCGGCCTCGACGGGAAGGGCGGTTCGGCAAAGTACGGCAGTGTGTCACAGTGGCTGAGCGCTTACGAGCGCGCCAATGCCGGGCCGCTTGTGGCTTCGCGAGCGCAAGCAAAACCACAAACGACGTCCGCACCCAAACCCAAGAAGCTGAGCTTCCACGAGCAGAAGGAGTTCGACGGGATCGAGACCGCCATCACCGCGGCGGAGGAAGCGGTGACCGCGCGCGAGACGGAGGTCGCGGCGGCTTCGACGAGCGGCAACCACGTTAGCCTCGCAACCGCGTGCAAGGCGCTCGAAGAAGCGCAAAGCACGGTGGAGAAGCTGTACACTCGCTGGCAGGAACTGGAGGCGAAGCGGAGCGGTGGGTGACCGCACGCGGCCCGCGAATCATCACTTTGAACATGTTATTTTGTCCAGATTCTAATCGGGTGGCGGGGTGACGAGTTGGCAATCTTTGGCAATCTTTGAAAAAACGGGCCAAAAGCCCTGGGAAAACCAAAGGTTGCCAAGTGGCAATCTTTGGCAATCTTTGGCAACCTTTGGCAACCTTTGAAAGTGTGTTGTTCTTCTCCCCCGCGCCGGCGGCGTTCACCTCATCCTGGTCTCTCCTCGGTCTAGTAAAGTGCGTCGCGGGCGCGAACCTTGCGGGTTGTCGCACCTCGCGACGTGGGCGGTTGCAGTTCGATGCGATTCGCGTTCTCCGCGGCACGCCGGGTGCGTCACTCCACCTCACCGGGCGGAAGCGAGTAAAAACGCCCGGTTCACCCACGCCGCGAGGACCGCGATGATTCCCACCGCACCCACCGATCACACGCCACTCCACGCCGCGGACGACACGCGCCCGCGGTTCTTTCTCGACGACACGTTTGACACAGACATCGACGCCGACTGGTGGCTGGACCTCGGCCGTGTCGATGTGCCGCCCGTACCGGCCGTGTAACCGTTGCACGCCGACTTCGCGCGGGGGG
>CAZBXY010000569.1:0-3174 GCA_964495365.1 uncultured Frigoriglobus sp. | reverse complement strand
TCGCCATCGACGCGGCTCAGGGCAAGTACGTCCAGGCCGGCCTCTACCCGAACCCCGTCCTGGCGGTTATCGGGGACGAACTCGGCGACCGGCAAGGCCCGGTCGGCATCATCACCGCCCCGCAGGTGACCCAGGAGATCGTTACCGGGCGGAAGCTCTCGCTGTCCCAGGCGGTGGCCGCGAAGGAGGTGGACCAGACGACGCTCGCCCTCCTCCGCGAGCGGTACGGGGTGGTCGGGTCGGTACGGGCGGCGTTCTACGACCTCTACGCCCTGGAGCGGCGGATCGCCGTCCTCGACGAACTCACCAAGCTCGCCGTCGAGGCCGTGAAGAACGGGCAGACGCTCCTCGACGCCAAGCAGATCGCCCGGCTCGACCTGGTGCAGCTCGAAGTCGAACTCGCCCGGTTCCGGTCCCAGGCGGAAGCCGCCCGGCGGGAACTCCCCGGTGCCCGGAAGCGGCTCGCGGCCGTCGTCGGCGACCCGCGGCTCCCCGTCAGGCCGGCCGCCGGCCCGTTCGAGGAGGTGCCGCTCTACGACCCTGACCGCACCCTCGATACCGTCCTCGCCACACACCCCGAGGTGCGGTCGGCCCGGGTCGGGGTCGAGCGGGCGCAGGCCGCCGTCCGCCGGGCGGAGGTGGAACCGATCCCGAACTTGACGCTCTCGACCGGCTACACGTACCAGGGACAGAACAAATCGAACGACTGGCTCGTCGGGGTGAGCGCCCCCATCCCGACGTGGAACCGAAATCAGGGGAACATCCGGGCGGCGAGGGCCGAGTTGGGCATGGCGATCCAGGAAGTCGGGCGGGTCGAGAACGACCTTGCCGAGCGGGTCGCGACGGCGCTGCGGGCGTACTCGGCGGCCCTGAAACTGGCCGAGCAGTACCGGACCGACATCCTCCCGAAGGCGGAGGAGACGTACAAGCTCTCGCTCGAAGCGTTCAAGGGCGGGCAGTTCGAGTACCTGCGGGTGATCCAGGCCCAGCGGGCGGTGGCCGAGGCCCGGCTGGAGTACAACCGCGCGCTCGGGGAGGCGTGGCGGTCGGCGGCCGAACTCTCGGCATTGCTTCTCGAAGAGTGGTGGCCCGGCCCACCCCCGCCTGCGCGCGGGCCGGGTGCGGGTCCAGCCGTGCTGCCGCCACCGAAACCGATGCCCGAGAAGGGGGCTGGACCGCGTTAGTGTTGACCGGGTGGATGCGGGTGGCCGCTTGAGACTGGAGAACCACTTCGCTCAGGAACCTTCTGGGGCACCGGCCGGGAACCGGGCAACTCCCAGTAGCCCGTCCGGCGCAGGTGCGCCGTTGCCCGGGTCACCCGTGCGGTTCCCCGAACGGCCCGCACGTCAGCGACCCGCTGGCGGAACTCGGCCCGGTTGACGTTGTTCCGCTCGCGGATGTTGAACGCGGCGTCCACGTCCGCGTTCGGGTCGGCCAGCGGCAGCCCATCGTAGCGGTCCCAAGGCCACTGCCCGAACTTGGCGGCGAGCATGGCGACAGGGTCGCGGAGCAGGAGCCCGCTCGGCAGACGGATCTCGATCCGGGGGATAACAGAACCTGACATGGTGAGGCCTTTCCGGCGCGTCGCGCCAGTTGAAGGCCCCCGCGGTTCCTGCGTCCGGCCAGAAGTGGCCGTCGCCTGGCCGCGTCCATCGCCTATCCGAGAGCGAACCCGCACAACCCCGGCCCTGCCGCCGACGAGTTCGCACAATGCCGTAAAATGCCTACCGAGGAGATTCCGCGGATGCCAGGACCGAAACGGCAACCCATCGAAGTCCGGTTCGCCGCCTACCTCGTGAAGGCGGGCGACGACGAGTGCTGGGGTTGGACGGGGCCGGTCACCAATAAAGGCCACGCGACCCTTGGCAGGGGCGGGAAAGGGGCAACCCAAATGTCCGCCCGGATACTGGCCTATCGGCTGGCGTTCGGGACCGCACCCGAACGCGAAGTCATGACCACCTGTGACAACAAGTGCTGCCTGAATCCGCGCCACCTCGTGCTCGCGGGCGGCGCGAAGTCGAAGGCGACCCTCCGAAAACGCTTCGAGCCGAGAGTTGAGAAAGCCGGACCGGACGAGTGCTGGAACTGGAAGCTGAAGCCAGGGGCGGCAGGATATGGATGCCTTTCGATGGGGAAGGGCAATAACCCTGCCCTGGCCCACCGGGTCGCTTGGGAACTGTCCAACGGCCCCATCCCCGAGGGGCTGTTCGTCCGCCAACGGTGCGGCAACCGGCTCTGCTGCAACCCGGCCCACCTGTTTCTGGCTCTCAACACGCTCGACGGCCCCGAAGTGTCCGCCAGGGCGGTCGAGTGCTGGTCACTGTCCCGGGCCTGAGCCGCCATTCCCCTTGCGTTTCTTCCCCTGTCGCCGCTGCTGTGACTTTCTTCCGGGCCGGTAGCCCGTCGGCTTGACCGGCCCCGCACCCCGTTCGCCGGGCTTCTCGCCCCTGGCAGGGTTGGCGACCGTGTGGTAATGGTCGTCGTCGCCACCATTCACCGCCCGATTCGCGGCACGCCGCCGGGCTTCGAGGGCTTCCTTCGGCGGGTTGGCAGGGATCAGGCAATCGCACCCTGAGCCGATCAGGTCTTGGCGACCGGCCTGGATGAGGGCTTCCCGCACGGTAAACCAGTTATCCGGCTTGAAAAACTGCATCAGGGCGCGTTGCATCTTCCGGTCCCGCATGCCCCGAGCGACCGTAACTGGCTTCTTGGTAAAGACATCGAGCCCAGTGTACCAAAGTGCTGTGGCGATGTCGAACGGCGCCGGGATGAAGTCCTGCACCTGATCCGGGCGGTAGCCGTTGCGTTTGAGGTAGAGCGCGAGGTCGATCATCTCCGCGAGGTCGGTGCCGGGGTGGCTCGCGATGAAGTACGGGATGATCTGCTGTTTTGGCTTGCCCGCATCGGCGCTGGCTTGCTTGAACTGCTCGGCGAAGACGCCGAAGTTGTCGATGTCGGGCTTCTTCATCAGCTCCAACACCTTGGGGCTGGTGTGCTCGGGCGCGACCTTCAGGCGCCCGCCGGTGTGGTGTTCGGCCAGCTCGCGGACGTATTCCGGCGACATCTGCGCCAGGTCCATCCGAATACCCGACGACACCAGAACCTTGCGGATGCCATCGACCTCGCGCACTTCGCGCATGAGTTCGATGAGCGGCCCGTGGTCGGTGCCGAGCA
>CAZBXY010000568.1:0-3175 GCA_964495365.1 uncultured Frigoriglobus sp. | reverse complement strand
CGGGTCCATCATGCGGGCGTCGTGCGTGACGCCGCAGGGAAACAGCCCCTTGGCGGTTTCGAACCGCTGCCTGGAGCCAGCGAATTCCTTGGTGTAACGGTCGGCGAGCGTTTGCGCCGGCGCGGCTGTCGGCATGGGACGGCTCCGTGAAGGGTGATTGCGATATCGTAGAGGCGCGCGGGGTGAGGTCCCAGCCCCGCCTCACCTGGCAACTCGGTTCGGAGCGTTCGCCTCCGACGAGGAGCCGGGGCGCGGGAAACAACGCACTTCAAAGAGCGCCAAAGGACGCCAAAGGACGCCAAAGGACGCCACGTGGCGTCCTTTGACCAACGCCTACGATTTCCAGCGTTTCGTGCGAAGTACGCCAAAGGGCGCCAACTCAGCCTACCCCCGCACCTAACTGCACATTTGCGCGCGCCGCCGGCGCCGCGCCACTGCCCAATTCTGCCGCTTTGCCCGCCGAATCTCTTTAAAGCTGATTCGTTGGGCAGTTCGCGCGTCTACCCGACGAATCAGGTATGCTCATCTTGCTCCGCACCGGGCCGTCGGAATTGGCTAGCGAATACTGCGGCGCAACGCCGTGGGCGATTCTTCAGTGCCGGTCAGTTGTAGACGGGTCTTCCCCCTCGCGTGGGACCGGTCCTTTCGAGGGGGGCACCGTGCTTACAGTCGGAAAGTAGCTCGACGGTTCCGGTGCGGAGCGATTGGAACGGGGCGAGTCCGCTTCCGCCGCCCTCACACGCCCCGCGCCTTCGGATCCCAGATGTACTTGTGCATCTGGAGTTGCATCCGCACGCGGTGCAACCCGGAGGCGAGTAGCCACTCGACCAGTTCCACCGGTTTCACGCGGTCGAACACGCAGCTCACCAGACACGTGAACCGCTCGTCGAGGCAGTGTTCGCGGACGACACGCGCGGTCCAGTCCCAGTCGCGGCGCGAGGCGATCACGAACTTGATTTGATCCGTCGGCTTGAGTGCGTCGAGGTTGAGCCAGCGGTTGCGGTATTCCTCGCCGCTGTCCGGGCACTTCAGGTCCATGATGACGTGAACGCGGCGGTCCACGGCGCCCACGTCGTGCGCGCCGCTGGTCTCGAGCAGCACCGTCTTGCCCGCGTCGCACAGTTCAGACATCAGCGGGAACACATCCCCTTGCAAGAGTGGCTCGCCCCCGGTGATCTCGACCAGCGGGCAGCCGAAGCTGAGCGTCTTTTCGAACACCGCGGCGCGGCTCATCCGCTCGCCCTGGTTGAACGCGTGCGGGGTATCACACCACTTGCAGCGCGAGTCACACACCGCGGTGCGGACGAACACGCACGGCAGCCCGGCGAAGGTCGATTCGCCCTGCACGCTGAGGTAAATCTCGTGGACCAGCAGTTCGCCGGCGGGAACGTCGCGCAGGAGCGCGACGCGGTGCTGCGCCTCGGGGGGCACATCAAGTAGCGGGGTTCGCCTGGCTTCGCCCATCACCCCATCATAGTTGGGCCGGGGGCAATTTGGGCACGTTTATCGTGCGCGGAGCGGAAGAAGCCCCGGTTCACGGCCTCACGAACCGAAGCGCCCTCACTTCGGTTTACCGCCGGCGCCGAGCGGATCGATCGGCTTGAGCTTTTTCGCTCCCAGTGCCTTGTAGCAATCCTCCAGGTCGAACGAGTTCAGCACTCCGGGTACGAACGACGACAGGGGCCAAGTGTAGGTTTCGGCCCGAGCGACATCGTCGTAGTTGGTGAGGGCGTTCTTCAGTGTGACGCGCGTGACCGCGTCCGACAGCACCGCCGCAAACGTCGCCGGGACCGCGCCCCAGCCCTTCGCGACCAGGTGAACCTCCTTGTGGCCAATTTCGTTCAGCCAGTCGAGGACGCGGAGCACGTCGAACGTCTTTTGCCCGACGTACGGGCGGTCGAGCATGAGACCGTGGATCGCGTAGAAGTAGTCGCTGCCGTAGGGCGCGAGGAACTGGTTCGTGCCGCAGGTGTCGGGGCGCGATTCGCCGATCCCGCGCACGTCGCAGGCGTAGAACGCGGTCTTCGGCTCGGCCTTCACCAACTCGGCTAGTAGCGGTTCGTCGCGCAGTTCCACGTCGGCCGAGTGGTGCGAAACGTACAGGATCGCGGGCTTCTCGTCCTTCGGCGGGCGCGACAGGTGTACCTCGTCGCTCAGTCGGTACACCACCGCGACCGCGGGCTTCTCGGTTTCGATGACGTAAGTGGTCGCGTGCGGCCTGGGGTACTTCCGCCCGTTCACTGGGCGCAGGATGCGGTAGTCCGGTACGCCCGCGGACTTCGGCAACTGGAGTGCGGCACGGAGCCGGTCGGCAATTGGCATGGGTTGTCGAAACCCGCGAGCCTTTGACAGCGCGACCGCGGATTCGCGCGTGAACGAGAACGCCGTGCGCGACTTCAACTCGCTCACCTGTCCCTGCGGCGCCGCGAACAGGTCTGCGTCCTTCTCGATCGTCAACTTCGGCTCGGTCTTGGCATCAGAAACGCCGGTGGCCTTGTTGAAGAACTGGTACATCGCCTCGCGGTTCTCGATCGTGTAGCCGTGCCCGGTGGGGCCGACGTGCAGTTTCACGTTGTCCTCCGCGCCGAGCAACTTGTAGAGGTGCCGTAACCGGCGGTACGCTTCTTCCGACCCGCGGACATCGAAAAAGTCTTTTTCCTTCGCCAGAATGATGACGGGTTTGGGGGTCATGCACGCGAGGAAGTCCGCGTGGTCGAGGCCCAGCGCGAGAGCGTGCGGCGGACATTGTTCGGTGTCCTGGGGGAGTTCGTTTTCCAGATTGCGGCGCATCGTGGTGACGAAGCACGCCGGTGCGGCCATCGTCCACCTCGACTCGACTCCACACAGCCACGTCGTCATGGTGCCGCCGCCGGAGTTGCCGGTGATGCCAACGTGCTTCGGATCGACCTCCGGGCGCGACAAGAGGTAATCGAGCGCGCGGATGCCGTCCCACGCGCGCCAGCTTCCGAAGAACTCGCCGACGAGGAACTGCTGGTTGCCGGCGAGCAGGTGTTCGCCCACCCCGACGCCCGGCCGGTGGTCCTTCTCGACGTGCGCGTATTGCAGCCGCTCGCCCTGCCCGATCGGGTCAAAGATGAGCACGACGTAGCCCATCCGGGCCAGGCCCTGGCAGAACGACTGGTACGCGGGCTCGGCCTTCCCGTTGTGCGAGTGG
>CAZBXY010000567.1:0-3184 GCA_964495365.1 uncultured Frigoriglobus sp. | reverse complement strand
CCCAGGTCTATTCGGAAGTCGAGTTGGGGTGGTGTAGCCAAGGGATGGCCTTCTCGGGGCCGGCGGCGATCTCTCGCGTGGCCGCGGCGATGCTCGGGGCATCCATGCGGTTCAACACGTACACCGCCACGTTCCGCAAGGACGCCATCGCCTGTGGGGCGTTCCCCTTGCGGACCCGGCAACGATCCTCGCCCCAAGTCACATCGCGCACGTAATGCAGACCGTTCTCGATCGACCAATGCAGGCGTGTGAGGGCCAATAACCCCATGGCGTCCGCCTCCATTCGAGTGAGGCTGGTGATCCCATACACCACCTCGACCGTCGTCTTCCCCTTCACACGCCGCGTGCGTTCCAATCGGAACACTTGGCCTACCTGCGGCCAATCCAGGTACTCGTTGAGCCACGGGTGTACCCGGCCAGGGCCGCGACCCGACACAACGCGAGAACGGGCACCAGGGGGTAGCGAATCCCACGCGGGTCACGCGGGTCGGGCAACTCCTCCAACAACTCCAACAGCGACGGTCCCATTACACGGCTCCCCAGAAGGAGCTCAACCCATACCCAACTCCACCAACTCGCCCAAGATCAACAACTGTGTTGCCCTGGGCTGGAACCGGGAACGTGGCCTTGAAAGCGATGTTCATTAAATCGGTGACCCAGGGCGGGGTTGCGGCGAGCCACCGCTTCGCGCAGTTCCGGTCCTGGCGGAACCACTCATCGACACTGATTGGGACATCAGTTGCCGCCTCGACCCACAGGCGCTCGCCGTACTCTTCGTCGTCCGGCCCGCCGAACATGTAGATTTGAATCGCCTTCGCGGTCGGGAACGACTCCCGCGCCAGTCGCACGGCCAGTTCGACCCACGGCTCCAACTTGTGCGCCGCGACGAACGCGGCGACGCGGTCCGCGTCCTCGCAGGTCACCGGCACGCTCGCCGCGTCCGGTGCCCAGCCCGTCACGTTCGTCACGGATGTCGTGTTCATCGGGATCGCCTCGTGAATTGCAGATGCGTGCGAGCATTATACGCCGAGCGGCCGGAGGGTTCGCCCCCGGCCGCTGTGTGGTTTCGGTTGTCGCTCGCGGTCAGTCGTCGCGGCCCGTGCTCATGAAGATGCTCAGGATGTAGTAGAACAGCATCGCCGCCGAGCCGAACAGCGCCATGCTCGCGGCCACGTGCTCATCGGTGCCGTAGCGGTGGATAATGTTCGACGTGTCGTAGATGATGAACCCGGCGAACAGGGCCACCATCAGGGCGCTGAAGATCAGCCCCAGGCCGAACCCGAACAGCACCGCGGCCAGGATCACCCCCAGTGCCAGGAACGACCCGACCATCAGCACCGGGCCGAGGTACGAGAAGTCCTTCCCGCTGACGAACACCGCCAGCGTCAGGCCGCCGAACACCGCCAGCGTCACGATCCCGGCCTGAATCGGCAAAGCCCCACCGCCGTACTTCGGTAGCGATGCGATTGTCAGAATGGGCACGAACAGCAGCGTGTAGAGGCCGACGTACAGCCCCAGCCCGGCGTACTGCGTGCCGACCGAGCGCCGGGCGTGTGCCATCGACTGCGCCGCGAACGTGCCGCCGATGAACAGCACCATCAGCCCCAGCCACGCGAACCGGTGGCCGAGGAACACGTCGCGGATGATTTGTTCGGCCGCCCCGGTTCCGATGAGTGCCGCGGACGCCCCCACGAACGCCAAAACGGCACCCGCGAGGTGCGCGTAGGTGCGGCGGATGAACCGCACCCGCTCGCTGGCCGGGGCCATTGCTGCGGTTTCGCCGTGATATCCGTCTACCAGGTAACTCATTGTGCGTCTCCTCACAAAGGGTTACCCATCATATGCACAGCGCGTGCCGCGGGACAAGAGCTTCAGAGTAGTAGGCACACTCCGTGTGCCGTTCTGAAAACCACGGCACACGGAGTGTGCCTACTACTCTCAGAAGTCGAACGAGTTCTCGCCCAGCCCGACGTTCAGCTTCAGGTCGCTGAAACTATACGCTTCGAGCAGGTCGCCGGCGGCGGCCCCGGACTTCGGCTGGTCGTAGGCCTCGTACCGCACCGGCAGCTTCGTTTCCTTGTCCACATACACGAGCATCCGGTGGGCGTAGCGGAAGGCGTGCGGGCGCCGGGTGAGGATCTCGTAGCGGGTGACATTGCGCCCGGCGAACTGGTAGTCGCCCGCGTACACCTCGACCGGGTTGTTGAGCGTCTTCTCGCGCGCCGTGGCCGCGGAGATGCGGTCGATGATCGCGGCCATCGTCCACTCAGTGACCGGGTGGCGGTTCTCGGCGAGGAACTTCGCGTCGTCGAGGGCGACCGTCTGGAACCCCTTCGCCCCCACGGTGCCGGCCGGGCGGTACCGCATCTTCTCGTTCTTGCGGGCCGCCGTGTAGGCGACCTCCATCCCCGCGATGCCCTCGGGCCGCGCGAACCGGACGTACACCCCGGCCGGGGCGCTGCGCACCTTCATCTCGGCGACCTGTTCGCCGGAGAGGGTGCCGTTGCGCATCTCCTGGCGGGTGAACGTGCAGGTGTAATCGCGGACCTTCCCGAGCGCGGTGCGGGCATCGGCGAGCATGGTCGTGAGCGACTCGCCGGCGATTTTGGGCGCTTCGGGCGCTTTGGCGTCCGCCTTCGGTGCCTCGGTTTTGGGCGGCTGGGCAACAACCCCGCCCGCCAGCAACCCGGCGCACGCCACCCCCACCCACGACTTCACGCGCATGGCACAGCTCCCCCGAACGATCCGGTTACGGACACTTTGGGGCGGCCCATAGCAACCAAGCCGGGAGAGGGGAAGAGGAATTTCTACGAGAACCTAAAGCGTCAGCGACGGGTGCGAACAGACGCAGCGACGGAAAAACGAAAAGGGTTACGGAAGCACACGGAAAACAACGCGAAACCCTTGGTAGTCGTAGCCGACGCCTGACGACTGCCAAGTGCGCTCGGCTGCGCGGCAGCGGCGAGCACCGCTGGCCCAGGAACCGCCACGAAGAACACGAACGTCCTCATCGTGCAGATTTTCGCACCATTCCCAGACGTTCCCGTGCATGTGCATCAATCCCCACGGATGCTTCTCGTACTTGCCACCGTTCGTATCGTCCACCGCACACGAGCGCTTGAGGTGTCGGCCTGGAATTCCCCACGGAAAGTGGACAGCGTTTAGCGGTGGTTTTGGTTGTGCG
>CAZBXY010000566.1:0-3190 GCA_964495365.1 uncultured Frigoriglobus sp. | reverse complement strand
TGCTCGTCGGCGACTTGACGGCGGCCCGGCTTCTCGTGGACAAGATCAAGGAAGACGGGGCGTGACAGACCGCGAAGCGCTCACGGCCGCCATCTTAGCTCGGCCCGGGGGAGGACACGCCGCGCCTGGCCTGCGCCGATTGGCTGGAGGAGCACGACTGCGGCGGGTACGCCGGCTACGTCCGCGACGGCGTCACGCGGGCGTCGAGGTCGTCCAACTGCCCCCGCGCACGGCGATAGTCGAAGACGCCGCGGTCCTCGACTTCGTGCTCGCGGACATCGCTCCGTTCGAGAAGGTTTGGGCGCACGAGAGCTACGTCCTGAACGAGCTGTTCGCCCCGCCGGGTGACCCGCGGCGGTGGGCAGACCGGGTAGCGTGCGTCGCGGCGCGGTTCGTCGGCGCGTGGAACGGGACGTTCCGGTTCGTCCGGTCCGATCACGGGCCGACACGTGCAGGGACTAGACTGCGGGAGGCAATATCTCAACGCGGTCCGCAAGGAGGAAGATGATTAGTGGCGCCGGTCTGGCGGTGAGAGCAACAACTACAGCGGGAAGGTGGAATAAGAACCTCTCGCTCATCTCCTGTGCCGTCAAATCTTGATCCGGGAAAACCACAACGCGGGCTTTGTAGTCGCAGATCAGTGTGAACTCTAACGGGTTTGTAAAGATCGCATTGTCCTTGGTGACGATGACCCACTCGAAAGGGGGAGTGGAAATGAGCGGGATCCAGGACGCGTCGGGACAGTCCTGGGGCAAATGGCCCTCCAGTGACTCGACACGCAACCCCGCGTCGGTCAGCGCCTTTCTGAATCGCCGACCGGTCAGGCAGCGATCGATGAAAAATGTGAACGTTGAAGGTGTGGGTGCGGGTGTCGCCTCCGACACGGCTCACCTCCGCGTCGGTTAGAGCGCAAACAAGGGCTGGAACGATGATTCGAACCGGATCGCTTCTTCGATGTGTTCGGTGGGAATGTCCGTGTCGTCAGCGATCGCCGCGATGCTCTCGCCAGCCCGGAACCGAGCAGTGAGAGCGTCGATGCGAATGCGACTGTCCGCAAAAATAGGCTTGCCGTGGCCGTATCGAGGATCGATCGCGATGAGTTTGGGTTCACCGGCCCCGAATCGCCCTCGTGTGAACGGGTAGAGTCGCACCGGTCGATCGCCATCAATCTCCACTCGCCCGGATGCGATAGCCCAATTGAGGTCGGTGATGAGGTGCTCTCGCTTCGACCAAGTGAGCGGGTCATCAATAGCAACCTCGATACGCACCCTTGTTGACCCAGGACCGATTTTGAGTTCGATCTGGGGACGGATCACATCAAGGGTGAAGTGAACGCTCAAGACGTAGTGCAGACCAGGGAGAGGTGGGCAATTAACGAACAGGAAGGCCAAGGAATCGAAGCCGAGCCACGTTTCCTCGCCTGGCGCAAATGGATCAAGGGAGGGAATATCCCCGATCAGTGCGGGCCGCCTCGCCGAACGGAGGTATCGTCCGCGAAACCCCAAGTAATTCTCCGCTTCGCCCACCGTATACCGAGGGATCTTCAACAAATTCCAGTCGCGGAGTTGGTTTTGGGTTTCTACTTCGGGCACCAGATGACCTCCGGCCCGTTGTTGTGTGGACGGAACGACACGGGGATTGTATGCCTGCCTGCCCCCTGACTGTCAAGGTTTTTAGGGGAGGGACGGTTCGTGCGCTACAGTCTCGTCGTCGCCACCGCGACCGCGACGCAGTTAGAGCTGAAACACGAATCAGGCCTGCGGGTCATCGTCCCGCTCGGCTGAGGTCTCGCGCCGCCTGTTTCTCCTCCTTCACGTCCTTCGCCTCTCCCTCCCCGAACACCCACGCCCTGACGTGGTCGCTCACCGCCTTGAGGCGCGTGTCGCTGATCCGCTCGCGGTACACGCTGGCCATGTCGTCGCGGGCGTGCCCCATGATGTGATCGACCGCGATTTGGTCCTTCGCCTCCCCGCCGATCGTCTCGAACGTGTGGCGCAGCGCGTAGAAGTTGCGCTTGCCCCCGATGCCGAGCGCGTCGAGCAGCTTCCGCATCTCCTTCGTCACCGGGGAATCTGCCACGTCCTTCGCCCACGACAGCCCGAACTTGGTGATGAAGACGAGTTCCGCGTGCACGTCGTCCTGTGGCTCCGGCCGCTCGGCCAGCGCGGTCCGCAGCGCGTTCACGGTCTCCGGCCAGAGGGGGCAGCGGCGTGTGATACCGGTCTTGGGTCGGTGGTAGTTCGCCCACCCGCCGGCGAGGTCAAGCGCGGAGCGGGGCAGGGTGCCCACGTCGGAGTTGCCGAACCCGCAGTTGACGCCGAGGAGGACCATCGCCTTGAGCGGGAGCGGGGCCGCGGCCAGGAGCTGTCGGAGCTCGCCCGCCTCGAACATCCGCGGCCCCTTCTCGGCGCGGTTGAGCCGCAGCGTCTTCTTTGAGGGGCGCTTGAACCCCGGGCCGAAGCGGACTGGGACGGCGAGCAGCTCGGAGTCGTACCCGAACTTGAACACGCTCCGCACCTGCTGGATGAAGTTCCCGACCCGCACCGGACCCCACGTCTTTGACATGGCGGCCCGCAGCGCGGCGAAGTCGTCCGCCCGCAGGTCGCTCACCAGACGGCCCTTGCCGAACTGACTGACGATCAGCTCGGCCGTCTCCTTGTAGTTCTTCCACGTTCGCGGCGAGAGGTCGCCCGCTTTGAGTCCACTTTCCTTGTGGTTGAGGAAGGCGTTCGCGAGTACCTTGATCGTGACACCCGTTGACACCTCCTGGTCGCGGGGCTTCTTGCCCGCGTGGAGATCATCCTTCTGGGCCAGGTACTTCGCTAGCGCCCCGTCGGGATCGTCCCAGGGGCCGAAGTAGCAGAGTTTGCCGCGGATCTTCTTCGCCCAGCGCTTGGTGGCGTGCGGGAAAAGGGGGTACTCGGGGTAGGGCTTTTGCGGCTTGCCCGCGAACCCGGAGCCTGTAGAATCGCTCTTGTGCATGGCTGCCGTTCCTCGAAAACGGTGGTTGTGGACGCGGCCGGGGGTGTTGCAAGCGCCCCTGGCCATTTCCGAGAATACCGGGTGTCAAAGCGGGTGTCAAACGCAGTTGTTGGTGGAGTGGAGGTCGCTCGGGGCCCGGGAATTCTAGCTCAAACGAGCGTAGCTCAACGGTAGAGCAACGGTTTCCAAAACCGTCGGTTGGGGGTTC
>CAZBXY010000565.1:0-3193 GCA_964495365.1 uncultured Frigoriglobus sp. | reverse complement strand
AACACGCTGGTCGAGCTTTACACCATGCAGCGGTTCCTCGACCCCGAGGGGCTCAAGAGCCGCGGTATCGAGCACTTCGATGCCTGGGCGGCGACGTTCGGCGAGGTGATCGAGGCGATGGAGATCTCGCCGGACGGGAAAACCCTGAAGCCGCGCTCGCGCTTTGCGAAGTTCGTCAACCTGCCCGAGCTGCAGCAGATGTTCCGCGCCTTTGCCGACGTGCAGACAGCGGAAATGCTCGACCTGCCGCGACCGAAGCTGGAAGGCGGTAAACCCCACGTCGTCGCCTGCCCGATGTCGGACGACCAGCACCGGCTGCAGGACGAGTTGGTGAAACGTTACGAACGCCTCCGGTCGCAGAAAATCGATCCCCGCGAGGACAACGCGCTCGCCATCACAACCGACGGGCGCAAGCTCGCCCTCGACGCGCGGATGCTCTCGCCATCGGCACCGGACTGGGAAGGCTCGAAGGTCAACGCGATGGTGGAGAACGCCTTCGCGGTGTGGGAGCGGACCGCACCCACGCGCGGCACGCAGATGATCTTCTGCGACATGGGGGTGAACCCGACCCCCTGGGGGTATAGCGTCTACGACGAGATCGTGGAGAAACTGGCCCGACGGGGCATCCCCCGCGAGCAGATCGCGACGATCGGCGATGCGGATTCCGACGCCAAGAAGCAGGCGCTCTTCGAGAAGGTGCGAAGCGGCACGGTCCGGTTGCTGATCGGCAGCACGTCGAAGATGGGGACTGGGACCAACGTGCAGAAGCGGCTGGTGGCGATGCACCACCTCGACGCCCCGTGGAAGCCGGCCGAGGTCGAGCAGCGCGAAGGCCGGATACTACGCCAGGGTAACGAGAATGCCGAGGTTTCCGTCTACCGCTACGTGACCGAGGGGAGCTTCGACGCCTACATGTGGCAAGCGCTGGAGACCAAGGCGCGGTTCATCGCCCAGGTGATGACCGGCGAGGCCGCGGTGCGGCAGGCCGAGGATGTGGGCGGACAGGAACTCTCCTACGCCGAGGTGAAGGCGATCGCGTCGGGCAACCCGGCGGTCCTGACACTCGCCGAGGCCGACGCCGAGTTACAGCGGCTCGCAGTCCTCCGCCGCAACCACGCCGACGAGCAATACATCGCCCGCCGGAAGCTCAAGGAGCTACCCGAGACGATCGGACGGCTGGAGAAACGTCTGGCAGCGCTTTCGGCGGACATGGCGACCGTCGGGCAAAGCGAAGTGTTCCTGCTGAATGGGAGGCCGGGCTCGGAGGCGATCCTCGGCGGTGCCCTTGACCGCCTGCCCCGCTCCGTGGACCGGCCGCGGCGGTTCCCGCTCGGAACGTATCACGGCCTCGGCTTCGGAATCGAGCGGCATCCCGGCGGCGCGGCGGACGTGTACCTGGAGGGAGAGGCGCTCCGGACGGCGCAGCTTGCGAAGGAGTCGCAGGGGCCGCGGGCGGTGATGAACGCGCTGGGCCGCTTGGCGTCGTCCTACGGGGAGCGTTGCGAGGAGACGGAGCGGGAGTTGGCCGTCGCTCGCACCCAACTCCGCGACTACGAGGCCCGGCTCGGGCGGCCGTTCGCACACGCCGCGTATCTCGACGAGATGACCGGGCTGAGAGACCGGCTCAAGGTAGCGCTGTCCGGCACGCCCGCCGAGGGGGAGCCGTCAGCGGCGGAACTGGCCGGGCAGATCAAAGCCCTCAAGGACTCGCAGGTGATCGAGGCCGCGCCGGCGCGGCTGAAACAGCCTGTCCCGAAGCCCGCTCCCGAGCCGATCGTGAAGGAAGAAGCACGGGCCGTGACAACTGTGGCGGACGATGACGGTGACGACGGCAAACCCGCGGTTTCCTACCGCAGCCGTGTTAACACGCGGTCGATCCAGAAGACGCTGTTCTAGCCTACCGGGAGATTGGCCCCGGACCCGGTAGCGGCGGGGTCGTCTTCTCGGTGCGGTCCTCGTTGATGTTTATGCCGCCGTCACCCCAGCGGCATTCCATGCTGATCTGCGGGTTGCCCTCGCAAAGCACGTGGATCGAACCGCCCAACTCTCGTCCCCCGTCGCACCACCCGCCAACTGCCGTGGAATTATTGCCCAGGTACGCGCAGTACGGGTCCAGAGCCGACCGCGGCTGGCCGAGGCACGCGTCGGCGGCTTGTTTGCACGCGTCCCCGTCCGCGGGGAACGGCAAGCCGGGGGGATTTGTTACGGCGTGGCCGACATGGGGAACGAGCGCCAGGGCGGCGCACGTTGCGAAGAGTCTCAGATGCTGGTTGTTCATTTTTTATCCCTCAAATTGATTGAAACGATGATCCCGTGGAGATCAACAATACATGAGAATGGTTAATACTCCGTAAACTATCATCTGTGGTTGTTGGGCACCAACAGCAGCCAGTCGCCGATCTTGGTGACAGAAAGTAACGAAACATTAATGAATCGAGAGTATCATTGGATCGCAGGTCGTGATTCATCGCTTTTTCGACCTTGCCGATTGCAACACTATAACAAGGAGACTACATGAGGCACCCTATTAGAACAATTAGCCGCGCTTCACTGGTTGCAGCCGCGCTCACTCTCGCAGGCGCGAGCGGAGCATCTGCTGCAATCGCCACGAAGCGGTGTTACTGCGACGCATTCTATAAGAAAACTACAAGCGATGGAACGGTAATAACATACGTCATTTACCGCAATTCCGATTGCACGGGCCTGAAACATTACTTTCCAGCCCGTCAGACTGACGAGGAATGCAAGAAGCTGGAAGATCTTGGACCTTCGTATATGACAGACGTGTATTACTCTCCGATTACTGATACAGGCCCGTCATGTCAGATGTTGAATTCCCCACCCGCCCTGGTGGAGGTATTCGACTGCAAGCTACAACTCCAAGACAAGTAGCATCCCCGCTGCGCCGCGCGCATAAACTGATGCGCGCGGCGCGGGTATCCATCAGGATGCCCGAACAGGACATGCCCTGATGTCCCCAACACGCCCATCGCTGGACAGGCAAGGCGGCACGTGCTACCCCTGCTGTATTCGTCAATCACTTCGCGCTGCCAGATGAAGTCTTATCACGGCACCCGGACCGGAGAGGGGTGCGAGGTCACCGTCGAGGAAAACGGAACTTCGCGGCCGCTCGATCTCATACATGAACCCGCTGGCAGTGTCTCATATGGCGGTCTTGCGCTTGGGTCGTCCG
>CAZBXY010000564.1:0-3215 GCA_964495365.1 uncultured Frigoriglobus sp. | reverse complement strand
GTTGTCCTCGTCGCCGGTCCAGTCTTTGATGTCGTTGAGGATCTGGAACGCGACCCCGACGTTGCGGCTGAAGTCGGCGATCATCTTCTCGTACTGTGCTGTTTCGCCGGTGAGCCGGACGCCCGTGTAGAGGGCTGCCTCGAACGCCGGCGAAGTCTTGAGCGCGTAAATCTTGAGCGCGTCGAGTGTCGTGAGCGATTTCTCCTTCGCGTCGCGCCACAGGAGTTCCGCGCCTTGCCCTTCCGAAAGCTTGATGTGCGCGTCCGCGAGCTTGTCCAGAATGTCCGCGGCGGTTTCGGCGCCGAGCGCCTTGCGGTCGCGCGACACCGAACGATAACCCAGTCCGATCAGGTAATCGCCGATGTTGATCGCGGTGCCGACGCCGTGCGTGCGGTGCAGCGTCTCGTGACCGTAGCGGTAGGCGTCGTCGTCCTCGATGTCGTCGTGAACGAGACTCGCCTTGTGGAACGATTCGATGGCGATCGCGGCGCGCTTCACGTGGTCGGGCAGTTCCCAGCCGGTTTCGGCGAGTGTCGCCGGCGCGCCCTTGAGCGCGTCGTAAGCGGCCAGCGTGATGAAGGGGCGACTGCGCTTCCCACCACGAGCGAGGAAATCGTAGGCGATGTTCTCGTGCTTGCGGAGCGGGTCGCCTTCGGGCGCAGCGGCGCGCGGGGGCGGCACGAGGCGCGACAGCTCGGGTTCCTCAAAGAGCTGATTCGCGGCGCGCATCAGGTGAACGTAACTTTTGGTTTTCTGGTCCGGCGGCGGGGTGTGAACGCCGATCGACTCGAACACCCAGTCGTTATCCACCGACGTGTTCTTGCAGTTGCTCGACAAGAGCGGTGTGGCGATGCAGGGGATGCCGGCGAGCAACACCTTGTCGAAGGCCTTCTCCAGCACGTTCAGGCACGCGACGCCAACGATCGCGTCGATGTGCCCTGACACGATGATCTTCAGCACGATCGGCGTGCCTTCACTCACCAGCACCTTGTAGCCGAGTTCTTCGGCCTTCGTGCGGAAGTCGCCGACCTCGCACGCCCCGCACTTCTTGCAGTCGAGGCCGAACTCGTCGTAGTCGGCCGGACAACCTTCGGCATTCTTGAGGCAGTGCGGGAGCAGCATCAGCCGGCGGTTGAACGGGATCGCGGCGACCTGTTCGCGCCAGAAGGCGTTCGTCAGCATCACCATCGTGAAGCCGAGGCACGATTCGCCGAGGCCGAGCGGCTTCAGGACGCTCTCGGCCATTTCGCGAGTCGATTCCTTCGTGAGTGGTTTCGACTTGTCCACCGTCTTGCAGAAGTCTTCCACCGCGGCGCGGATGCGGTCGCGGACGGCGCGGTCCTGCGGCACCTCCTTGAACGCGGCCGAACTCTTCGGCGCCTTGGTGGGTGCGCGTTCGGCCGCGGCTTCTTGCTCGATCTCGGCAACGGTCGTCACGATGGATCCCTTGTCAGCGGCAGGGGAAACGCGGGTCGGCGGTTTGCGGGCGAGCAGTGTGAAGATACGGGCGCGGGCGGACTCGAACCAGTGTGCCGGGAACCGCCCCGCGATGCAAATTAAAAGGCGCTTGCGTTCGCGCTCTCATCATGTTTTCGTGTAGTTCGCCCCGTACCTGCCGAATACCGCGTCCCAACAGGAGTCTTTCACGCCATGACGCGATTCTCCCTCTCCGCGTTGCTTTTGCTGGCCCCGCTCACGCTGCGGGCCAACGATCCGCCGAAGGTCGATCCCTACGATCAGTCGAAGGTGCCGCTGGAGGTCGAGCCGCCGGCGGACTTCAAGGGCAAGCGGGTTCTCATCGTCGCGGGGCGCCAGAGCCACGGCGCCGGCGATCACGAGTTCTTCGCCGGATCGGCCATTCTGATGAACCTGCTGAAGCAGAACCCGCACGTCTTCCCGATCATGGCCCGCGACGGCTGGCCGAAGAACGAGAAGCTGTTCGACTCCGCGGACTGCGTGGTGATGTACATGGACGGTGGCGGCGGTCACCCCGCGATTCGACCGGAACGCATGAAGCTGATCCAGAAGCAACTCGACCGCGAGTGCGGGTGGGTGAACATGCACTACGCGGTCGAGTACCCGGTGAAACAAGGCGAACGCGACATCGCTGGCCCGGTGAAGGGCTGGCTCGGCGGGTACTACGAAACCGGCTACTCGATCAACCCGCACTGGGACGCGAATATCCGCAGCCTGCCGAAGCACGAAATCACACGCGGCGTGAAGCCGTTCACGCTCCGCGACGAGTGGTATTACGGGATGCGGTGGATCGACGACATGAAGGGCGTTACGCCGATCCTTCAGGCGATCCCGCCGGACGACACCCGCCGCACCGAACACACCAAAACGCGCAAGGGCGAGATCGAAACGATGGCGTGGGCGTTCGAGCGCCCCGACAAGGGCCGCAGCTTCGGGTTTACAGGTGGGCACTTCCACCGCAACTGGGCCGACGAGAACTTCCGCCGCGTCGTGGTGAACGCGGTGCTGTGGTGTGCGAAAGAAGACGTGCCGGAGAGCGGCGCGAAGGTCGAGTTCGACTCGGCGGACCTGAACAAGAACCTCGACTGGAAGGGGAAAGGCAAACCGACGACGGAGGGCTTCAAGCCGATCTTGCCGCCAGAGCCGAAGAAGTGAGTGCGGAAGTGCGCGAAAGCGCCCGCCGGAGTTGGCCGTCTTGGGTCCAAGGCGGCCAAGTGGCCGCCTTGAGAAAAGTGCGATTTTCCAGGGCTTTTCGCTCAAGGTGGCCAAGGCGGCCAACTTCCACACGGGCCACCCACCAATCCGCTAACTATACAATTGTGCGCACTAAATGAGCCTGACAGCCCGTCCGAGGGCCGCGAGGCTGAAGATGAGCGGGATTTGTCAAACCGCCGGCGTGAGCCGGCTGAGTTCTGGTGGACTCGACGTGTGCGTCGTAGCCTGACGCTCCGAGTCGGATTCTTTCGTAGCCTGACTCTCCGAGTCGGGTCCGCTTCCCTTCGCACCCGACTCGGAGAGTCAGGCTACGAGAGACAACCCAGCTGGCTCACGCCGGCGGTTCGACACGCAAGGCCCGTCCGAGGGCCGCGACGGTGAAGATGAGCGGGTAAAGCTTCTCGAAGTACCACAGCTTGGCGAAGTAGAACCCGATCGGGCTGGCCTCACGGAACCGGCCCGATTCGACCGCTTCCACGAGCCACAACAGGCCGCGCGCCACGTGTTCTTCACCTCCCCCCTTG
>CAZBXY010000563.1:0-3215 GCA_964495365.1 uncultured Frigoriglobus sp. | reverse complement strand
GGGCGGGGCGATCATCTTCAAGGGCGGCGGTTTCTACGAGACCGACTACCGCCGGGCCGGGGAAAAGCCGCCCGCGGACGAACCCGCGCCCGCCGGCGAATCGAAAGACGCCCAGACCGACAAGCCCGCACCCCCGGCGGCCGACAAACCGGCCGAGGCGCCCGCGAAGACCGAGACCAAGAGCGAACCGAAGGGCGGATCGAAGAAGAAGGGGAAGTGAGTGAAGGGGCGGTCGTTCGGGTGGGCCGGGGAATTTCCGAAGTTCGGGTCGAAGCGAACCGATGAATAAGGTGCAGTGTCCGATCTGTGACGCGGCCATGCCGGGGAACTGGCAGGAGTACCCGGATTACCCGTTCTGTTCGGCCCGGTGCCGCAAGATCGACTTGGGGCGCTGGCTCGACCAGAAGTACCGCGTGCCCGACCCGACCCCGCCGGACGCCGACGACCGGTCCACGGCCGGTCAAGGCGACGCGGACTGACACGGCCCCGCACGCTGCGCTCACGGCCGATCCTCCGGCCGATACATCGATAGATCGCCCGAAGGCCGCGCGTCGCGACGCGCGGCCTTCCGCATTTTGCGGGTACAATCGTTGTGGTCCGGTCACTCCGGAACCGGATTCCGAAGACCGGTCACGGAGCGACCGGACCACAACGACGGCAAACCGATGACCTATCTCATCGACGGGTACAACCTGATGTTCGCGGCGGGGTTCGCGACCCGCACGATGCCGGCCGCGCGGTTCGACCGCGCCCGCGAGCGGTTCCTCGACTGGCTCGCCGCCGGCGCGTCCGGGCGCAGCGCCACGCTCCGCGTCGTGTTCGACGCCCTACAGGCCCCGTCCCCGTCGCTCGAAAGCGTTCACCGCGGGGTGCGGGTGCGGTTCGCGTTCCGCCAGACGGCCGACGACCTCATCGAGGAACTGGTCGCGACGGAACCGAAGCCGGTCGCGCTGACGGTCGTATCGAACGATTCCCGCGTGCGCGAGGCCGGGCGCCGCGCCGGGTGCGAACTGGCGACGTGCGAGGAGTTCATCGACTGGCTCATCACCCCGCCACAAAGCGCGCCCGCGAGCGGTTCGCCCGAGGCCGACAAGCCCGAACCCACTCCGACCGACGTGGACGAGTTGCTCAACGTCTTCAGCAAGCCCAAAAAGAAGCGGTGAATCTGCTTCGTGGCACAGGCTTTCTAGCCTGTGGGGTGTGAACCCGTGATTCGTCCCGCGTGTCTTCACCACATGGACGAATCATCGTCACCCGTCGTGTTCCTCGTATTCGGCGACCTGCACGGGCGCATTCTGCCCGCGTTCCGGTTCGCGTCGTACTGGGCCAAGCGGTCCGGCCGCGCCGTGACCGGACTGTTGCAGGTCGGCGACATGGGCTACTTCCCGGACCTCTCGCGGATGGACAAGGCGAGCCTCCGGCACGCCAAAGACGACCCGCTCGAACTCGGCGCTCTCGACGTGGCCACTCGCACCGACCTTGCCGACCGCGTGTTTGACGACGATCCCCATTGTCCGCCGGGAATCTGGTTCACCGCGGGCAACCACGAAGACTTCGACGAACTGGAACGCTTCGCGCGGGCCGCGGGAAGGGACCAGCACGACTTCGCGGTAGACGCCTACTGCCGCGTGCGCGGGATCAAGGACGGCGCGGTTCACGCATTCCCCGCGTCCAGCCGAGATTGCGAAGCAAGTGAGGCGCGGGACGCGGGCCGAACAGACTGTGGCTTGAAGGCCGCGGCCGTATGGGGCGTGGACGAGAGCGGACCGAACGCGCGCCAGAACCTCCCGGCGCGCGGGTACATTCACGAGCGGTCGGTCGATGCACTCACGACGCAGGCGTTCGACGTACTCCTGATGCACGACGCGCCCGAGGGAGCGAAGCGCGAGGGCTACGGCAGCGAACTGCTGCTGACGCTGATCGAACTGGCCCAACCGCGGTTCGCGTTCTTCGGCCACTACCGCGGCGACGGCGCGCGGATCGAGAAGGACTACGGCCGAACCGAGGTGTACCACATGGCGGGCTTCGAGCTGCGCACCCGCGACGGCCACCCCGAAACCGGGAGCGTCGGCGTGCTGGAGTGGGCCGCCGGCGAGGGAACGTTCACGTACCTGTTCGATGAGGAGTTGAAGCCGTTCACCCGCCACAACTGGAAGTGGGTGTGAACGGCCTCTTGCGAACGGGTCGGGCGCTCGGGCACAATAGCCGCGTTCCGACTCGTCCTCGCTCGTCCGGGTGTCGAATGTTGCGCTCGCTCGTCCGTTGGAAGTTCGTTGACCGGACCTGGGAACCGGACGACCTCGAACTGTTCGCGAAGTTCTGGCTCCGGCTCTACGAGCAGGCGGACCACCCGCCGGACGAGTCCTGGGAATCGCACCAGACGCTCGAACTTCACCTGACCGGCTTCCCGCGCTCCGTAACTCAACCTGTCGCAGACGAATTGGCTCGACGCCTGTCTGAAGCGGGTGTTCCGGTTGATGTGTCATCGCCCGACGGTGATACTCTGGTCGCCAAGGCGAAGCCGCGCGAGGGCAACCAGCCGCCGCTCCTGGGGCGGGGCATTCAGGCACTCGCCGGCGCCCCCTTCGACGGAATGGTTGTTGAGATCCGTTACACCGTCGCAGATGCCGGTGCAACCGAATGGGCGCCGAAACTGGTCGGCGCGACGCTGGTCGTCGTCGGTCAACTGCGCGGCGGGGCCGTCGCGGTGAAGTCGGTCTGGGTCGATCCCGCCTTCATGCGATACGAGGGCTGTTGGGGCACTCCGCCGGAGTGGGAAGACCACATTCTCGCCTTCTTCGATCACTACCGCAGCCGTGACAAAGTGAAACGGGTGTTCGCAAGGGACCTCTTCAACCACCTGCTCCAGAAGCCACCGCGAGGGCTCGCCGCCGCGTTTCGGCGCGGTTGGCGCTGGCTTGTCGATGTTCCCCTCGGAAGACCGCGACTCGGTGGCCTTATCCTGCGCGTTGTGATCTTGGTTGCAACCTTCGCACTGATCGTTACCGCCTTCGTTCTTGGTCTGGAGTTCCAGGTTCGGATCTTGATCATGCCGTCGTTCATCTCGTTTTTCCTCCTCGGAAATGCGGTTTTGCAGTTCGCCAACAACGAGATTTACCGTCTGTTTAATGTCTACACGCAGACGCGAGCGTATTGGGCAGCTTAGGAACTGTGCCTTTCTAACTTCCCGGTTTGGCGTTTCCGGCACGCACCTG
>CAZBXY010000562.1:0-3257 GCA_964495365.1 uncultured Frigoriglobus sp. | reverse complement strand
GAACTCCTTGGTTTGAGTTTACACCCTTAACTTCGTGTCCACCAAACTTGGGGAAACTCAAACGATCACACGTTCAATCGTGCAACCGGCATCCACATCAACCTCATCATACCGCACCGCGTGGCACGCAATGAAGTGTACGCGCACCAAATTGCGCGAATCGTCGGTCTCTTCCGGGTCGAACGTGTCCACGGGCGCACCTTCCGTGTCAGAACCGCTCCCCGCATTTTACCGCCGGCTCAGTTGGGTCGCGAGCTTCACCGCCTGTACGAAACTCGACACGTCCGCGACGCCCTTCCACGCGATGTCGAACGCGGTGCCGTGATCGACGCTGGTCCGCACGATCGGCAACCCCAGCGTGACGTTCACCGCTTCCTCGAATGCGAGCGCCTTCAGCGGGATCAGCCCCTGGTCGTGGTACATACAGACGTAGGCGTCGCACGCGGCGCGGTATTTGGGCAGAAACGCGGTGTCCGGCGGCAGCGGGCCGCTCACGTCGATCCCCGCGGCGCGGGCGGCGACGATCGCGGGCGCGATGACGCGCTCCTCCTCGCGGTCGCCGAACAGTCCGTGTTCGCCCGCGTGCGGGTTCAGCCCGCACACGAGCAACCGCGGCTCGCGCCCGCGGATGCGCCGCATCGCCTCGGCGGTCAGTTCGATGGTGTCGCGGACGCTCTCGATGGTGAGTAGCGCCGGTACGTCGCGGTAGCCGACGTGGACCGTCACGAGGCTGCACGTGATCGCCTCCGCGGTGAGCATCATGCAATGCCGCGGTGCGTTCGTGCGACTCGCGAGGATCTCGGTGTGCCCGGGGAATTCGATGCCGGCCGCGTGCAGCGCCTCCTTGTGCAGCGGTCCCGTGGCGAGCGCATCGACGCGCCCCGCGAGCGCCTCGTCAATCGCGAAGGTGACATACTCGTAAGCCGCCCGCCCGCACGCGGCGGAAACGTGCCCCGGTTCGACCGAATCGGAGTCGATGGCGGCCAGATCGATTACGAACGAATCGGTGGCACCGTCGCCGAAATGCGCCCACTCCGTGCGGTCGAAGACGTATTGCGATTGCAGCCAGCCGAGGTGATTCGCAACGCGCCGCAGCACGCCGGCGTCACCGATGACGATCGGGGTGCAGATTTGCGTCACGCGCTCGTCACGGAGGAGTTGCAGGCACAGCTCTGGACCGACCCCGGCCGGGTCGCCCATCGTGATCGCCACGCGCGGCAAACGGGTCATTGGTGTTCCTTTCGCGCGGGCCGGCCCACGGGTAGAATGTGCCTCATTGTACCCGCCAGGGCGAACCCAGGGCGAACCCATGTCCGCACCCGTACTCGCACCCGCTCCCGCCCCTCGTGTCGCGTCGGTGGACGCGTACCGCGGGCTGGTCATGTTCCTGATGATGGCCGAAGTGCTTCACCTCGCTTCGGCGAAGAAGGCGTTCCCGAACTCGGAATTCTGGGCCTTCCTCGCGCACCACCAGGAACACGTCACGTGGCGCGGGTGCTCGCTGCACGACCTCATCCAGCCGTCGTTCTCGTTCCTCGTCGGGGTCGCGCTGCCCTTCTCGCTCGCCTCCCGGGCCGCCCGCGGGCAGTCGGCGTGGGTCCGGTGGCTGCACGCGGCCTGGCGCGCCGCGGTGCTGGTGCTGTTGGGCGTGTTCCTCCGCTCGCACGGGCAGAAGCAAACCAACTGGATGTTCACCGACACGCTCTCGCAGATCGGTCTGGGCTACGTGTTCCTGTTCGCGCTCGGGCACCTGCGGGTCGCGTGGCAGTGGGTGGCATTCGTGACGATCCTCGTGGTCTACTGGGCGGCGTTCGCGCTCTACCCGCTGCCGGGGCCCGAGTTCGATTACAAGGCGGTGAACGGCTTGCCGGTCGAACAACCTCGTTGTCCTGGTGAATGTCCTCAAACACGCTCAAATTACAAGGCGGTGAACGGCTTGCCGGTCGAACAACGCCCAACGGGATTCGCACAACACTGGGACAAGAACACCAACGCGGCGTGGGCGTTCGATCAGTGGTTCATGAACCTGTTCCCGCGCGAGAAGCCGTGGGTGCGCGACGGCGGCGGGTACGCGACGCTCAACTTCGTCCCGACGCTGGCGACGATGGTCCTGGGCTTGATCGCCGGCGGGTGGCTCCGTGCCGGTGGCGCGCCGTGGACGAAGGTGCGGAACTTCGCGGCGCTGGGGCTGGCGTTACTCGCGGCCGGCTACTTGCTCGACGCGACCGGGATCTGCCCCAGCGTGAAGCGCATCTGGACGCCCGCGTGGGTGCTGTTCAGCGGCGGGTGGTGCTTCCTGCTCCTGGCGGGCTTCGCGGCGCTGCTCGACACCGGGTTCTGGGGCGGGTGGGCGTACCCGCTGGTCGTGATCGGCGCGAACTCGATCGCGGCGTATGTCGCGTCGTGGTTACTCAAGGGGTTCGTTGTCGAATCGTTCAAAACGCACTTCGGGCAAAACGTGTTCGCCCGGTTCGGCGGGTACGAGCAACTCGCCGGTGGCACCGTGGTCCTGGTGGTGTTCTGGCTGGGGTTGTGGTGGATGTACCGGCGGAAGGTGTTCCTCAAGATCTGACCCGCCGCGCCGGCTCGCGCCGGGGCGCAGATATGTACCGCGACGAGAAATCTGTCGGCGTCCCGCACAGAATTTGGCGCCGCGCCGGAGTTGGCGCCGCGGCGCTGGGGCGGTGCACGTTCTAAGGTCGGGGTGTGCGAACGCCGGGACGATCCCGGCGCGCCACCTCATTCTCGCCCGATGCGACCATGCCCACCCACCCCGGTACCGCTCCCGACACGCGCATCGACACGGCCCTCTACACCACACCCGCCCCGGCGAACACACCCGCACCCCGGGCCGTGCCGGCCGACGCGCCGCTCATCCTGCTCGTCGATGACTCGTCCGTTCAGCGGCGGATCGTTCACAACCTCCTGGACGGGGCGGGAACCTGGCGCATCGTCCACGCCAACGATGGCGTCACCGCGCTGGCCGTGATCGAGCAACAGCAGCCGAACCTCGTTCTCACCGACGTGTACATGCCGCGGATGGACGGGCTGGCGCTGGTCGAGCAGGTCCGCGACCGGTTCCCGCACATCCCGGTGGTGCTGATGACCGGGATGGGCAGCGAGCAGACCGCGGTCGCGGCGCTCAAGGCCGGCGCCGCCGACTACGTACCCAAGCGGGCGATGGTGAGTGACCTCGGGGCTATCGTGTTGGGTTTGCTTTGAAACGCCGGCGCCTTTTTGGACGGGCTCCTAATACT
>CAZBXY010000561.1:0-3270 GCA_964495365.1 uncultured Frigoriglobus sp. | reverse complement strand
CGGTCCCGGTGCTCGCAAATGAGATGTGTAGAACAACGAGGGCAACGCCCCGGGTGGAAAAGGGATTGGTTTTGCAGCCTGAAGGGCTGCGATACGCCGAGCGCCGATGTCTCGGCCCTTCAGGCCTCAAAAACCAAAACCCTTCGTACCCGGGCCGTTGGCCCGGGCTAAGTTGTCCCGGCCCTTCAGGCCGAAGAACGCACGCGGTTCCAGTGCATCAACTTTTTGCGCAGCGCGTTGTGACGCGGGCGAGCGGAACGATCGAAAGGCCTGTTTACGATGACCGCACTCTTGCTGCTCTCCGCAACGCTCGGCGCCCCGCCCGAGCTGCCGGCGACCGCGCGCATAACCGTTTCGCCGGCCGCGGCCCCGAAGCCCGCGCTCAAGTACCAACTGCTGCCGGAGGTGCGCGAACTCAAGCCCGGGAACGCGACGCAGTGGTACCTGCGGTGCTTCATGGAGCAGCGGAATTTCTTCTTCAACAAGGACGTTGTCGCGGTGCGGGCGCGGCAGCGGACGATGCCGCTGAAAGAACTTCCGAAGGAAGAACTCCGCAACTACGGCGGCAACGCTACCGGGCAGGCCGATTACGGCGCCCGGCTCGACACGGCCGACTGGCAAACGCTCGACCGCGTGCAGGGCGAAGGGGCCGACCTGCGGCTCGCCGAACTCGCCCCGCTGCGCGAGTTGGCCGTCGCGCTGCAAGTGCGGTTCCGCGGCGAGGTCGCGCGTGGCGACTTCGACGACGCGATCCGCACGGCCAAAACGATGTTCCAGTTCGCCCGGCACCTCAGCGAGTACCCCACGACCGCCGGCGGCAAACTCGGCATCACCGTCGCGGAGATGGCGCTGGAAACGCTCACCGAGATGGTTCAGCAGCCGAACTGCCCGAATCTGTACTGGGCGCTGACAGATTTGCCGTGCCCGATCGTCGATTTGAGGAAGGGCACGCAGGGCGACCGCGTGCTGGCCGACACCGAACTGCGCCCGCTGCGGGCCGACGTGCCGCTCGCGGACGCGGACGTGGAGGAACTGGTGAGCCGGGTCTCCGGGCGCGCCGGGTTCGCCCGCGAGCAGGCCGGCAAGCCCCCGCGCAACATCCGCGCCGAGCTGACCGCGCGGGCGAAGGACGCCGACGCGGTGAAGGCCGCCCGACAGCGCCTCGCCGACGCCGGGAACAAGAAGATCGAGAGCTTTTCCGCCCTTCACGTGCTACTGCTGGACGAAAAGCGCGAGTTCGAGGACCGCCGCGACGAGGAACTGAAGCTCCTCGGTCTCAAGCTGTGGGAGATCGGCGCGAAGGCCGAAAAGCCCAAGACCGAGGGGCTGTTCTCCGACCTGTTGCCGGGGATGGTCGAGGCCCGCCGCGCACAGGGGCTGATCGAGCAGCGCGTCGCGCTCTTGCGGCACGTCGAAGCGCTCCGCATGTACTCCGCAGCGCACGGCGGCAAGTTGCCGTCGAAGCTGGCCGACGCCGGCGTGCCGGTGCCGAACGACCCGTTCACGAACAAGCCGTTCGGCTACGAGGCGAAGGACGGCACCACAGCGCTCACGATGTCCGGCGCGCGGGTCGAGATCGCGATTTCAAAGTAGTAGGCACACTCCGTGTGCCGTGGTTTTCAGAACGGCACACGGAGTGTGCCTACTACTCTGCCGGAGTCATCAAATGCCCCCGCTCGCGCCGCTGGACAAGCTCGACCCCGCCGAGGCGTGGGCGCCGTGGAAGCCGGACGCATCCGACCCGTGGGGCCGCAAGTGGGCCGCGCACCTGTACCGCCGCGCGGGCTTCGGCGCCAGTACCGACGAACTCGCAGCCGCCGAGAAGCGCGGGTTCGCCGAGACGCTCGCCCATCTCCTCGCCGGCGAACCGGGAGCGGGCGAACTGGTCCCCACGCTCACCGACACCGGGCGCGTCGCCGCGACCCGCGACACCGAGGGCACACAGATCCGCGGGTGGTGGTTGTACTGCATGTTGCACGGCGGGCACCCCTTGCGCGAGAAGCTCACGCTGTTCTGGCACAACCACTTCGCGACGAGCATCGTGAAGGTGCGAGACGCCCGGCTGATGGTCCAGCAGAACGCCCTCTTCCGCGAACACGCGCTGGGCCAGTTCGGCCCGATGCTGCAAGCGGTCAGCCGCGACGGCGCGATGCTCGTCTGGCTCGACTCGAACAGTAACGTGAAGGGCAAGCCGAACGAGAACTACGCCCGTGAGGTCATGGAGCTGTTTAGTCTCGGCGTCGGCAATTACACCGAAAAGGACATCCGCGAGGCGGCCCGTGCGTTCACCGGATGGCACACCGACGGCACCGGGTTCAAGTTCAACGCGGCGCAGCACGACACCGACTCGAAAACCGTCCTCGGCAAGACCGGAAACCTGGACGGCACCGACATCGTGAACATCGTGCTTGCCCAGCCGGCCGCAGCGCGGTTCCTCGTCCGCAAACTGTATTCGTACCTCGTCAGCGAGATTTCGCCGCCCGAAGCGCTGCTGGAACCACTGTGCGAGCAGTACCGCAAGAGCGCGTACGACACCTTAGCACTGGTGAAAACCATCTTGGGTTCGCGGTTGTTCTACTCGGACCACGCGTTCCGCAAGCGGATCAAAAGCCCGGTCGAGTTCGCGCTCGGCGCGGTCCGCGCGATCTACCGCCGGTTCGACGACTCCGACCCTCACCACCGGCCGATCCCGCACCAGGCGCTCGTGAAGTGGCTGGGGACGATGGGCCAGGCGCTGTTCGCGCCGCCGAACGTGAAGGGCTGGCCGGGCGCCCGGACGTGGCTCAACACCTCGACCGTCCTCGAACGCGACAACTTCGCCGCGGTGCTGGCGTCGGGCGCGTTGTGGTTCCCGCCGGCGTCGGCGGCCGGGTTCGAGGTGAGCGCCGACGTTCCGCCGCCCAAGGCCTTCGACCCCGCGCGCGTACTGGACGAAGCGAACGCGACCGCGCCCGGGGACGTGGTGCGCGTGCTGCTCGACGCGCACGTGCCGGGCGGAATTCGCCCGGAGGCCCGCGAGAAGCTGGTCGAGTTCGTGGCCGAGGGCAAGCCGACCGGCCGCGACCTCGCCATCCGCGCCCGCGAGGCCGTCCACGCGATCCTGACGATGCCGGAATATCAACTAAATTAAGCCGCACGATGAACGCAGATAAAGGCACGATCAGAAAAGAATATTAACCACAAAGGCACAAAGAACACAAAGAGAGGAAGAAATACGGTAACCCTTCAGGCTTCTGAACGGCATTTTTCTGGCAGCGGTGGTAGCGTGCC
>CAZBXY010000560.1:0-3322 GCA_964495365.1 uncultured Frigoriglobus sp. | reverse complement strand
TGAGGACCGCGTGCCCGTCCACGGTGACCGGAGCCTTGGTGCTGAGGTTCACCACTCGCACCTTGCGCCCGGGCACTTCCTCGACGCGAATGTGATCGCGCGAGACAAATGCGTCCTTCACGACGACGCGCGCCGCCCCGGTGCGGGCCGGGCCGCGGCCGATCTCCAGCGCCCCCGACGGGTGCGTGAGCTGCTGCGTTTCGAGCTTGTTGGTGACCGTGAGCGTGAGCATGACGAACCCACAGACAAGAAGAAGAGAAGCCGCACGATCAACGCAGAAAAGACACGATTAAAGGCAGAAGACCTGAGTTCTTAAAAACAATGTATCTTGTCTGGATCGTGCCTTTCTCTGCGTTAATCGTGCGGCTGGTCTTGTGCCTTTTGGTAACCTTAGCCCCCCGATAATCGTAACCCAATTGGCAGGCTTTCGCCGAACATCCGCGACCGTTCTTCGCCTTCCGGGGCCACCACCTCCTCTACTACCCGCTTCCACGCGCCCGGGCACGGGTGCGCCCGCAACGCGCCCAGCACGCGGAACCGCGTCGGGTCGCTCACGTCCACCGCCCGAAGTCCGCTCAGGCGCGCGAGTTGCGACAGGCAGAACAGCCAGCCGTTGCGTTCACTATCGTTGGTCGGCTGGAACGGCAGCAGTTCTTCGATCCACTGTTCGACGATCTCGGGGTGAACGACCGAGTTGAGCGGTCCGTAAAGCTGAACGCGCGACCCCAACCGCGTCAGCGCCCAGAAGGCGTAGGTCGGCACCGGCGACTTCTTGCAGTCGCGCACGACCGCGGCGCCGAGCGCCTCCTTCGTCTTGGCGTCGAGCCGTTCGAGGCTGGCCGCGGCGCGCCACATCTCCGCGAACTCGTTCGCCGGCGGCCGCGAATACTGCTTCCCCTTCACCGGCAGGAGGGCCGGCTTCAGGCGCGTGAACAGCGCCTGCTGAAGCGCCGCGTTCAGCCCGCCGCTGACCCGGCGCCACATGATCCAGTAATCCGCGCCGCCCTCGGGAACGGTTTGCTTCTTCGTCCCGGTGCCGCTGGCCGCCGCGGTGATGAGCTTCCACAGCGATTCCACGCGGTAGCGGTCCACCGGGTCGCCGAACCCCGGGCGCAGTACAAAACCGGTGAGATTGTACCACCGCGACAGGTGCGCGGGGGATTTTCCGCGCCCCGCGGCGCCGGCTTCGAGGAACTCCCACAGCCGCCGGCAGAGGCCGGTGGGCCAGTCGGACCGCGGCGCTTCGAGTACGGTGTCGAGCAACTTCGGGAGGTCGGAGGTGGTGACCGGTTGGGCGTTGCCTCCCGTCGCTGACGCTCCGGGTTCGCCAAAAACGGCCGTAATCAGCCCGCCGGCGGCTTGCACCTTCTCTTCGGGGAATACGTCGATCACGCCGCCCTTCGCCTCGTCTTCCTCGTCCTCTTTTGTCGGCTCGCGCAGCACGTCGCGGACGTTGAACTCCAACCGCCAGCGATTCCCCTCTTTCGATTCGCAGTACAGTTCGAGCGTGCCGATTTCGGTGCACTTCGCGGCGAGCGTGACGGGAACGCGCTTCGCACCGGCGCGCTTCCCGCCGCGCAGGATCGTGTGCAGTGGCGGGAGGTGCATGAGTGACTCTTCCGGCAGCCGCAACACCTGCCCGGGCTTGTCGTCGCCGCGAACGGTCGAGGTGTACAGCGGGAACAGCACCGGTTCGCCGAGCGCCAACTCCAGAATGGGCGCGGGCATGTGAACCTCTTCGCCCTCCTGCATCCGGCGCGGGACGACGCACAGTACAGGAATGCTGTGGGCGTGGATCCCGCGCCCGGGCGTGTCGGTTTCCACCGCGACGTAGTAGGAACGCGGGATGCCGCCGCCGATCCGGCGCCCGCCGCTGTGCTTCAGCCACGCGAAGTACGCCGCTCCCCACGCGACCGCCAGATCGAGCGACGGCGAGGTGAGGACCAGCGGTTCCCAGGCTTTCTTCGGCGCATCGAACCACGGGCGCATCACGTCGATCACGCGCTGACGCAGCACTTCGGGCTGAAACACACCGCCGTTGAAGAGGATCGCGTCCACGGTCGTTGAGGCCGTCGGGTTCTCCTTCTCGAAGTCGTGGATGTGCTGGCGAATGAACGCCGCGAGGTGTTTGCTCACAGCCGGATCGGACACGTACGGCAGCCCCATCTCTTGCAAACCCGTGCGAACACCTTTCGTGGGTTCGGCATCGAAGGTCGTGTGCGGGAAGAAGCCCTCGAACAGCGTGTTCGCCACGTCTTCGGGTTTGATGTTCACCGACACCGTTCCGCCGACGACGCTGCGGCCCTTGCCCATCACCGTGACCGGGAAGCTCGGCGGGGGCGGGTTCACTAACAGCGCCTCCTTCGCGCTGCGGCACGCTTGCACGAGCGACCCAAACTGCGCGGCGTCCAACCGCCCGCCGGGCAGCTTCGTCTCGACGGCCTTCGCGAGCGCGAGGTCCATGTTGTCGCCGCCGAGCAAGAGGTGATCGCCGACCGCGTCGCGGATGAAGGTGAGTTCACCCTTTTCCTCCCCGGCGCGGATCAGACTGAAGTCAGAGGTTCCACCGCCGACATCGACCACCAGACACCGCATCCCGGGCTTCAGCGCCCCGGCTTCTTGGGGCGAGTGCGTCCCGAGCCACGCGTAGAACGCCGCTTGCGGTTCCTCCAGAAGCGTGACGTTTTTGAGGCCGGCTTGCTTGGCGGCCTCCGCGGTGAGGTTCCGGGCCACGTCGTCGAACGACGCCGGCACCGTGACGACCACCGTTTGTTCTTCGAGCTTGTCCGCGGGCTTGCGGTTCGGCACCGCGTTCCATGCCTCGACGATGTGCTTCAAATACTTGGCCGAAACTTCCAGCGGCGACAGGCGCGGTACGTCCGGCGGCCCGGCCCACGGCAGAAGCGGTGCGGTGCGGTCCACGCCGGGGTGGCACAGCCACGATTTCGCGCTCGACACCTGCCGCCCCGGCACCTTCGCCCCGTGGTTGCGGGCAAACAGCCCGGCCGTATCCGACGGGTTCTTCTTCCACGGCAGATCGATCGCCCCTGGTGCGAGGTCGTGCGGGCCGGGGATGTACAGAAACGACGGCAGCAGATCCTTCTCTTGCACCTGCTGCGCCGCGACCACTTGCGGGATGTGGAAGGTGTGCAACTTCGGCCCGCCGGCGGCCTTGTTGGCGGTGTCCACGTAGGCGACCGCGATGTTCGTGGTGCCGAGATCGATTCCGACGAGGTAGCGGGACATCGGGCCAACCTGTATTCTGCGGGGTAACCCTTCAGGCTTCTGAACGGCATTTTTCTGGCAGCGGTGGTAGCGTGCC
>CAZBXY010000559.1:0-3338 GCA_964495365.1 uncultured Frigoriglobus sp. | reverse complement strand
GCGTCAAGACGAAACTCGTGACAGTCGGGGTTTGCCGGGCCGGCCGACCCGGTGTGCGCGGCGCCGTTCGCCTTCTGGATTTCCCGTAGCCCGACTCTCCGAGTCGGGTTCTTCACTTCCCGAACTGAGTTCGGACCCGACTACGATAGAAGAACCCGACTCGGAGAGTCGGGCTACGAGGAACTACGAGGAACCAGACGCGCGTGATTCGCGCCGGGCCGGCTGGTATGATGGCGGTATGAACGACTACTTCTTCTCGACGCGGCCCGCGTACCCCTGGTCGGTGTACCCGATCGGGCTGCCGGCGCTGGCCGTGGTCGCGGTGCTGCTCGTCGTCTTCACGATCTGGACCTACATCGGCCATCCGCAGGCCACGCGGCGCCGAGTAATGATCGTGCTGCTGCTCAGGCTCGCGGCGCTGGCCGTCACGCTCCTCACCGCGCTGCGGCCGAGCGTCGGGGTGAACGAGAACCCGAAACAGCCCGCGGTGCTGCTCGTCGGCGTGGACGTGTCCGAGAGCATGACGGTCAAGGACGAACTCGGCGGGCAGGCCCGCATCGACGCGGTGCGCAAGACGCTCGAAAAGTGCCAGCCGCTGTTCGACGAGCTGCTCACCGACCACGCGATTACCGTTGTGGTGTACAAGTTCGGCCCGCCGGACTTCAACGAGGCCACCAGCCGCTGGGAGCCGACCGCCGCGGCCGACGCAAAACGGTCCGATTACGGCGCGTACCTGCTTCGCGTCTACGAGCGGTGGCAGACCGAGCAACGCATCCGCGGGCACCTCATCATCGGCGACGGGATCGACAACGGCGAGACGTTCTCCGCAGTCGCGGAGGCGGCGAAGTACGGGCGCCGCGGGGTACTCGTCCACACGTTCGTCGTCGGCTCGGACCTCATAACCAGCGAGTCGAAAGACCTCGCGGTGATCGGGGTCGAGTGCAACCCGTCGCCAGCGTTCGTCAAGAACGACGTGGTGGTGACCGCGCGCGTCAACGCCTATGCGTTCTCGGGCACGCGCGTCAGCGCCCGCGTCTCGTACACCGACAGCGACGGCAAGGAGCACGCGAAAATCGAGGAGTTCACGCTGGACCGCGAGAAGGGCAACGAGCTGAAAATGAGCATCAAGGCACCCGACAAGAAGGGCGAGATCAAGGTGAAGGTGGAGGTGGGGCAGGAGAAGAACGGGAAGATCGAGCCGCTGCCGGGCGAGCTGTCGGCGCTGAACAACTGGTCCGAGACGTACCTCACGGTGAACAAGGAGGGCGTGCGCGTCCTCATCGTCGATCAGCTGCGCACCGAAGAGACGTTGATTCGCGACGCGCTGCGCCGCGAGAAGCGGTTTGACATTTACGAAGCGTTCCTCCGAACCGACCTGGTCCTGTCCGAGAGCTCGCGAGCACTGCTGAACCTCGAAGGCAACGCCTACGACGTGGTCATCATCGGCAACGTGAGCGCCCAGCAGTTGCAACAGACCGACCCGACCTTTCTGCCGAAGCTCACCGAACTCGTGACGAAGAAGGGCATCGGAGTGATGTTCCTGGGCGGCGAGTATTCGTTCCAGGGCATCCCGACCGACCTGCTGCCGATCGCCGGCGGTCCGATCGTGGACAAGCTCAGCCCGCGCGGCGACCCGCTCGTCACCTACCCGGCGGTCCCCACGAGCCGCGGGCTGGAGAAGATGTTCCGCGTCACCGGCAAGCCGGGTGAAGCGCCCAAACCGGGCGAGTCCGAAGAACTGTGGAACCGGATGAACAACTTCCGCACCGGGATCCGGCTCAACGGCTACAACCGGCTCGCCCTCACCGCCCAACAGCGGGCACTCTACACCGTGTTCGCGTGGACGATGGAAGGCGGCGCCGGGCAGGACATTGAGGCTGGCGGCGGCCCGAAGGGCGAGCCGCTGTTGGTCGGGTCGCAGCGCGGCGACGCGACGAAGGGCCGGTGGCTCGCGTTCGGCGCGTTCGACACGTACCTCTGGCGCAGTTTGGGTCAGCCGAAGACCAACGACGGGCTTGAGATGCACGAGCGGTTCTGGCGCCAGTGCGTGCTGTGGCTGGCGCACCAGGACGAGGAAGAGAGTCAGGTCTACGCGCGGCCCAAGTTCCGCCAACTGAAGACGACCACGGAGCAAGAGGTTCGCGTCGGAATGAAGAAGCCCGACGGGACCGACGACCCGACCGCGCCGCTCACGGTTCGCATCGTCCCGCTGCCGCCGGGTCAGTTGGAACCGAAGCCGGAGGACGAGGCGAAGGCGGTGCCGCTCACAGTGCTGACGGACAAGGACGGGCGGAAGGTGCTGTTCCGCGCCCCGGCGCCGGGCGAATACTTCGTCTCGGTGACCACGCCCGCCAAGAAGCCCGACGGTACGCCCGAACTCAACGCCGACGGCAGCCAGAAGCTCATTCGCGGGACGGCGAAGTTCATCGCGGTGCCGGACGTGTCTGACGAGATGCTGCGGGTGAACGCCGACCCCGACTTCATGAAGGGGCTATCGGTCCCCACGGGGGGAAAGGCGCTCCGGCTCGAAGACCTGCCGGCGTTCTTGAAGGAACTGAAGGCCGAAGCGCCCCCGGACGCCGGGAAGAAGCCGCGATACTACCCGGACTGGAACCGGAACCGGTCGAAGGGCTTCTTGCCCCTATGGCTGGTGGTGTTCGCGCTCTTGCTGGGGGCCGAATGGGGCCTTCGCCGGCTGTGGGGGATGGTGTAACGGAACCGAAAGTATGAGACCGGGCCGTAGGTTTCGGTCGCAGTGCGGCCCCAACCCGCGGCGCGGTAATGCTTTGGAACCGATTTTGTCGGTTTTTCCCTCAAGTTCCCTTGCGGCCCCTGCGCGGGCTGTTATAAGCCGCCCCGCAACCCCGCAATATCGTGGAGGGAACGGGAATGGCAATCAGCCGTCGGGATCGACTGGTGCGCGGGCTGGCGTTCGCCGGCGTGGCCGCGGCCGGATACGTGTTCGGAATCACCAGCGACCGGCTGGGCGCCCAGCCGCCGCAACCGCAACCGCTGCCGGGAACGCCCGCGCTGCCGGGCACACAACCAGCCCCGATGCCGGTGCCGATGGGCGGCGCCGTGCGCCCGGCGCCCGGCGCGCCGCAGCCCGAACCCGACCGCCGCGTCGTCGGGTACATCTACGGCAACGTGCCGATCACCCGCGAAGAACTCGGCGACTTCCTCATCGCCCGCGGCGGGTACGAGAAACTCGAACTGCTCGCCAACAAGAAGATCATCGAGATCGAAGCCGCACGCCGCGGAATCACGGTGACGCCGGTCGAGATCAAGGCCGGGCTGGAAGAAGATCTCCGCGGGCTGGGCATCAAGCGCGAGGACTT